>CAYOKT010000059.1:0-17984 GCA_964404605.1 uncultured bacterium
GGACTGAAGTCCCGGGCCACCCGCCCGTCAAGGCCACCGGTAACGACATACCACCCACTGAAGCTATCACTCACCGAACCCATCGCTTTCCCGCGCCCCGTCACTCCCGCTGCGCTGTCCTGTCCAGGCCGTCCCCGTCCCCCCGGGCGAAGGCGTCCCTCATCCACCAGCGGGCGATCGCCTCGCGCAGCTCCTCCATCCCCCTCTTTTTCAGCGCGCTGACGATAAAGATCTCGACTTCGGGTCCCAGTTCGCTCCTGATCGCCGCGGCCGCCTTCTGCTGCTGCATCCGGCCGAACTTGTCCGCCTTGGTCAATGCGACCGCCACCGGCACCTGCTCGAGTCCGGCCCACTGGAACAGCTCCCGGTCCAACTCGCCGAGCCCGCGGCGGATGTCCACCAATACGAGCAGCCGCTGGAGGTTGCCGTGCCCGCTGAGGAATTCGGTCACCGCGCGACGCCAGCCCCGCCGCATCGCCTCGCCCACCTTCGCGTAGCCGTAGCCGGGCAGGTCGACGAGGTCGAAACGGTCGTTGATCAGGAAACGGTGCACCTTGCGCGTGCGGCCGGGTGCCTTGGAGGTCGCGGCGACTTTCCTGCCGAGGAGGGCGTTGATCAGGGTGGATTTACCGCAATTCGAGCGGCCGGCCACCGCGACCGTCGGGCGCGGCTCGCCCTTGTACTTCGGGGCAAGCTCGCGGATGGAGCGGATCTCGAACTTCCGGTCAACCATGATGGAAAGCGGGGAGAGGAAGCATGGACAGCACTTTCCGACCACCTGGGGGGAGTGATACGATGGTTCGCCGGAGAATCATTACCGCTTCCCCTTCCGTCGGCGTGACCGGGTTGCATCGGCGCCGTGCGTTCGCGCCCCGGTTCGGGGTCAGGGCAGCAGCGCCCGCTCCCACACCTGGTCGATATGCTTCACGAAGTGGACTTCCATGCCCTTGCCGACCCCCGGCGGGCGATCCTCCCACTCCGGGAGGTTCTCCGCGGGCAGGAGAACGGTGCGCACCCCGTTCCGCTGGGCGGCCATCACCTTCTCATGGACTCCGCCCACCGGCAGCACATCGCCCTGGAGGGTGATCTCGCCGGTCATCGCGAGGTCACCCCGCACCTTGCGCCCGCTGAACGCGGAGAGCAGGGCGGTCGCCATGGCGACCCCCGCGGAGGGGCCGTCCTTCGGAATCGCACCCTGGGGGATGTGGATGTGGACCTCGTTCTCCAGGAACCGCCCCGGATCGATCCCCAGTTCCCCGGCCTGGCTGCGGAGGTAGGACAGGCCCGCCTGCGCGGACTCCTTCATCACATCGCCGAGCTGGCCGGTGAGGGTCAGCTTCGGCTTGCCGGGCATGACCCGCGCCTGGACCTTGAGGATGTCCCCGCCGACCGGCGTCCAGGCCAGCCCGATGGCGCCGCCGACCAGCGGCTTGAAGTCGAGGCTGCTGCGGTGGTGCGGGGGCACGCCGAGCAGCGGCTTGAGGCGTTTCGTGCCGACACTCACCCGACCGTTCGAACCCTGTTCGACTTTCCTGCGGGCGACGCGGCGGCAGATTTTCGCCAGCGCGCGCTCCAGCTCCCGCACGCCCGCCTCACGGGTGTAGTTCTCGATCACCGCGAGGATCGCATCGCGGGTGATGTTGATATCATCGGATCTGAGGCCGTGCTCCCGCACCTGCTTGGGGATGAGGAACCGGCGGGCGATCTGCAGCTTCTCCTCGGTGAGGTAGCCGGGCAGCTCGATGATCTCCATCCGGTCCCGCAGCGGCAGGGGGATCTGGTGCCGGGTGTTGGCCGTGGTGACGAACATCACCTGGCTGAGGTCATACTCGATCTCGAGGTAGTGGTCCGAGAAGGTGGCGTTCTGCTCCGGGTCGAGCACCTCGAGCAGCGCGGAGGAGGGGTCGCCGCGGAAATCGACCGACATCTTGTCGATCTCGTCGAGGAGGAACACCGGGTTGACCACCCCCGCTTTCTTCATCATCTGGATGATGCGCCCCGGCTGGCTGCCGATATAGGTGCGACGGTGGCCGCGGATCTCCGCCTCGTCGCGGATGCCGCCGAGGCTGACACGGACGAAGCGGCGGTTGAGCGCGCGCGCGATGCTCCGCCCGAGGGAGGTCTTCCCCACCCCCGGCGGGCCGACGAGGCAGATGATCGGCCCGCGCATCCTCTTCACCAGCTTGAGCACCGCCAGGTGCTCAAGGATGCGCTCCTTCGGTTTGCGCAGGCCGTAGTGGTCCTCTTCGAGGATTTTCGCCGCACGCTGGATGTCGTGCCGGTCGCGGGACTTCTTCTTCCATGGGAGTGAGAAGATCCAGTCGATGTAATTGCGGACAACGGTCGCCTCGGGGGAGAGCATCGGCATCCCCTTGAGCTTCTCCAGCTCCTCCTCGACCTTCGCCCGCGCCGCCGCCGAAAGCTGCTGCTCCTCCAGCCTCTTCTGGTAGGCGAGGATGTCGCCCCAGTCCTCCTCGCCCTCCTCACCCAGCTCCTTCTTGATCGCCCGGAGCTGTTCCTGCAGGAAATAGGCCCGCTGCGAACTGCTGATCTTCTCGCGCACCTGCCCCTCGATGGAGCGTTCCACCTGGAGAACCTCGATCTCGTGCGCGAGCTGGCCGGAGATCTCGAGGAACTGCTTGAGAGGGGTCTCCTGCTCGAGGATCTTCTGCTTCCGCTGGTAGGGCACGGTCAGGTGGGAGGCGATGAAGTCCGCGATCTTCTGCGGTTCCTTCATCGTCTCGAGGGTGAACAGCAGCTCATCGGGCAGGTTGCGGTTCAGCGGAACATATTCATGAAAAAGGCTGATGGCGTGCCGTTGCGCGCCCTCGAGGCGGATGTCCTGCCGTCCGGCGGCGAGGAGGGGCACCAGCCGCGCCGCGAGGAAACCCTCGCGCTCCTCCGGTTCGATCACCTTGGCGCGCGCGACGCCCTCGACGAGAACCTTGACCAGCCCGTTGGGGAGCTTCAGCACCTGGGCGATCTTGGCGACGACACCCACCCGGAAGAGGTCATCGAAGCTCACCTCGTCCAGACCCGCGTCCTTCTGGGCGAGAAGGAGGAGCAGGCGGTCGGTCATCATCGCCGATTCGACGGCGCGGAGGGTCCCCTCGCGACCGACCAGGAGGGGAAAGATCATGCCCGGGAAGATGATCTGGTCGCGCACCGGGAAAACCGGCAGGGTTTCCGGGATGGCGGGAGTGCGTTCTTCCTCTTCCATCATCCGCCGTCACTCGCTCCCGTTTTCATCTCAGGCGCGCTTGCGTGTCGAAGCCGCGGTCTCGATAATCGGCTCCGCCTTGCCCAGGATGACCTGCCTGGTGATCACCACGCGCCGCACGTTCTTCATCGAGGGGACGCGGAACATCGGGTCGAGCATCACCTCTTCCATCAGCGCCCTCAGCGCCCTCGCGCCGGTCTTGCGCTTCATCGCCCGCCGGACGATCTCCTTCAGCGCATCGCGCTCGAAGTGGAGCGACACGTTCTCCATCTCGAAGAGGTGAGTGTACTGCTTGACCAGCGCGTTTTTCGGCTCCTGCAGGATTCTCATCATGGCATCCTCGCCGAGTTCGGCGAGGGCGCCGATGATCGGCAGGCGCCCGATGAGTTCCGGGATCAGCCCGAAGTGCATCAGGTCGATCGGTTCCACCCGGCGGAGAATCTCGAAGGACGAGGTTTCGGACATCTTGCGGACATCGGCTCCGAAGCCCATGGCCTTCTTGCCGATACGGCGCTTGACGGTGTTCTCCAGCCCTTCGAACGCCCCGCCGCAGATGAACAGGATGTTCCGCGTGTCGATCGAGATCAGCTTCTGTTCCGGGTGCTTGCGGCCGCCCTCCGGGGGCACGCTCGCAACGGTGCCCTCGAGCATCTTCAGCAGGGCCTGCTGCACCCCTTCGCCGGAGACATCGCGGGTGATCGAGGTGTTGGAGGACTTGCGGGCGATCTTGTCCAGCTCGTCGATGTAGACGATGCCGATCTCCGCGGAAGGAATATCGTAATCCGCCGCCTGCAGCAGGCGGACGAGGACATTCTCCACGTCCTCGCCGACGTAGCCGGCCTCGGTCAGGGTCGTCGCGTCCGCGATGGCGAAGGGCACCTGGAGCATCTTGGCGAGGGTCTGTGCGATCAGCGTCTTCCCGGTGCCCGTGGGACCGACGAGGAGGATGTTGGATTTTTCGAGCTCGACCTCCTCATCGAGCTGCGAGCGGTTGATCCGCTTGTAGTGATTGTAAACCGCGACGGAAATCTTGCGCTTCGCTTCGTCCTGGCCGATCACGTACTCATCGAGGCGCTGCTTCAGCTCCTCCGGCGTGGGGAACCGCTCCACCGGCCGCGCCCGCCGGCGGGCGCTGTTCTGACGGATGATCTGGTTCGAGGCGCGGATACAATGATCGCAGATCATCACATTCGGTCCGCTGATCATCACCTGCGCCTGTTCGGCCGTGCGGCCGCAGAAACTGCATCGCTGCCGGTCCCGCCCGCCTTCCCTGGACGTGGCGTCGCCCATGGTCACCCCTCTCGGTCTGCGTCCGGTTCCGCTACTTGGACTTCTTGGAGGCTTTCTTCACGCTGCCTCCCTGGATCTTGTCGATGAGACCGTACTCCATCGCCTCTTCCGGGCTCATGAAGTAATCGCGGTCCACGTCGCGCGCCACCTCCTCCACCGGTTTACCGGTATGGGCGGCGAGAATCTGATTCAGCCGTTCACGTTCCTTGAGGATCTCGCGCGCATGGATCTCGATGTCCGACGCCGTGCCCCGCATTCCGCCGGACGGCTGATGGATCATGATCTTGCTGTTCGGCAGCGAGCTGCGCTTTCCCTTCGTGCCCGCCGCGAGGAGCAGGGCTCCCATCGACGCCGCCATCCCGATGCAGATGGTCTGCACATCCGGCTTGATGTACTGCATCGTGTCGTAGATCGCGAGGCCGTCGGACACATTGCCCCCGGGGGTGTTGATGTAGATGTTGACATCACGCTCCGGGTCGTCCGCCTCGAGGAAGAGAAGCTGGGCGATCACGAGGTTGGCGATATGGAAATCGATCGGGGCGCCGATGAAAATGATACGCTCCTTCAGCAGGCGGGAATAGATGTCGAAGGCGCGCTCGCCGCGGCCCGTCTGCTCGATGACCATGGGGATCAACTGGTTCTCAACGGTCATGCTTCACCTGTCCTCGTTTGGTTGCTTGAATCGTCGCGGTTCCACCATGCGGACCCGATGCCGCAGGTTCAGCTCAACACCGCCCCGAACGGCACGGGGCGCTCCTCGATGACCGCCGCCTGGATCAGGGCTTCCATCAGTTTGCTGCTGACGATTTCGCTGGCAAGCTGGTCGCGCCGTTCGCCGCTCTTGAAGAGGAGCCGCAGGCTTTCAAGGTCCGTTTTCCCCCGCTCGGCCTGACGCTGCAACTCGCCGTCGATCTCCTCATCGGTGGCTTCAAGGCCGAGCGTCTCAATCAATTTCCGCTTGATGAAGTACCAGCGAAGCTCCTTTTCGGCCACGGGCGCGAGCTGCTCGCGGAGCGCCTCCGCCGGTATCATGTTCTGGCTCTCCTCGCGGTGGCTGTCGACTATCCACTCGAGAGTCTCCGACAGCAGCGTCGGCGGAAGCTCGATCGGGTGGCTTTCAACCACCTTGTCTATCAGCCGCTTCGCGAGGCGCTGATTCGCCAGATACCGGCCGTACGCCAAGAGCTGCTGCTCAACGTCCTTATTAAGCTCATCGACCGTTTTCAGCTCCGGGTTAACCATCGCGACGAAATCTTCATCGAGCTCCGGAAGCTCGATCTTTTCGATTTTGTTGACGGTGATTTCCCAGCCGAACTCCTGCGAGCTCTCCTTGCCCTGCTCATCGATCACGTGCCGGTGGGTGCGGATCTTCCTCGATTCACCCGTCTTGATGCCGAGAATCTGCTCGTCGCCGCCGTGCCCGAGGGCATCGACCCCGAGTTCGAACGAAATGCCCTCGCTGCGCCGCCCGATGACAGGCAGGCCCGTCTCGTCCAGCTCCTGCAGGTCCACGTTGAGGCGATCGCCCATCTCCGCGCCCTCCCCGGGATCGCGTTCGCTGATGATCGCCCGGTCACGGCGCAGGGACTCGATCTGGCGCTCCACGTCCTCGGAGGTGATCTGCACGACCTCGCGGTCCACGGGCAGCCCCTTCCACTTGTCCACCTCGAACTCGGGCTCCAGCTCGTAGATCGCGGTGAAGGCCAGCGGTTCGCCGGGCCGCCAGCGCAGGTCCTCGATGCTGCCGGGGGTGATGGGACGGTCGCCGGTCTCCTCCAGCACCTTGGGGTAGACCTCTTCGACGATGGTGTCGATGGCCTCCGCGCGGATCGCATCGCCGTATTTCTTGCGGATGATCTCCAGCGGCACCTTGCCGGGCCGGAAACCATCCAGCTTCAGGCTTTTCTGCGACCGGCGGAACGCCTTCTCAAAATGCGGTTCGAGCTCCTCAGTAGTAAGCTGGACGCGGACCCGGACCACGACCCCATCGCGCTTCGTCTCAAGTATTTTCACCGTTTTCTCACACCTGGAGTGGAAAGATCCCGTGCAACCCTGCATCGGAGCCGACAGGGCCGCAAGTTTTCTTCTTCAAATCCCGCATCCCGGGATGCGGTCCCGCCTTCGCTTGCAGCTACGGCGTGGCAAGCGCTCCCGGGCTATAAAAGTCGCCGCTCCCGGCGGACCCGCAGCCGGGATGCAGCTAAAGTAGGCATCGGAGACATCATTCGGAAGGCGGCGCAAGCGCCAATCGGAGCCCTCGGGGCCGGGCGGACGCCGCCCGAAGGCCGGAGGAGGTGCGAGCAGTGGGACTCGAACCCACACACCCGGAGGTACAGGATCCTAAATCCTGCGCGTCTGCCAGTTCCGCCATGCTCGCGTGCCGAAAAAGTACACCCACGCAGGAGGAAAAGAAACCCGGCCGGCGGAGCCGGCCGGGGAAGAGATGCCGCTTATCCGTACTTGCTGAAGTCCGCGTTCCACCCCGGCAGGGCGTTCCCCTGCGGGTCACGCCACCGACTCTTCCGCCTTGTCGTACTTCTTGATGTAGCTCTCGATCATCTCGACCTCCTCACGGTTGCCCATGAAGAGCGGTACCCGCTGGTGGAGATGGTCCGGCTGGATGTCGAGGATGTTCTGTATCCCGTTGGAGGCGTATCCGCCCGCGGTTTGCACGATGAAGGCCATCGGGATCGCCTCGTACATCAGGCGGAGCTTGCCCTCCGGCCTGTCCACCGTGCCCGGGTAGAGAAACACGCCGCCGTACAGCAGGTTCCGGTGGAAATCGGCCACCATGGAGCCGATGTAACGCCCGCTCAGCGGCTTCTCCAACGCATCGGGACCGATCCCCTTCACCCGGTCGATATACCGGCGCACCCCCTCCGTCCACCGCTTGTAATATCCCTCGTTGACCGAGTAGATCCTGCACTTCCTGGGGATCTGGATGTTCGGATGGCTGAGGATGAAACTCCCGACGGACGGGTCGAGGGTGAAGCCGTGCACGCCGTTGCCGGTGGTGTAGACGAGCATCGTCGAGGAACCGTAGATCACGTACCCGGCGGCGACGAGGTTTCGCCCCGGCTGGAGGAAATCCTCGAGCTGCCCGGGTTTCCCGGCGGACGTGATCCGCCGGAAGATGGCGAAGATGCTGCCGATGGAGACATTCGCATCGATGTTCGATGAGCCGTCCAGCGGGTCGAGGAGCACCACGTACTTGCCGGAGTTGGAATACTGCGGTCCGAACACCGGATCCTCGATCTCCTCGCTGGCCATCGCGCAGACATGCCCGGAATACTTCAGGATATGCAGGAAGAGGTCATTGGCATATTCGTCCAGCTTCCGGACCTCTTCCCCCTGAACATTGACATCCCCGGTGAACCCGAGGATGTCGATCAAGCCCGCCTTGGTCACTTCCCGGCTGATCACCTTCGTGGTCAATACGATTTCGCTCATCAGCGAGGTAAACTCACCCGTCGCCTGGGGGAACTTTCTCTCCTCCATCTGGATGAAGCGGTTGCTCGAGATCAGCTCCTGCGCCACGATCCCCTCCCGTTGACTGTTTGGGTCAGCCGCAATGGAATCGCCGCCGGGTTGCGCCGGCGGCGGGAAATGGACTTTTTATCCTGCATTTAAGATAACCGAACCGCCCCATCTTTCGCAACCAGATTGCGAAAAAGAACACATGGGTTTCACACCGAAAAAGCACTGGTGCACCGGTTCATCTGAATCGATTCACAAGCCTCCCTGGAGAAAAAACCGCGCCGGGGCTTGCTGCCCCGGCGCGGCCGGAATGGTTGTCGCAAGGGCCCGCCCTACTTGAGCAGTGCCATTTTCCGCACGCTCCTGAAGCCGTTGACCTCCAGCTCGTAGAGGTACACCCCGCTGGCGAGCGCGTGGCCGTCGAAGTTCGCCACGTGCACACCGGCTTCAAGTTCGCCGTCGACGAGCCGGGCGACCCGGCGCCCGAGCAGGTCGTACACCGTCAGCCGCACGAACCCCGCCTCCTTCAACCCGAAGCGAATCCCGGTCACGGGGTTGAAGGGGTTCGGCGCGTTCTGGCCGAGGAAATACTCCGCCGGCAGCCCTTCCGCCGGCAGGGTGCGGACGGAGGTGGTCACGGCGGTCCCCGCGAGGCGGATGGCGACCGGGCTGGCCATCTGGACGTCGTTATGGAACACCAGCATCCCGGAGAAGAGGGTCCCCTCTTCATCGGGCGTCCACTGGACCTCGAGGGAGTCGGTGGAGTAGGAGTTGACGATGAAGGGAAGGTCATCGGCGAGAGCGATCACATCCTGCATCGTGATGGGGATGAACACGCTGTCGATGATCGCCGGCCCGGAGCCGGAGTTCTCGACGACCAGCCAGGCGCTGCCGGTGGTGTTCACCTGGACATCACCGAAATCGAGTTCGGTGGAGCGGAAGGTGATCGAGGGCGGCGCGGCGGCGGCCATGTGCACCCGCATCCCCCAGTTCCCGTTGGTGTCGCCGCCGAGGTTGTCCCCGGAGTTGGAAACGCTCCAGCCCACCGTGGGCATGTCCGGGTTGTTCGCGCTGTTCGGCGGGTCGGTGTCATGCACCATCGCGGGGTCGTTGGCGTCGATCACGATCATCACGCCGACCTGCCCGTCGCTGAAGCTGAAACCGTTGGGGTTGTCCACATCGTTCACCGGCAGGGTGTTCCAGCCCTGCGAGACGGGGCCGTTGTACTGCCAGAGGAAGCTGTAGGAACTCTCCCCGAGCAGCAACAGGCGCAGGTCCACATCCCCGTTGGCGAGGGGGAAGAAAACGTTGATCGAGTCGACCCGGGCGGGATATCCCGTGGGATAGAAGGTGACCGCCCATCCCCCGCCGGTCTGCGTCGAGATGGCGCTCTCAAAGCTGCCGTCATCGTACGCGTACCAGTCCTCTTCCGCGACGACCTGTTGATGGAGGAGATAGCTGTTGTTCGTCAGGTTCGGGTCATCGTCACCCCCGACGACGACGGAGACGATGTACCGCCCCGGGTCCGCCGCGCTGAAGGACGAGTCGGTGGTAACCGTCCGCTCCAGTCCGGGGTTGATCGGGTCCAGGTCGACCACTTCGTTGAACAGCTCGTTCCCCTCCGAATCGGTGACGCTGAAGGTGGCGGTCGTC
Organism: uncultured bacterium; assembly: GCA_964404605.1. Taxonomy (GTDB): domain Bacteria; phylum Electryoneota; class Electryoneia; order Electryoneales; family Electryoneaceae; genus CAYOKT01. The sequence goes on from CAYOKT010000059.1 coordinate 9,641, forward strand.
GCCGGCGAGGCGATGTTCCCGTTGTTCGTGACGCGGGTGCTCAGGTTGACCTGGTAGTTCTCGGGAAGGAAGAAGCGTTCGAGGTCATTGGTGATCGAATTGACCACGAGATCATAATAGGGCTGCGCCTCCCCCTCGGCGATGATGTAGAAATCCCCGCCGGGCTGGACGCTGTAGGTCCCGCCGATCCCGTTGTTGCTGATCCGGCTGCGATCGCTGGGGGAGGAATCATAGAGGTTGTACCAGCCGTTCGCGCCGCCCGGCGCGGGGCCGTAGATGATCCAGAAGTCGTCCCCGGCGGAAAAATCGATGTATTCCGTGTCGGCGAACGCGATTTCGAGCCAGGAGGTGCTCAGCCCGCTGAAGGCGGGAACGGGGCTGTCGTACACGGCATGATCGTGCAGGGGCATGAAGGGCAGATTGCCCAGGTCCTGGTAGACCCACACCTCGCAGGGATCGGTGGTCCCGTTCTGGTTGTACACCATGAAGCGGATCCCCTGGAGGGTAAAATCGGAGGGTGCGGTGAACCGCGTCCCGGACCAGTAATTCGTCCCCGTCCAGAGGAGCGGGGATTCCGCCGGGTTATAGTAGACGATGGAATCGGGCCAAATCGTGTCCAGCTCATTCGGTGCCACCACCCCACCATCCGGCAGCAACCCGACCACGATGCGATCCTCCGCCACGGCTCCGGCCGCAACGGCGAACAGAAACAGCATCGCCAGCAGTGCGCGCAACTTGGTCTTCATGTCTCATCTCCTCGCATGATGGGCTCCGTATTACCGGCAAAATAGGAAAAAAATCACGCAGGCGCGACAGCAATCGAGAACCCCCGGGGATCGAACGGTCACGATGGCAAGGCGATGATACGGATTCCGCCGAAGCGGTCGAAGGGTTGCATTCAGGGGGGCAGGCGGAAACTACGGGATCACCACGGCCCCGCGCCGCCGCACGATCCCGTTTACCGGTCCCCGCCGAAAACGCCGCGCAACAGGATGAGGCGAACCAGTTGCAACAGCGCCATGGTCGCCGCGGCGACATAGGTCCAGGCCGCCGCGCTGAGGACCTTGCGCGCGCCCGCCGCCTCCCCGGGGGCGACATAGCCGTCCGTGGAGAGGATGGCGATCGCCCGCCGGCTTGCATCGAACTCCACCGGGAGGGTGACGAGGTGGAACAACACGGCGATCGAGAAGAGGACGATGCCGATGTCCATCATCGCCGGGCTGGCGAACAACAGCCCGATGAAGAAGAGGGGAAACGCCAGCCAACTGCCGAACTGCACCGGCCCGACGATGGCGTGGCGGACCTTGAGGGCGGCGTACCCCTCCTTGTGCTGGATGGCGTGTCCCACCTCGTGGGCGGCGATCGCCATCGCGGCGAGGCTCGGGCGGGAGTAGTTGTCCGGGGAGAGACGGACCACCCGCTTCAACGGGTCGTAGTGGTCGGACAGGGTGCCCTGGGCCGCTTCGACGCGCACGTCCTGCAGGCCGAAACGGTCGAGGATGCGGCGCGCCGTCTGCGCGCCGGTCAACCCGGATGAGCTGGGAATCCTGCTGTACCTGCGGTAGGCGCTCATCACCTTGTTCTGCGCCCACAGCGCGAGGACAAGAGCCGGCAGCAGGAGAATGATCGTCGGATCGAACAGGGGCATGAACATCTTCGACTCCTCGGTTGAACCACGCGAAGGTCAACCGCGCCCACCTCGCGGCGCATGGGAAATCCGCGGCTCCGGCGGATTTCATAGAATATACTCGCCCAACCGTGATACCTTTCCGTCCGCCCGGAGGACCCGCGGAGCCCGAGACGGAGGGGGAAACCTCTCGAATCACTTGAATTATCGACAGGAAAGGAGGCTTGTAAACGTGTGACCCTTGTCACACGATTGCGCCAGTCCCTATCTTCCGTCCCGGCCGTGGTTGCCTTGAGAGGCTAATGCCGACTTTCGTCGCTCATCTTTCCAAAGGCTCCCCCTGGATCGACCGCCTGACCCGCGCGCTGCCAAACCGCGAGGTGCAGGTTCTGACCGATGAGGAGGAGTTTAACAAGACTCTGCGCCACCAGAGGGCCGCCGTCGTCGTCCTGTCGATGCCCGACTCGCCCGAAGGTGTCGAACGCACGATCCGTGAAGTCCACAAGGATCGCAACCCCCTGTTGTTCCCCGTTCTCTTCCTCGCGAACCGCATTCTCTCCCATGAGGACTGGGCTGCGAGCTGGCGCGCCGGCGCCTTCGGCGTGCTCACCGGCGAGGCCGGCGATGAGAGCGTTGTCAGCCGGCTGCGCGATCTCCTCGTCATCCAGCGTGGCGGGGTGCTGCAACAGACGCTCCTCGCCTTCAGCGAAGAGCTTCGCAGCCTGACCGAAATCCAGCCGATCCTGCAACGGGTGGCGGATGTCATCCACGACGAGCTGGACTGGGGACGGGTGCTGATCAGCCTCCGGGATGTCAACCGCGGTCTCACCGGGCCGAAAGCCCTCGCGGGGTTCACCCCGGAGGAGACGAAGAAGGTCCTTTCCCGTCCGCCGCGCCCCAGCCTGCCGAAGGAAAAGCTGGACTGGTATCGCGAGGAATACAGGATCAGCAACAGCTTCTTCATCCCGGCGGAAGCCTCCCATCCCTGGACCGAGGAGCGGGTGTTCTACGGTACGGACATGGGCGAGGACGGGGATGCCTGGCGCGCGGAAGATTTTCTCATCGTCCCGATCGAGAGCGGCGACCTCTTCCTCGGCTACATCTCCGTGGACAACCCGCGGGGAGGGAAGCGGCCGAACTTCCGCCAGATCAAGGAGTTGGAACTGATCGCCTACCAGGCGGCGGGGGCGATTTCCAGCTATTTCCTCACGGAAGACATCAAGAAACGTTACCAGATCCTCGAAATCGAGGTGAAGCGCCGCAGCGAGGAGCTGGAACGGATGAGCCGCTACCGCCGCGAGCTCGAGCTCCGGCTGATGGAGGAGAGCCGTCTCTCCAGCATCGGCCTGATGGCGGCGGGGATCGCCCACAACCTGAAGGGGCCGCTGACCGCGATCAAGGGGTTCGCCGACCTCGCGCGCATCGCACACCCCGGCGATGAGAACGTCCAGCGCATCCTGAAGAACGTCAGCAAGATGCAGGATGCAATCGACAACCTGATGCGGAAAGCCCACCGCCATCGCAGCGACAAGATGAGCGAAGTGGCGATCAACAACCTGATCGAGGACGAGGTCCAGTCTCTCGGCGCCTACCCCGGCGCGCAGGATGTCCAGTTCCGGTTGTGTCTCGACGCCAAGTGCGGTTCGGTCGCCTGCAACGTGTCCGACCTGACACAGATTCTCGGCAACCTGCTCCGCAACGCGGTGGACGCCGTGTGGGACAGGCCGGAGAAAACGGTGGTGATCCGTTCCAAGCGGAATCACAACGAGGTGACCATCGAGATCACCGATTCCGGCCCCGGCGTCCCTTCGGAATTCGCCGAGAAACTCTTCGAGCCGTTTTTCAGCACCAAGCGCAAGCCGGAGGACGAGGGGCGCGCGCCGGTCGGCACGGGGATCGGCCTCTACACCGTCCGGCAGGCGGCGGAACGGTCGGGCTACAAGGTGAGATACTCCTCGCGGGAGAACGCCGGCGCCACCTTCACCGTCTCTATACCCACCTGAGACGACACGAGGAGGGGGCTGCTCTCCCCCGCTCCACCGATCCGAGGGCACGCGCCGCCCCGCGCGCTCTTTGCTCCACCCGCCGCCCGCGCGTACCTTTGCCCCATGGACCGCGTCGGTGTCATCATCCCGGTGTACCACCACTCCGGCCACCTCACTGAGGTGATTGCCGGTGTCGCGCAAACGCTGCCCCGGGAACATATTCTCGTCGTCGATGACGGCAGCCCGGAGGCTTCCGCGCTCATCGCCGAGGCTCTCGGCGTCCAGGTGGTCCGGCATGATAGGAACCGGGGAAAGGGCGCGGCCCTGCGCACGGGCTTCCGCTTCTGGCGGGAGCACGGGATGGAGTGGGCGCTGACCCTCGACGGCGACGGCCAGCACGACCCCGGGGACATCCCCTCCCTGCTCGAGGCGGCCCGGGAGGGCGGCGCGGACCTGATCATCGGCTCACGAATGGCGGACCTGACCACGATGCCTCCGGATCGACGCTTCAGCAACCGGACCACCAGCAGCCTGCTCAGCCTGTTGACCGGGCGGAAAATCGAAGACAGCCAGTGCGGGTTCCGTCTCGTCCGCCTGTCGCTGCTCGAGGGGGTCCGCTTCCGCGAGGAGGGCTTCGCCTTCGAGAGCGAAATGATCCTCCGTCTCTCGCGGCGGGGCGCACGGCTGCGCTTCGTCCCCGTCCGCACGGTGTACGACGGCCGGCGAAGCAGCTCCATGCGCCGGTTCCGCGACACCCTGCGCTTCCTTCGCATGGTGGCGGTCAGCGGGGTGGAAAGATGATCAACTACCGCCTCGCGAGGGAAGAGATGGTCGACACGCTCGCCCGGAAGGGAATCCGGGACGAGCGGGTCCTCGCCGCGATGCGCGAGGTGAAGCGCCACCAGTTCGTCTCGCCGAATCTCCGCGCCCGGGCCTACGAGGACACCCCGCTGCCCATCGGCGAGGGGCAGACCATCTCGCAGCCCTTCATGGTCGCGAAGATGACCGAGCTGCTCTCGTTGAAGGGCGAGGGGAAGGTGCTCGAAATCGGCACGGGGTCGGGGTACCAGACCTGCATCCTCGCCCTGCTGGCGACGAAGGTCTTCACCGTGGAGCTGATCACCTCCCTCGCCGCCGAGGCGAAGAAGCGCTTCGAGAAAATGGGGGTGACCAACATCGTCCAGAAGGTCGGGGACGGCACCCTCGGCTGGCGGGAGTTCGCCCCCTACGACCGGATCATCGTCACCGCCGGCGCTCCCCATGTCCCCGGCGCGCTCCTCGACCAGCTCGCGGAGGGCGGGGTCATGGTAATCCCCACCGGCCCTAGGCGGGTGCAGGACCTGAAACGCATCGAGAAACGCGGGGGGAAACCCCTGGTCACCAGCGAAGGCGGCTGTGTCTTCGTTCCCCTGCTCGGGAGTGATGGATGGGTGTAGCGCAAAGCATCGCGGAACACCTGGCGGGAAACCCCTCGGAACTGATCACCCTCGTCATCGCGATGCTGCCCATCGCGGAGCTGCGCGGCGCCATCCCCTGGGCGCTGACCCTCGGCGGACTGGAATGGCCCCGGGCGGTGACCATCGCCATCATCGGGAACCTGGTTCCCATCCCCCCGATCCTGCTCCTCCTGGGGCCGGTCTCCCGGCTGCTCAGCCGGTGGCCGCTGTTCGACCGTTTCTTCCAGTGGCTCTTCGCGCGGACACGCCGCAAGGGGAGGGCGATCGAACGTTACCAGGCCCTCGGGCTGATCCTCTTCGTCGGCATCCCTATCCCGGGAACAGGGGCCTGGACCGGATCGCTGGCGGCGTTCGTCTTCGGCATTCCCTTCCGCCGGGCGATGGGCTGCATCCTCATCGGCGTCTTCCTCGCCGCCGTGATCGTCACCCTCTCCACCCTCGGCGTGATCGGGGTGGTTCGCCTCATCCTGTGAATCCCGGCCATGTTTCGGGCGGGTATCCAGAAACGTCAGGGAATGTAGCTGTCAAGTGTAGCCCGGCGACGTGTCGCCGGGGAAATGGAAGCTCCCCGGGGTCAACGACCCCGGGCTACCTCTCATATGAATGGACAGGTAAAGGCACGGCACGCCGTGCCCCTACGGCGTGGTAAACGCTTCCGGGCTACCCGATGAGTACAGGGTGCGACCAACAGAGAAAAGCGGCCCGGATACCGGAGCATCCAGGCCGAAATCCCACCTCATTTCGATCCGTTTGCCGCGAGAGCAGACCGCCGAGGCCTACTTCTCCTTCGGACCGACCATCTTCTCCGGGCGGACCTTCTGGTCGAACTCCTCGGCGGTGAGGAGACCGAGGGCCACCGCCGCCTCCTTGAGCGTCGTGTTCTCCGCGAACGCCTTCTTCGCCACCTTCGCCGCGTTGTCGTAGCCGATATGGGGGTTCAGCGCGGTGACCAGCATCAGGCTGTTCTCGAGAAAATGCTCGATCCGCTCGCGGTTCGGCTCGATGCCGACGACGCAGTTGTCGGTGAAGCTGGTGCAGGCATCCCCGATGAGCCGGATGGACTGGAGCAGGTTGTAGATCATCACCGGCTTGAAGACATTGAGCTCGAAGTGCCCCGTCGCGCCGCCGATGTTGATCGCGACATCGTTGCCCATCACCTGGGCGGCGACCATGGTCATCGCCTCCGCCTGGGTGGGGTTGACCTTGCCGGGCATGATCGAGCTGCCGGGCTCGTTCGCCGGGAGGTTCAGCTCGCCGATCCCGCAACGCGGCCCGGACCCGAGCAGGCGGATGTCGCTGGCGATCTTCATCAGGCTCGCGGCGATGGTTTTCATCGCCCCGCTCGCCTCCACCACGGCGTCATGAGCGGCGAGGGCCTCGAACTTGTTCGGCGCGCTGACGAAGGGCAGGCCGGTCAGATCGGCGATTTTCGCCGCCACCCGCTCCGCGAACTCGGGGTGCGTGTTCAGCCCGGTGCCGACCGCCGTGCCGCCGAGGGCGAGTTCATAGAGGCGCGGGAGGATGCAGTCGATGCGGGCGAGGGCCATCGTCATCTGGTGGGCGTAGCCGCTGAACTCCTGGCCGAGGGTCAACGGCACGGCGTCCATCAGGTGGGTCCGCCCGATCTTGATGATATCCTTGAACTCCTCGGACTTGCCCATGAGGGCGTTGCGCAGCTTCGTCACCCCGGGGATGAGCCGCTTGTAGATGGTCTGCGCCGCCGCGATGTGCATCGCCGTCGGGAAGGTGTCGTTCGAGGACTGCGAACAGTTCACATGGTCGTTGGGGTGGACGGGATCCTTCGACCCCAGCTCGCCCCCGGCGATCTCGATGGCGCGGTTGGCGATCACCTCGTTGACATTCATGTTCGACTGCGTGCCCGACCCGGTCTGCCAGACGACGAGGGGAAAGTGATCGTCCAGCTTGCCCTCGATCACCTCGTCCGCCGCCTGGGCGATCAGCTCCGCCTTGTCCTCGTCGAGCAGCCCGAGTTCGGCGTTCACCAGCGCCGCCGCCTTTTTGAGCACCCCGAAAGCGTGGATCACCTCGAGGGGCATTCTCTCGCCGCCGATCTTGAAGTTCATCAGGCTTCTCGCGCTCTGCGCGCCCCAGTATCGGTCGGCGGGAACCCGCACCTCGCCCATCGTATCGCGCTCGATCCTGTATTCCATCGGTATCTTCCTCCCTGTGCCCGCCTCGAAATATCACCCACCAAGTGGACCGTTTCACAATATAGCCAGCGGAGACGCCCGTTTCAGGGGAGGCGGAGACGCCCGGCGGAGGGGTCGCACCCGCAACCGCGCACGAACACGAGCGCCCGCGGGACCGGGCCCCGCGGGCGCCACTCGCGGCAGGGGGTCCTACCCTTCTTTTCGGCGGGCTCCCCCCGCGCGGCGGCCCGTCACCGCACCCCCGCCGCGCCGCCGACCATCCCGAGGACGGTGTCCACCAGTTTGCCGATCCCCTTGTCCACGTGGGCGATCGACGGTCCGAGCATGTAGGCGGGCGTCGAGACCACCCGGTTCGCCTCATCGACGACGACATCATCCACCGGGCACTCGACATGTTCCGCGCCCATCGTCTCGAGGGCGGCGGCGGTGTCCCTGTCATTCCCGATGGTCAGCCGGACCCGGACCCCCTGCCCACCAAGCACCCGGGCGACGATCGCCGGGGCGATGCACATCGGCGCGACGGGTTTGCCCGCCCGGTGAAACTCGAGGACCACCCGGCGCACATCGTCATCCACCGTGCAGTGGGCGCCATCCACCGCGAAGGTGCACAGGTTCTTCGCCGCGCCGTACCCGCCGGGAAAGATGACGGCGTCGAACCGGTCCGCGGCCAGCATGTTCAGCGGCTTGATGTCGCCGCGGGCGATCCGCGCCGCCTCGACGAGCACGTTCCTGCTCTCGCCCTCCGCCGTTTCGCCGGCGAGGTGGTTGATCACGTGCATCTGCGGCTTGTCCGGGGCGAAACACCGGATCTCCGCGCCGTGCCGGTCCAGGTGCAGCAGGGTCAGCACCGCCTCGTGCAGCTCGCTGCCGTCATACACCCCGCTGCCGGAAAGAACCACCGCGATTTTCGCCATGACCGTTGTCCTCCTCCGAATAATCCCCGCCTCATGCTTGTAAAGCGTAAAATGTGTCACTCTGACCCGTCCCGAAGCGTCGGGACGAGGGAAGAGTCTCGAAATGAAATAGTTCAGATTGACAGGAAACAGCTCGTTTCGAGATCCTTCACTTCGTTCAGGATGACATATAAGATGTTCAGGATGACAT
>CAYOKT010000060.1:0-3563 GCA_964404605.1 uncultured bacterium
CGGTTTTCAAGACTTGTGGGTAATAGACAGGACTGAAGTCCCGGGCCACCCGTCGTAGGGGCACGGCGCGCCGTGCCCTTGCAACATGACCATATGCCGATTCCGCGAAACTTGCGCCTTCAGCAGCCCTTATGAGACCTGGGGCACCCCCCTTCGCAAAGCTACCCGCCTTCGCCTTTGGCTATGGCGTGGCGAGCGGGGGGCAGGAGTCCCGGGCCACACGTCCTCATAACTTATTTAGCTTTCATTTGATGTTTTAATAAATGCGTATCTTCCCATAAGTTATTTATGGCTTCATCTACCCCATCTTCCATTCTCTGTATTTCTATTTCATATTCGGATAATCCCCAAGGAATTCCTCTCTTAACATGATATTCATACGTTAATAAACACCAACCCAAAGCTAATTCTCTAAATGTTAATTTATCTTCTTCAATCATATTCGAAATATGTTCTACAAATCCATTATAAATTTCTCTACTAATATATTTTGCGCTTGAACTTAACAATGATATTTGTATCGCTTCAAATAATGATGACCCTCTCTTAAGCTCTACATCTATTCTATTTATCATTCCACCAGCAGTTAACAATCCTATTCCATATGGATTGGCAGCATTAGAAAACCCCTTTGCGAAAGTACCTATCTTTTTAAAGAACCCCATTTTAGAACTCCTTGTCGCTGCTATAAACCACTCTCTTTCCAAAACAAATTCACCTTGTTGTGTTATTTCATTATCTACCATATATATTCTGTTATTTAGTTAACAAGCCATGAAGAGTTGTCTATGTATAATGGAATGTTGTTATTCTGAAAACTTATCGGTTGCTTCCTCTATTCCTTGGATTGCCCTGCTAGCTGTAATAATAGGTCATGCGCGCTACAAAAGCAGCATCGCATCGCCGTAGCTGAAGAAACGGTACCGCTCGCGCACGGCTTCCCGGTAGGCGGCGAGCACCCGCTCCCGCCCGGCGAAGGCGCTGACGAGCATCAGCAGGGTGGAGCCGGGGAGGTGGAAGTTCGTCAACAGTGCGTCCACCGCGCGGAAGCGGTACGGCGGCCGGATGAAGAGGCCGGTGCTCCCGCGCCCCGGCTTCACGACCGCGGAACCCGGTGAGCCGGAGGCTCCCGGCCGGTCCGGCGGCGCCTGAACGATGGATTCCAGCGTCCGGACCACGGTGGTGCCCACCGCGACCACTCGTCCCCCTCGCTGGCGCGCCGCGTTGATCGCTTCCGTCGCCCCGGGACCGACCTCGTAGACCTCCTCGTCCATCCGGTGCTCCGCGAGGTTCTCCACGGTCACCGGGCGGAAGGTCCCGATGCCCACGTGCAGCGTGATCCGGGCGGTGCCGATGCCGCGTTCGGTCAGTTCGGCGAGCATCCGGTCACTGAAATGCAGCCCCGCCGTGGGCGCGGCGACGGCGCCGTCATGCCGGGCGTAGATAGTCTGGTACCGCTCGCGGTCCTCCGGGCGCGCCACCCGGCGGATGTAGGGCGGCAGCGGCGGCGCGCCGTGGGATTCCAGCCATTCGCGCAGCCCCTCCGGGGGATCGAAGCGGACAACGCGCCGCCCCTCCTCGCCGCTCTCGATCACCTCTGCCGTGCGCTCCCCGGGCAGGAGGACGACTTCGCCCGGCCTCAGCCGCCGCGCCGGCCTGGCGAGACACTCCCAGGTCGCCTCCGAAAGCTCGCGCAGGAGAAGCAGCTCCACTTCGCCGCCCGTGCTTCGGCGGCCGGTCAGGCGGGCGGGGATGACCCGCGTATCGTTGAGCACCAGCAGGTCGCCCCGGCGGAGAAAATCGGGCAGGTCGCGGAAACAGCGGTGCTCGAGGGCGCCGCCATCACGGCGGAGCACCAGCAGCCGGGAGGCGTCGCGCGGCTCGGCGGGCTCCTGCGCGATCAGCTCCTCGGGCAGGTCGTAGAGGTAGTCGCTGCGGCGGTCCATGGGTGATGTCTCAGCCTGCGTTCCAGCGGTCGGGGAATCGTGACGGGAAAGGTAAGTGCGCCTTTAAAACAGGGTATTTTGCCCCTTCGCGCCGCCTCCTCCGGGGGTCAGTCCGAGGCGCTCGAACGCCGCCGCCGTGGCGACCCGCCCCCTCGACGTGCGCTCGATCAGCCCCTGCTGGATGAGGAAGGGCTCGTAGAGCTCCTCGATGGTCCCGGCGTCCTCGCCCACGGTCACGGCGAGGGTGTTCAACCCCACCGGCCCCCCGCGGTACTTGCGGACGATGGCGCTCAGGATGCGCTTGTCCATCTCGTCGAGGCCCTGCTCGTCGATCTGCAGGCGGGTGAGGGCGTCGTGGGCGATCCGGGCGGTGAGGATGCCCGACCCCTCCACCTCGGCGAAGTCGCGCAGGCGCCGGAGCAGGCGGTTGGCGACACGCGGCGTCCCCCGGCTGCGGCGGGCGATCTCCACGGAGGCTCCGTCGTCGAGTTGGACGTCGAGCTTTCCGGCGTTCCGCTGCACGATCGTCTCGAGGTCGTCCGCATCGTAGTAATCGAGCCGACCGGTGATCCCGAAACGGTCGCGCATCGGCGCGGTGAGCAGCCCGGCGCGGGTTGTCGCGCCGATCAGGGTGAACGGCGGCAGGGTGATGTGGACACTGCGCGCGGCGGGCCCGCGATCGATCAGGATGTCGAGGCGGAAATCCTCCATCGCGGGGTAGAGGTACTCCTCGACGACCTTGTTCAGCCGGTGGATCTCGTCGATGAAGAGGACATCGCCCGCCTCGAGGTTGGTCAGCAACCCGGCCAGGTCCGCGGCCTTCTCCAGCACGGGGCCGCTGGTGGGATGGAGCTGCACCTGCATCTCCGCCGCGATGATCCCGGCGAGGGTCGTCTTGCCCAGTCCCGGCGGCCCGAAGAAGAGGCAGTGGTCCAGCGCCTCCTTTCGCTGGCGGGCGGCGGAGACGAAAACCTCGAGGTTCGCTTTAAGTTTTTCCTGCCCGACGAAGTCCTCGAAGCAGGTCGGCCGGAGCGAACGGTCCAGCTCCAGGTCCTCGGGGATAACTTCAGGGGCGGTGATGCGCGGTTCCGGGTCCACGGCGTTGTCCGGCAGGTCGATCGGTTCATCGTGTTCGGGCCCCGGCTGCTCCGGGCGCCCGTTCCGTTCGCGTCAAAATAGCCGACATCCCGGAGCAAGGCAAGGGCGGCGGCGGGCCGCGCGGGGCCGGGCCGTGGCGGCGGCCGCGCCGCTGCGGAGCGCGAACCTCGCGGGGACGGAGGAGAACCGCGCCCGTCCGCCTCCCGGCGGACCGCTCTCGAGAGTCGCCGGATTCGGGGCCTGCCTTCCCGACGCGGCGCCGGCAATGCTACCTTTGGTCCTGCCCGTCCGGCCCGTCCGGCGGGCCGGTCAACCGCGAGGGTCGTGTGCGAAGACGTGGAACCCGAAGCAGCCGTGCTCCCCACCCGCCGGATCGATCCGGGCCGCCGAACCCCGAGGGGTGGTGGCGCAGCGCCGAGGATGATCGGCTGGGGAATGTCGCGGTCATCCTGGTCGAACCGGCGCGGCCGGAGAACGTCGGCGCGGCGGCGAGGGCGATGAAGACCATGGGCCTGCGCC
>CAYOKT010000060.1:3663-17709 GCA_964404605.1 uncultured bacterium
CGGCCGGAGAACGTCGGCGCGGCGGCGAGGGCGATGAAGACCATGGGCCTGCGCCGCCTGGTCATCGTCGGAACGAAGAGCTGGCGGTCGGGCAAGGCGCGCGCTCTCGCCGTGGGCGCGGGGGACCTGCTCGAATCCGTCCGGGAATATGCGACCCTCGCCGAGGCGGTGGAGGGGATGCGAGCCGTCGCCGTGACCACCGCCCGCCGCCGGAGGCGCGCGAAGCAAATTTACCCCGTTTCCGCCGTCGCGCCCCATCTTCTCGGCGTCGCGGAGCACGGTCCGGTGGCGGTCGTCTTCGGCCGCGAAGAGTGGGGGCTGACCGGGAGCGAGCTCCTGCTTGGCGACTGGTGGACGACGATCCCGATGGCGACCGCCTATCCCTCGCTGAACCTGGCGCAGTCGGTGATGCTGGTCTGCCACGAGCTGGCTCGCGCGGCCCGCGGACCGCTGCCCGCCTACCCGTGGCGGCCCGCTCCGCGCGGAGAACGGCTGCGCGTGCTGGAGCACGCGGGGCGAACGATGCTCGCCGCCGGTTTGCAGCCGCGCCCCGACCTCGAGGGCTACCTCATGGTGCTCGCGCGCCTGGTGGACCGCGCCCTGCTCGAGGAGCGCGATGTGAAGGTGCTGCACGGCCTCTTCCACCAGATGGACCTCTTCATCCACCGTCATGGCGGCCCGGAGAACGCGTTGGAGCCCGGGGGGAACGCGCTCCCCGCCGACCTGGAAACGCTGTCCGGCGATGCCGGCGGGGGGAGGGTGCGATGAACCGCCCCGCCGGTGGTCCCCTCTCGTCGTCGCGTGCACGCTGGTGGCTTGCGCTGCTCGCACTGCTGGCCGGCGCGGCGAGCAGCCCGGCCGCCACCGCGCTGCTGCCCGTGCAACTGGACCAGGTGGAATCGGCCGACGGGGGTGCCTTGACTCGGCTCCTGCGCGGGGAGCTGCTCGCGGCCGGGGTGGAGGACCTGCTCGCGGCCGAACGGGTGCAGGCGGGTGGTTTCGGGGATACCCTCGCGACGGGCAGATGCTTCAGCCTCGCCTGCCTGCTGCGGGCGGGCCGGGAGCTGCGGGCGGACCGGGTGGTGGCGGTGCGGGTGATGCGGGTTGTACGGACGTTCGTGATCGAACTGCGCATCGCCTCGGTGCCCGGGGAGCGGCTCGCCTGGCGGGAGACGCGGGAGGTCAAGGATACCCGGGAAGCGTTGGAGGAGGCGCTGCACGAGCTGGCCCGGCGCGCCGGAGGGATGCTCGTCCACCCGCCCGGTGTGATCCATGTCGAGACGGATCCGCCCGAAAGCGCGGTGGAGCTGGACGGCGAACCGGTGGGGATCGCGCCGCTGGATCTCCAGCGGCCGGCCAACACCGAATACACGATCCGCGCGGTGCGCCTCGGCTTCCAGCCGGTGGAGCGCACGGTGAAACTCGCCCCGGGTGATACCCTGAAAGTGTTGCTGAAACTGCGTCGTGCCTTGAAATCGGGCGCGGACTCCCCCTCCGCGCGCATCTGGTTTTCCGCCGGGATGCCGATCACCCAGGCGTCGAGCACCTTCGACACCCGGGTGAGCTGGGGCGGGGGACGCAGCTTCGGTGCTTCGCTCTCCTTCGGCCAGAGTTGGCGCATCTGCTTCGGCACCTACAATTTCTCCGGGCTGCTGAAGAATGTCGATGAGAGCGTCCGTCTCGCCTACGGCGCCCGCGAGGATCCCCGTGCCGATGCCTATGTCATCTATTCCTCGTTCCTGGCCCTGTTCGGCAACCGTCGCGGACCACGTCCCTTTCTCGGGCTTGGGTTGGCGGCGATCGATCGCGAGGTGACTCTCAACGGGCCGGACGGGGTGGATGTGACCCGTTCGAGTTCCTTCGAAATCGGCTGGATGGCCCACCTTGGCTTGGATTTCAAGCTGCCGAAGAACTTCAATGGTCAGCTCGAGGTGATCCGCGCCGTCAACCTGAGCGATGAAAAAACCTACAAGCACCCGGACGAGCGGATCGACCCCGTGTGGGATCACGCGTTTCAGGCGTTCAACGGTTTCACCACCCTGCGTCTCAACCTCGGGTACCGGTTCTGAACCTCACGTCGCCGCGGATTGCGCCTTGCGGCGGGACGGCCTCTTGCCACACCCGAGACGGGTCTGTCCCGAAGCGCCGGGATGACGGGGCTCACCGTTCCGACCGGAAAGTCGAATCGCACGACTCGGAAGTCGAACAGGTCGCCTGCGATACTCGTTTTCCGCGTCACGTAGCGGCGCCGGCGGGTTCTTTTTCCCCGTTTCCGCGGGGTTTGCAACACGTAGGATTACGGTTTCGGCGGGATGCGCGTTCTTTTGGCACGGCGCTTGCCCTTTCCCGGGTCGAGTCCTGCAGAGACGAAACCGCGGAGGGGAACGGCGGGGAGTGAGGGGAAACATCGCCCGGCTTTTCCGGACAGCCGCTAAACCATACGGGTGTTTGAACGTCAAAGGGACAGACAGCAATAATCCAGAAGCATAAAGAGTTCAGGAGGATAGCCATGAAGACGATCAGAGAAGCCGGGGTTCTGCTGCTGGGCGGGCTGCTGGCGCTGAGCCTGCTGCTGGGAGGGTGCAGCGGCGACGATGCCACCGGGGTCAACGACGAGGAATACACCCCGACAGCGGAAGACATCGATGACAGCGCCCAGGATTTCGCCGTTGCCCTGGCGGATCCGGAGGAGGGCATGCTCGCCCTCTGGCTGGGCATGGGAGACATCGGGTTCGATGGGGAAACCGCTCCTGTGAAGCCCGCGGGACCGGTCGCGGTCGCGGACACCTCGTTCCAGCGCGGCCCCTTCACGATCACCATCGACCGCACCTTCTACGATGCCGACGGGAACCCCTCGGAGGAGTACGATTCCTCGAGCACCGTCCGTATGACCCGCGTCCTCACGCTGGTCGGCACGCGTGAGACGTTCCGCCGGACCGCCTCGGTGGACCACTGGGACTCCCTCGCGGTGGACGGGATCGCCCCCGGTGACACCATCCGCACCCGCAGCGGGGAGGGGCGGCGCACGGTGAGCGCCACCTTCCAGGCCCGCTGGAGGCCGGTGGACCGCACCTTCAACGCCGAGCACGAGTGGACGGTGAACGACATGCAGGTCAATGTCGACCGGGTCACCTACCCCTTCCCTCTCGACGGCAGCATCGATGTGCATACCACGATGGAACGGGTGATCACCTCCCCGATGAGGACGGTGACGGTCGAGGTCGAGGTGCAGTTCACGGTCAGCTTCGATGGCACCCGCTATGCCGAGGTAGTTGTCGTGGACGGCCCGACCTACTGGATCGACCTCGTGACCGGCGAAATCTACCGCGAACGGCCTGACCAGCCTTGACGATACACCCCACACCCCCCTCAATTCGCACCCGGAAAGCCCCATGCTGCGGCATGGGGCTTTCCATACGGGGGAGGGTGGGATGAGAAACCCGGATGGATTCTCCGCGGATATGGGTGTACCTTACCTGCGGCGGGGGGCGATTCCGTTTTCATGGGGCATGGCGTGCGGCGCGTGGACTCCCGACGAAACTTCGTAATTCCTTGTTCTTAGTGGAATGAAGGTTTATATTGAAAATTTGTGCAGGAGGTTGTACCTGCACGAGGGGGGGACACTGCCTGGCAGGAAACTTCCGCGACGGCGAAACGACCGTTCGCGGCAGCCGCCGGCCGGCATCCCTTCCGAAAGCTCGCGCAACCCTGCATGGTACGGGGCGGAAAACAGGCGAAGCCCCAACAGTTTGTTTAACATGCATTTTACAAGATTGGATTGAAGTGAATCATGGCGATGTACACTCCGTTCGTACCGGATCTTGAACCCAAGATCGCGGTTTTTATCGATTACGACAATATCGCAATCGGTCTACGTGAAGCAGGAGCTGACAATTTCGAGGTCGGCCGGGTTCTGGAGCGGCTGCTTGAGAAGGGCCGCATCATCTACAAGCGCGCCTACGCCGATTGGTCCATGTTCCGCGATGCCACCCAGGGGCTGCACGAGGCGGCGGTTGAGCTGGTGGACATCCCGATGCGCCGCAGCATCGGCAAGAACTCCGCGGACATTCGCATGGTCGTGGATGCCCTCGATCTCTGTTATACGAAGGAGCATATCGACACCTTCGTCATCGGCTCCGGCGACAGCGATTTCTCCCCGCTGGTGTCAAAGCTCAAGGAGAACGACAAGCGGGTCATCGGGTTCGGCCTCCGCGCCTCGACGAGCAATCTGCTTGCCAACAACTGCGATGAGTTTCTTTTCTACGAGGACCTTGTGAGCCTGCCCGGCGCGAAACCGTTGATGCCCACGGGGCTGACCAAGCGCCAGCACGACGCCTTCGGCCTGCTGCTCGATGCGGTGGCCGGGTTGCTGCGGGAGAACAAGGACGTCCTCTGGGGCAGCCTGATCAAGGACACCATCCGCCGCAAGCGGCCCTCGTTCAACGAGTCGCAGTATGGTTACAACTCCTTCTCCCAGTTGCTGGAGGACGCCGCGGCGCACGGCCTCATCGGCCTCTTCAAGGACCCCAAGAGCGGCGGCACCCCGGTGGTGACCGGCTTCGGCGCCGGGTTTGAACCCAAACCCGCGCCTGCCCCGGTGAAATCCTCCGTGGCACGCAGCTCGAGCCTGTTGGTGAAGCGGGATGGCGGCCCCAAGGCGGGAGCCGGCACCGCGCAGAAGGAGAAGAGCGCGCCTCAGCTGGTGGCGAAGAAGAGGGCTGTCCCGCCCGCCCGCACGAAGGAGACGGCCGCGAAGCGCACGGCCGCGCGCCGGCCGGCCAAGTCCTCCGCGAAGGATGCCGAGGCGGCGGAAGCCCCGGCCGCCGATGTGGAGAGCGTGAAGGAGAAGCCGAAGGCCGTGGCTCGTCGTACACCCGCCACCCGGCGGAAGACGGTGAAAAAATCCGCGCCGGAGGCGCAGGCCCCGAAGCCGAAGAAAGAGGACGTTCCGGCCGCTGGACCTGTCGCGGGGGAGCCGGAAGGGCCCGCGAAGGGCGAGGAGCAGCTTCGGCTGGAGGAGCCCGCGGCCGACCGTTCGGCCGCCGCGGATAAAGGGGTCGTGGAGAAGGCGGAAGAACCGGGAGCCGCTCCCGGAACCGAGCCGGAAAAACCCTCCCAGGAAGTGAAGAAACCCATCGTGCCAAGAAGCCGGGGACGTGTTCGCAAACGTTGACGGCACCTGCCTGATAGGTTCATCGAGCCGCGGTAGAGGGGGAATGTCCGGGACACTTTGATCGCGAGTTGTTTGAGCTT
This sequence comes from uncultured bacterium, assembly GCA_964404605.1. GTDB lineage: Bacteria > Electryoneota > Electryoneia > Electryoneales > Electryoneaceae > CAYOKT01. The sequence continues at coordinate 8,917 of CAYOKT010000060.1, forward strand.
CATTCATCGTATAGGACGCAGGCCGAATGAGGCCCCTCCGCAAGCGATCAAAGGGTCGGGGAGGGCGGTTCGCGGCTCGCTGGTTCCTGGCGATGGTCTGCATCGCCGCGGCGCCCGCCCTCGCCTTCGCCCAGTTCGGGTTGACCCTGAAGGGGACGATTCCGGGGGAATTCGACCCGGAAGCCGACCTCCGTGCGCCCAAACCGCTGTGCCTATACGGTTCCGACTCCCTCGCCGCCCTGAACCACGAAGCCCTCCTGTTCCGGATCGAGACCGAGCTGGACACGAGCACCGGCTACTATGTCTCCCGCCGGCTGCTCTTCGGGCAGCCTTACGGCCATGAGCGGGTCTTCACCCGGGAGCAGTACCGCGACTACACCATCGAACGCCAGCGCCGGAAGCGCCTCGCGGAGAAGTTCGAGGAGGGCTTCCTCAATCCGCCCGAGAAGGAGGGGGGCGGGGCGATCGAAATCCAGGTCCCCTTCCGCATCAAGAGCAAGACCTTCCGGCGCATCTTCGGCGGTGACCGGGTCGGCCTGCGGGTGACGGGGAACATCTCCATCGACGGGAGCCTGCGCCGGGAGAACTCGGACCAGGTGATCACCACCCGCACCGACCAGACGAACACCAACTTCAAGATCGACCAGACCCAGCAGTTCCACATCGTCGGCAAGGTCGGCGACAAGGTGTCGGTGGAGATCGACCAGAACTCCGAGCGGGTCTTCGACTTCGAGAACTCCGTCCGCCTCGAGTACCAGGGGGAGGAGGACGAGGTCATCCAGTCCATCGAGGCGGGCAACATCTCGCTCACCCTGCCCGGCACCCAGCTCGCCACTTTCTCGGGGCAGAACAAGGGCCTCTTCGGCTTCAAGACCCTCTCCAAGATCGGCCCGCTCTCCTTCACCGCCATCGCCTCGCTGCAGAAGGGCGAGAAGAACAAGAAGACGTTCAAGGCGGGCTCGGAGCAGCAGACCTACGAGATCGACGACCTCGACTACGTCAAGAACCAGTATTTCTTCCTCGACTACGCCTTCCGGGACGCCTACCCCCGGTTCACCAACAACTACGAGCGCATCCCGGCGCCGGTCTCCATCGAGCGGATCGAGGTCTACCGCAGCATCCCCTCGATCCCGGCGGGGACGAACCAGGTCTTCTACGAGGGCATCGCCTACTTCGACCCGCCCGTGCTCAGCGGCTCATCGCAGGATGTCCTCCAGCCCTTCTTCGAGGAGTACGAGGGGAGCGACAGCCTCCAGTCCGAGAAGACGGTGGACAAGGCGTTCTTCGAGCGGTTGACCGAGGGCGAGGACTACTCCTGGCAGCAGAACCTCGGGTTCATCCGGTTGAACTATCCCGCCGGAGACGACCAGGTGATCGCCGTCGCCTTCAAGCTCACTACGCCCTTCCCGGGCGATCCCTCGGGGCGCACCCAGTGGGGCGTTCTCGACCCGACGGGGACCCGGATCATCCTGAAGATGGTCAAGCCGCGGAACCCCGTGCCCACGGACACGACGTGGAACCTCTCCTGGAAGCATGTCTACTGGGTGGGCACGACGAACCTGTCGCCGGACGACTTCGACCTGAAGCTGATCCGGGTGACCGACCGGAAGGACGTTGCGCCGAATGGGAAGAGCTGGCTGGAGGTCTTCGGCCTCGACACCCGCAGCCGGGACGGCAGCACGGCCCCGGACGGGATCATCGACCCCTTCTTCGTCGATTACGGCTACGGCGAGATCGCCTTCCCGGACCTGCGCCCGTTCGATCCGGCGGGATACGAGGTCGGCGGCGAGCTGAAGAGGTCCGACCTGGACACCCTCGTCAACCCCGACATCTATGACAGGGTGGAGACCCGGAACGTCATCATCCAGAGCAACTTCGCCCTCGAGGCGACCTACAGCAAAACCTCCGCGCAGGTGTTCCTCGAGTTCAACGTCCTCGAGGGGTCCGAGGAGGTGTTCCTCAACGGCCGCCAGTTGAAGAAGGATGTGGATTACATCATCGACTATCTCTCCGGCCAGGTCACCATCCTCAACCAGGAGGCCTTCGCCCCGAACGCCAACTTGGAGATCAACTACGAATCCGGGGCGGTGTTCCAGCTCGACAAGCGGACGATGCTCGGGTTCCGGGTGGAATATGCCCTCTGGGAGGACAGTTTCATCGGCGGCACCTTCCTCTACTTCAACGAGAAGCCCCTGGACAAGCGGGTGAAGGTCGGCAGCGAGCCGCTGAGAAACACGATCTGGGACATGAACGCCCGCCTGCGCTTCCGGCCGTACTTCATGACCCGGATGGTGAACGCCCTCCCGCTGATCGACACCGATGAACCGAGCGAGCTGACCTTCGAGGGCGAGGTGGCGCAGGTGTTTCCGAACCCCAACAGCCTGAACAACGACGCCACCGGCGACCCCGAGGGGGTGGCGTACATCGACGATTTCGAGGCGGCCCGGCGGTCGGTGCCGCTGAGTGTCATGCGCCGGAGCTGGTACCCCGCCAGCCACCCCCTGCGCATCCCCGAGGGGAACAACCCGGACCTCTACAACGAGGATGACTGGCGCGGCCGCATCTTCTGGTACAACCCCTACCAGCAGGTCCCGATCAAGGAGATCTGGCCCAACCGCGAGGTCAACAGCAAGGTGGCCAACAGCGTGCACGTCCTCACGCTGGAATACGACCCCCGGGTGAACAATTTCCGCCGCGGAGACATCCTCCCGGAAAAGACCTGGAACGGCGTGATGCGCCATCTCTCCGCCGGGTTCAGCTCCCAGATCCAGACGACGAAGTTCATCGAAATCTGGATGAAGTGGACGGGCGGCGGGCCGGACGCCACCTTCTACCTCGACATGGGGCAGATCAGCGAGGATGTCATCCCCAACGGGAAGCTGAACACCGAGGACAAACCCCTGTTCGGCACCGGGCCGGGGAACGGGGTCCTCGACGAGGGCGAGGACCTCGGGCTGGACGGCATCGCGAAACCGGACCCCCCCTGGCGCAAGGGGGCGGGAAGAACGGCCGAACCGTGGCTGGCGGACGAAGAGGGGTACGATTACGCGAGCAAGCAGTACGACTGGTGGGACCTCAACGGGGACGGTGAACAGGAGCCGGATGAGCCGTTCTCCACGGACAACTACTCCTATGAGCGCGGTTCCTACGAGAAGGTGAACGGCTCGGAAGGGAACGCCAACGACGAGGGCGGCCGCTTTCCCGACACCGAGGATCTCAACGGTGACAACTCGCTGAACACCTCCAACAACTTCTTCCGCTACCGCTTCCGCCTCGCCAGTCCGGAGGATTCGATCAAGTACATCCGCGGCGGGCAGGACAACCCCAGCGGCTGGCGGCTCATCCGCATCCCGATCGAAGAGCCGTTCCAGAGTGTGAACAAGCCGGAAATCACCCAGGTGGAGGCCGTCCGTCTCTGGTTCACCGGGGCGGACGCCTATACCGTCGCCCAGATCGCCCAGCTCGAGCTCGTCGGCAACGAGTGGGTCGAGGACCCGATCATCGACCCGGTGAGCGGCGACACCCTGATCTATGTCACCGCGGCGACGATCAACACCTTCGACAACCCGGAGGACTACGACCCGCCGCCCGGCGTGGCGGGCGAGGTGGACCCGATCACCGACATCCGCAGCAAGGAGCAGTCCCTGGTGCTCGAACTGCTCGACATGCCCCGCGCCACCGAGGGACAGCTGATCAAGTCCCTGCGGCGCGGGCAGGACCTGCGGGAGTACAAGCGGCTGAAGATGTTCGTCCACGGCGGCGGCCGGAATCCGCAATCACTGGCGGATCACGACATCGAGATGTTCCTCCGCTTCGGGAGCGGGATGAGCGGCGCGAACATCGGCTACTATGAATACTCCCAGCGCCTGAGTCCCGGCTGGGGAGGGAACGAGATCGACATCGATCTCGATCAGCTCACCGCGCTCAAGCAGCGGATGCGGAGCGGGGGGGAGAGCTTCCAGGTCCTGCCCGACGGCGACGTGATGAAGATCGTCGGCAACCCCACCCTCGGCAATGTCACCACCTACGCCATCGGGATACGGAACGTGGGCCGTGATATCCGCAAGGATGATGGAATCGAGGTGTGGGTGGACGAATTGCGCCTCTCCGGAATCCGCAAGGAACCGGGCCTCGCGATGCGCTCCTCGCTCTCGGCGAAGTTCGCGGATTTCATGGACATGCGGTTGGATCTCAGCCAGTCGGACGCGGAATTCCACTCCGTGGACCGGCGTTACGGCTCCACCGAGAGCAAGATCGATGCGACGCTGAACGGGAAGATCTCCCTGGGCAAGATGTTCAACCCGCAGTGGGGGATCAACCTGCCGCTGAGCGGGAATGTGAAGAGCACCCTGAAGATCCCCAAGTACACGGAGAACAACGGTGATGTGAGGACCTCCGCGGTGGCCGACCCGGACCGGATCAACATCTGGAAACGCTTCCCGGAGATGGCGTTCGAGAAGTCGGTCTACCGGGACCGGTACCTGGCCGACGAGAACGGGAACCCCGTGATCGACAGCCTGACCGGCCGGCCGAGGCAGGACCCGGAGGCCTGGGGGGTGGACAGCCTCTTTTCGACGACCCAGACCTTTTCCTGGCGGATCAACTTCTCGAAGAAGAAGACCAGCCCGAACTGGCTGGTGAAATACACCCTGGACAAGCTCTCGGCGAACTTCGACCACGCGGAGAACTTCAACTCCAGCATCAACTACCAGTACCAGAAGCGTATCACCCAGGGGGCGAAACTCTCCTATTCGCTGCCGTTCGAGCAGTCCGAGATCCGCATCTTCCGCTGGGCGGAAAAGGTACCGCTGGTGGGGACGAAGCTCGCGGGCAGCCTGTTCAACTACAAGCCCACGCGGCTGGCGTTCAACATCGAGGGCACCGAGACACGGCGCAGTGAAAAGGCGCGGAACTCCTTCGAGCGGCCCTCCTACGAGCTTGGCCTCACGCGCAGTGTCGCCACCGGGTTCCGCCCCTTCCAGCATCTGAGCTTCGACTACAGCTACAACATCCAGTCACAGCACGTGCGCGAGGATTCCACCCGCCAGTTGATCCTCTTCAACGATCAGCCTGAGACTGAGAAGGAAAAGACCTACCCGCCCGGCACCGATCCCGACACCATCCTCGCGCACACCATCGCGGCGCTGCAGGATCCGGCGATCGGCGGCGTTTCCGGCGCGGCCCTCGCGGACTCCGCCGGCTGGCTCCTCGCGGGCGGTACCTCCCCGCGCGAGGTGCTGGACTTCCTCTTCACCGAAATCGATCGTGATGCCTTCCTCAGCGCCCAACCGATCAAGCGTCCCTGGAGGATCGCCGGCCCCGGCGACCCCCGTTTCCAGGGCATCTTCTGGCAGGGCTTGAACCTGCCCTTCGTGGACACGCGGAAGGCGAAAACCTTCAACGCCAGCTATAACCCGGACCTGGTCCCGTGGTTCTCCACGGACTTCAGTTACCGGGGCGGTTACAACTGGGTCTGGAACGGGTTCACCTATTCCGGCCGCTCGGTCAACTCGAACGGCGCGCTGAACGCCGGTTTCGTGCTGCGGCTGCGCCAGCTCCTGCCCCGGGCCGGGGGAAGGGGTTCGGCCGGTTCGCGGCCCCGTGTCCCGGGTGGGGAGGGGTTCGGCACCGAGCCGGGAGGGAGGGGCCGGGAGCGCCCCGGCGAGGTGAACCCGGAGGCGGCCGGAGAGAAGCCCGGCCCCGCGCCTCCCAACCCCCTGACGCTGCTCACCGGGCTGGCGAGGAAGTTGCAGGATATCCGGCTCGATTACAGCCAGACCCTGACCTTCCAGAACCCGACGGTCGAGGACGGCATCGCTTCGCTGCCCTACCAGCTGGGGCTCACCGGCGATCCGGGTCTTGACGAAATCCCCGGGTTCACCGCCGTTCGCTCCAGCCAGCGGGCGGATGATTTCCGCCTCCGCACCGGGCTGGATGTGTCGTCGAGGGTCAGCACGACGTTCGACTATTCCCTCCGTTTCACCCGGAATCACCGCGAGCAGGTGAACGGGACCAGCGCGAAGACCACGTTCTATCTCTTCCGGGAGGGGAGGAACATCCAGCGATTGGATCTGCCCAACTGGAACCTGCGATGGAGCGGACTCGAGCAGATCGGCCCCCTCTCCCTGGTGGCGACCTCCATCAGCCTCGATCATGCCTACAACGGCAACTTCAGCGAGGACTGGACGGAGCTGGAACGGGCCGGGGTGAAGGTGCAGTCGATCAATCGACGCCTGTACGACAAGAGCTTCAACCCCCTGCTCGGGTTCAACATCGGGTGGAAGTACGGCATTTCGACGACGATCCGTTTCAACTGGTCGCAGCGGGTCAGCGAGGACCCGAGGAACGATTCGAAGTCGCGCGACACGAACAGCTCCCTCTCCTTCAGCGCCACCTACACGAGGAAAGCCGGCTTCCGGATTCCGCTGCCCATCTGGCCGTTCAAGAACCGCCGCTTCAAGAATGAGACCACCTTCACCCTCGCCTTCGACAGGACGACGGTGCTGAAGGAGATCCAGCAGCGGGATCTCGACTTCGAGCAGACCGGCGAGCAGTTGAACTGGTCGTTGACGCCGTCCATCCGGTACACCTTCTCGCGGACGGTGACCGGCGGGGCGCGGTACAAGTACGGCGTGACGAAGAGCTCGACCTTCACCACGCGTTACCAGGAGTTCGGGATCAATGTGAACATCGCCATCCGGGGGTGAGGGACTCGTGGATCGATTCAGGTGAATCGGTCCACGAGGTGCAGGCGGGATGGCCCGGACGGCATCCTGCGGGGGGTGATTCCGGTCACGGAGCCCGGGTGATGACGGCGACGGGACCGGGGTACGGAAATCCCAAATTTCCAATGTATATTTCCACGCCGGGAGGACCGGGAGCTCTGTTTTCGGGAGTGGACCGGCGGTATCATCTCCACGGCGGCGGTCCGGATCGGCCGGCGGTTGAACGGCGGGGACAACAGTGGACCGGTTCACCTGAATCGATCCGCGAGGGGATAGGGAAGATCATGTGCGGAATCATCGGCTATGTCGGACATCGCGAGGCGGTGCCGCTCCTCCTCCGGGGGCTGAAGCGCCTGGAATACCGGGGGTATGACTCCTCGGGCGTCGCGGTGATCACCGAAGGCGATCTGCGAGTGTACAAGAAGCGCGGCAAGATCGCCAACCTTGAGAACAGTCTGAACGGCCTCTCCTACAAGGCGACCCTCGGCATCGGCCATACCCGCTGGGCGACCCACGGCGTACCGAACGACATCAACGCCCACCCTCATCTCAGCGGGAACGGCAAGCTGGCGATCATCCACAACGGGATCATCGAGAACTACACCGAGTTGAAGAAGACCCTGCAGGAGAAGGGGCATATCTTCCACACCGAGACCGACACCGAGGTGCTCGCCTGCCTGATCGAGGAGATGTTCGAGGGCGATCTGCAATCCGCCGTCGTCCGCGCCCTGCGCCGTGTCGAGGGCACCTACGGCATCGCGGTGATCCACCAGGACATGCCGGACCGTATCGTCGTCGCGCGCAAGGGCAGCCCGCTGGTCGTCGGCATCGGCGAGAAGGAGAACATGGTCGCCTCCGACCTCGCCGCGCTGGTCGAGTATACGCGTGATGTCATCTTCCTCGAGGATGGCGAGGTGGGGACCCTCACCGCCGGCGGCTTCGAACACCTGAACCTCGATGAATTACCGATCTCCCGCGCGACGACACATATCGATTTCAGCCTCGAACAGATCGAGAAGGGCGGCTACAAGCACTTCATGCTCAAGGAGATCATGGAGCAGCCGCACACCCTCGAGGATTCCATGAGGGGCCGTGTCCTGATCGATTCCGGCGATATCCGCCTCGGCGGGTTGACCGAACACCTCGAGGACCTGCACAAGGCGGAGCGGGTTCTGCTCCTCGCCTGCGGGACCTCCTATCACGCCGGGTTGGTCGGCGAATACCTGATCGAGGAGTGGGCGCGAATCCCGGTCGAGGTGGAGTACGCCTCGGAATTCCGCTACCGGAACCCGATCATCCCTCCGAACACGGTCGCCTTCGCGATCAGCCAGTCGGGCGAGACCATCGACACCCTCGAAGCCCTGCGGGAGGCGAAAAAGCGCGGGGCGCTGGGCCTCGGAATCGTCAATGTCGTCGGCTCCACCATCGCCCGGGAATCGGATGGCGGGGTGTACCTGCACGCCGGACCGGAGGTCGGGGTCGCCTCGACGAAGGCCTTCACCAGCCAGGTGACCGTCCTCGCCATGCTCGCGGTTCTCCTCGGCCGTCAGCGCGGGATGACCGGCGAGGAAGCACAGGCGATTCTCGGCGAACTCCGCCGCCTCCCCGACCTGGTCGGCGACATCCTCGAACAGCGCTCAACGATCGAGGAGATCGCCAAGATCTTCAGCCGCGCCTCCAACTTCCTCTACCTCGGCCGCGGGCCGAACTACCCGGTGGCGCTGGAGGGCGCCCTGAAGCTGAAGGAGATCAGCTACATCCACGCGGAAGGGTATCCCGCCGCGGAGATGAAGCACGGCCCCATCGCGCTCATCGACCGCCTGATGCCGGTGGTGTTCGTCGCCACGCAGGACGCCACCTACAAGAAGGTGGTCTCGAACATCGAGGAGGTGAAGTCGCGGGAGGGGGTGGTCATCGCGGTGATCAACGAGGAGGACACGAAGCTGGACACGGTGGCCGATTATGTGATCCGCGTGCCCCAATGCCACCCGATGCTGATGCCGCTTCTGGCGGTGATCCCGTTGCAGCTTCTGGCGTACTATATCGCCGACCTGCTCGGCTGGGATGT
>CAYOKT010000061.1:0-17292 GCA_964404605.1 uncultured bacterium
TATCCCTTCGATGTCGATGGGTGGCCGGGAGCGACTTCGCCTGCCGCGGCGCACCCTATCCCTTCGATGTCGATGGGTGGCCCTGTCAGCTCCGATGACAGCGACTGTCTTGAGAGTCAAGCGGTCCGAAGGGTGGCCCGGGACTCCTGCCGCTCGCCTCGCCGCCTGCCTCGGCGTAGCCTTTGGCGTAGCCGGGTAGCTAAAGGCGAAGACGGGTAGCTCTGCGAAGGGAGGTGTCCCGGGTTTCAAAGGGGTTGCGCGTCCGGCGACCATCAATGGTGCCGCAGCGTCTTCGTGTAGTGGTCGGTGTGGATCGGGTGGATCGGCCCCTCGCTGCTGCCGGTGTAGAACTGCCTGACCACGGGATCGTCCGACGCGGCGAGCTGCTCCGGCGTGCCGTCGAAGATGATGGTCCCGCGGTGAAGCATGAGGATCCGGTCGGCGATCTCCATCGCCGAGCGCATGTCGTGGGTGATGGTGAGCGAGGTGACCTTCAGCTCCTCGTTCAACCGGATGATCAGCTCGTTGATGATCGCCGACATGATCGGGTCGAGCCCGGTGGTCGGTTCGTCGTAGAGCATGTAGGTCGGGCGCGTGGCGATGGCGCGGGCGAGGCCGACCCGCTTGCGCATTCCGCCGGAGAGCTCGCTTGGCATCTTGTCGCCGATCCCGCCCAGCCCGACCGAGGAGAGGCAGGATTCCACCCTCTCGCTGATCTCTTCCTCGTCGAGCATCTTATGATGGCGCAGGGCGAGGGCGATGTTGTCATAGACGCTCATCGAATCCCACAGCGCGGCGTTCTGGAACAGCATCCCGATCTTGCGCCGCACACCGTAAATCTCGCGCTCGTCGCGCTCGCTCACCGGGACCCCGTCCACGACGACACGGCCCGAATCCGGCTGAATCAGGCCGAGGATGTGGCGGAGCATGACACTCTTCCCGCTGCCGGAACGGCCGATGAGAACCACGGATTCGCCCTCGGCGACGGTCAGGCTGACATCCCGCAACACCGGGTGGCCGGCAAAGCTCTTCGCCACGTGGGTCATCTCGATCATCGCGTACCCCTAAAAAAGAAGCGTCGCAAGCAGGTAGTCGCTGATCAGGATGCAGATCGCGCTGTACACGAACGCCTTGATGGTGGCCTGACCGACCCCCTCGGCGCCCCCGCTCGTCGTGATCCCGACATAAGTTCCGATGAGCCCGATCAGGGCGCCGAAGGTGGAGGACTTGATCAGCATCACGCGGACATCCTTCATCAGGAAGTAGACCGGGATCTCGCCGAAATAGGTCTGGAACCCGAGGTCGAAGAAGAGGTAGCCGACGAAGAATCCACCCCACACGGCGACGAACACCGCGAGGATGACGACCACGGGCATCATCACCAGCCCGGCGAAGAACCGGGGGGCGACGAGGTAGCGGACCGGGTCGATCGCCAGCACCTCCAGCGCATCCACCTGTTCGCTGATCTTCATCGTCCCCAGCTCCGCCGCGAGGGAGGAGCCCACCCGTCCCGCGAGCACGAGGCCGCTGAGCACCGGCCCCAACTCGACCATCACCGCCTTGTACGTCGCCACCCCGATGTACTTCATCGGCATCGCGTTGGCGAACTGGTAGGTCGCCTGCCAGGTGGATACCATCCCGGTGAAGAGGCCGATGAGCAGCACCAGGGGCAGGCTGGCGACACCAAGGGTCATCGCCTGGTGGGAGTACAGGGGAAAGTCCTTGAAGAAAAACCGGAGCTGGGCGAAGCTGCGGAGCAGAAGGAGCACCGCCCCGCCGAGCTCGGAGAGGATCTCGATGCTCCAGTGTCCCAACGCCCTGATGAACCTGACCATCTCGCCCTCGCGATACCGGACCCGAAGTTCGCTCCCGCTTCCCGTACCGGTTCCATGACGCGCGCCGTCGTCACGGGGACAAGTTTAGCGCGCCGGGCACCGGCGGGCAAGCGATAAACCACGCGAAGAGACGGTGCTCGACGGGCGGGGGCGGGCGGACGGGTGGCCCGGGACTTCTAGCCGGCCGTAGCCACAGGCGTAGGCGGGCAGTCCCGGGTTTCATAAGGGTGTCCGTGATGAACGCTACCTGCTGCAAGAACCTGAAACCGCAATCTCCGATACAACCTGAAACGTTTTTTTCAGAAGTGGCATAACCGCGCGAAGAGACGGTGATCGGCGGGCGGGGGCGGGCGATGACCGGCGGGTGCCGGCTCCGCCCGTCGGGCGGGAACCACGTTCCCGCCGTCCAGGAGGCCCGGACGAGCCGCGTTGGAAAGGTTCACCACACCGCTGGTGAAATTCATGACGAAATCGTACATTCTTTCCGTTCGCACTCTCAACAGTGAAACCGGCAGGGAGGAAACGGAAGGGATGGGCGAAGTCGACCGCGCGGTTCTCTTCACGACCGGTGATGACCGGCACCGCCTGCTGGCGGTCGAAACGGGGTTTCGCGGCCACCTGGACGGCAAACTGCCCCTGGAGGTGCGGCACCTCGGGCGGGTGGAGTCCCTGCTGACAGCCTACCACCGGGCGGCGCTCGAGGTCGAAGGGGATGACACCCTTCTCCTCTTCTGCCACCAGGATGCGCGGCCGTTGCTCGCCCCCATGCCGCCCGGCACACCACCCCTGGACCTCTCCCTGCCTCACGGGGCGGAGTGGTTGCGACCCGCCATCGACCGGCCCGACGGCTGGGTGGAGATCGCGCTGCGACTCGCAAAGCGAGGCGACACCGGGTTTCTCGGCGTCGCCGGCGCGCTCGGGCTGCTGCCCGGCCTGCCCTGGTGGAGCTACCCCGATCTCACCGGCGCCGTGCTGCACAGGACCGCGGAGGGAGAAGTGAAGTTGAACCCCTATGGCCGGTACGGCCGCGCGGCGGTGCTGGACGGCATCTGCCTGATGATCCGGCGCGGCGCCTACGCCGGGCTGCCGCCTCCTCCACGGGAGATGACCGGATTTCACTACTACGACATCGAGCTTTGCACACGGGCTCATCACACGGGGTTGAAGAACTGGACCGTGCCGCTGCTGCTGGTGCACGAGCATGGCGGAGCGGCGTCGGATGACCAGGAATTCCAAGAGGATATGAAACAATTTCAGTCCGTATACGGCGGCGTTCTGCCCTTCTCCGTGCCCGCCGAACAGCTCCCCCGGGAGTAAATCGGACATGCCTATCCGATTTATAGACACCCTGCCCGGCGACCACCGGGAGGAGGTGCGCGAGGAGCTTGCGCGCGGCGGTTTGAGGAGCGCGGTCTCACTGCGCACGCCCCTCGGCTGGCGCACGATCGACTCGCCCTATGAGCCGCGGGGGGAGGCGAAGCGCATGCTCGCGCAGGGGGCGGGAGCGGGGGATGCCGTCCTCGCCCTCGGCGCCGGGTCCGGTTTCCTCGCCGAGGAGCTGATCGCCCGCGGCGTACGCGAAGCGCTCCTCCTCACCGCCAGCCGTACACTGGGACAGAAGCATGTCAGCCGCCTCGGCGGGAGGGAGCCGTCCGAATCCGCGGTCACCATCGTTGCGGCGGCGGACGCCGAAGCGGCCTGGCGCGATCATGTCCGCCCCTTCCTCGAGCGGCATCCGGAAGCGGTGGTCCTGGCCCACCCGCGGGAAACCGCCGCCTTCCCCGCGCTTTTCGGGCCCCTCGCGCTGCGGGTGGAAACGGCGGGGAGGGAACAGGCGACAGCCCCCTCCCCTCGGGTCCGCCGACTTCTGCTCCCCGGAGACGGCGGACTGCTGGAGAAGGAGCTGGCGCAGGAGTTGTCGCGGCAGGGCATCGAGGTTGTCCTCAGACCCTCCCTCTCCGGCACGCGGCTGCGGCCGAACGAGGCGCTTCGACTCCTCGAGGAGACCGCGCCGGACGGGGTGGTCTCGCTGAACAACCAGGGCTCGGACATCGCCGGGCTCCTGCCCGAGGCCTGCGACCAGCTCGGCATTCCCTGGGGGACCTGGCTGCTGGATGAGCCCCGTTTTCTCCTCGGTCGCGAGGCGCTGGGCGGCCCGGGTCGGCGGCGCATCGGGTTCTGCTGGGACACCAACGGGCTGGATGGCTGGCATGAGCTGGGCTTTCCCAACGCCGAGCCGCTGCCCCTCGCCACCGATCCCGGTCTATTCCACCCCGGCGAAGGAGATCCGACCCTCGCCGGGCGGCTGGTCTTCGTCGGCAGCCCCCGGTTCCACAGCGCGGAGGGGTACTTCGCCGTGCTCGACGGCGACGAGCGGGCCCGGCGGGTCGCGGGAGCCCTGTCGCCGGAAGTCCGCCGCACACGGCGCCCGCCGAGCGCCGGGAGACTGGACGAGGTCCTCCGGGAACTCGACCTGGAGGGCGCATTCGCCGATGAGACACTCCGCCGGCTGCCGGCCTATGTCACCCAGGAGGCGAACCGGGCCTACCGGCGTGAAATGCTCGCCGCGGTGGCGGACCTGAGACCGGTCGTCTACGGCGAGGGATGGGCCGGGGAGCTGCCGGCCGGCGTGGAACTTCGCGGACCGGCGGACTACTACCGCGACCTCCCGCGCATCTACCGCTCGGACAGCGTGCACCTCTCCCTGACCAACCTGCAGATGCGGGCCTACCCGAACCAGCGGGCCTTCGATGTCGGGGCCTCGCGCGGCTGCCTGCTCAATGACCGCCTCGAGGGTTGGACGGAGCTGTTCGGCGAGGCGATGGAAGAGCTGGTCTTCGACGGCGGGGAGCAACTGCGTGAGGCGGCGGAGCGGTTGCTTGCGGACCCCTCCGCCCGTGCGCGTCAGGGGGAGATGCTGCACGGCGTAGTGTTAGCGCGTCACACGATGGCGCACCGCGTGGAGCGGATCCTGGAAGTCTTACGCCGCGCCGCCGCTCGGCGGCGGGAAAGCGGCGACCCAGTATAGTACGAAATCGTATAATACGATAGTACAGCATCCATGGGTGAAAAGAGGCCGGCCATGAGTGGATTCCTCTTCCTCGGACCGTTGCACTACGCCGAGCGACGCTCGGGACGACACCTGGAGGCGCTGGGACTGCCGCAAGGGTTGAAAGCCGCCGAAGCGCATCTCCTCGCCTACCTGTCGGCCTATGCCCCCTGCCCCCTCGCCCAGGTGCAGCGTGTCTTCGGGCATCGCCGTTCTACCCTGACCAGCCTCGTGGACCGTTTCGAGGAGAAGGGGTGGGTGAAGCGGGCGATGAACCCGGAGGACCGCCGCTCCTTCATCCTTTCGCTGACCGCGGAGGGGCGGGGGGTCGCCGAGCGGGTTCATGCGCGGATGGCGGAGTTCGAGGAGGAGGTCCTCGCACGCACCAGCGACGAGGAGGTGCACGGCTTCCGCGCGGTTCTCACGGCGATCGCCGAGGTCGCCGCCGGACCCGCCGGACCCGCCGGAATGGGAGGTGAGCCATGACGGCCGACGATCTGCGCCGGATGTTCCGTTTTAACCTGTTGACCCTGCGGAGGAATCTCTCCAAGCTCACCCATGAACAGAGCCTTTTCCTGCCGCCGGAGGGCGGAAACCGGATCAACTGGATCCTCGGGCACCTCCTCGCCACGAGGGCGGACCTGCTGGCCCTCCTCGGCGCCGAACCCTTCTGGAGCGAAGAGCAACGCGGGCTCTACTCGGCGCGAAACGCCCGGGCTGACGGGGAAAGCCTCCTCGAACTGGGCGTGTTGGCGAGGACGCTGGTTGACTCCCAGAGACCTCTCGAGGCTGTGATCGAGAACGCGGACGAGTCGCTCGATGAGGTTTCCTCTATCCTGTCCAGCTTCGATTCCGAGGCGACCCTCGGGCAGCGGTTGTCCTATTTCGCCCTTCACGAGGTCTATCACGCCGGTCAGATCGGGTCTCTTCGCCGCCGGGTCGGGCTCCCCGGCGCCATCGGCTGAGGAGGGGCGCGGGCTGTGTTGTTCCGTTTCCCCGTTACCTTGAAGGAGTCCGAGCCGGGCGGGGGGTAAGGTGAACTCGAGGGCGGCGGGGTTCGGGAAGGGTGCGGACATGAGGGAGGAAGCTCCCGGCGGAACGGGTGCGACGGTGGATCCCAAGTGGTAGAGAACGACATCCCCCTCCACCGGCGGACGGCTGCCTCTTGGCAGGGAATCGGGCTCGCCGTACCTTCAGAAGGGAACCACTGCCGGAATCTCTCGCCCGGCAGGAGCGTTTAACCGAGGAATGGACCGCACTCAATCCACCCGCGGAAAGAGCGAGCATGAGTCTGACGACCCGAATGAACCGGGTGTTCCGGCGGTTTAGGGTTTCGCCGTTGACGATCCTTCCCTTGTTGGCGGGGCTGGTTTTCTCCGCGGTCCCGATGACCGCCGGCGCCCAGTATTTCGGCCAGAACAAGGTGAACTACAAGGTCTTCGACTGGTACTACATCAAGACCGAGCATTTCGACATCTATCATCCGAAAGGCTCCTACAAGATCGCGGAGTTCGCGGGGCGTGTGGCCGAAGAATCCCTGCGGGAGATCCAGGAATCCTTCGGATACACCCTCAAGGGCCGCATCATCTTCGTGGTCTATCCCAGCCATAACTCCTTTCAGAACACGAACGTCGGCGGCGGCTCGCCGGGGGAGTCCACCGGCGGGTTCACCGAGTTCCTGAAAAACCGCGTCATCATTCCCTACCAGGGTTCCTACGAGGTTTTCCGTCACGTCATCCACCACGAGCTGACCCACGCGGTGATGTTGCGCATGCTGTATGGCGAGGGCGTGCAGAGCATCATCACCGGCATCAGCCGCATGCCGCTGCCCATCTGGTTCATCGAGGGGTTGGCGGAGTATGAATCGCAGGGCGGCTGGTCCAACGAGGCGGACATGTACCTCCGCGACGCCATCGTGAACGACTACCTGCCCCCGATCCCCCGTCTCAGCGGGTACTTCATCTACAAGGGCGGGGAGTCCATCCTCTATTACCTCGACCGGCGTTACGGTTCGCAGAAGGTGGGCGAGTTGCTCCGCCAGATCCGGCGGAACCGGGACTTCGGCAGCGCGGTGAAGGAGGCCATCGGGGTGAACCTCGAGGAGTTGTCCAAGCGCTGGCACCGGTACCTGAAGCGTGAAATCTGGCCCAGTGCGGCGCCCTTCGAGTCGCCCGAGGACTTCGCGCTGAAGATCACCGATCACGAGAAGTGGTGGAACTTCGTCAACACCTCCCCGGCGCTCTCCCCGGACGGTGACCGGCTGGCGATCCTCTCGGACAAGAACGACTACCCCAGCATCTACCTGGTGAACACCATCACCGGAAAGGTGGAGCGGCGGCTGGTCAAGGGCGAGAACATCTATGTCTTCGAGCAGCTCCTCTGGCTGCGCCCCTGGATCGACTGGTCGCCGGACGGCAGGGAGATCGTCTTCGTCGTCGAATCGAACGGCGAGGACGCCCTCTACACGATGGACGTGGAGACGGGCAAGATCACGCGGGAGTACTACTTCGGCCTCGATGGGCTGTTCAGCCCGGTGTGGT
Organism: uncultured bacterium; assembly: GCA_964404605.1. Taxonomy (GTDB): domain Bacteria; phylum Electryoneota; class Electryoneia; order Electryoneales; family Electryoneaceae; genus CAYOKT01. The sequence goes on from CAYOKT010000061.1 coordinate 7,425, forward strand.
CGCCGAAGGGCGACCGTATCGCCTTCGCCGCCTACAAGGACGGGCAGTCGGACATCTACATGGTCGATGTCGATGATCCCGGGTCGCTGACCAAACTCACGGACGACATTTTCAGCGACTACGACCCCGCCTGGGACCCCACGGGCTCGCGTCTGCTCTTCGTCTCGGACCGCGGCGACAACCTGGAGCCGGTCCCCGCCGATTTCCCCATGTGGGAGCATGAATACCGCCGGATCGACCTGTACATGGCGGATCTCCCCACGGGGAAGCTGCGCCGTCTCACGGACGATGCGTACGAAGAGCGCACCCCGAAATGGACGCCGAGGGAGAATGTCATCAGCTTCGTTTCCGACCGCAACGGCGCCTACAACCTGTACCTGATGGACCTGCCGAGCGGCGACAGTTGGGCGGTGACCGACGTGGTGACCGGGGTGTTCACTCCGAGCTGGTCGAAGAGTGGTACGGTGGCGTTCTCCAGCTTCTACAACGCCGGGTATGACATCTTCCTCTACAAGAATCCCTTCGACCCGGACCGGCGGAAGTCGCCCACCCTCACCGGGTACCAGAAAAAGCTCCGGATGCAGGACGAGAGCCAGTCTCTCGCCGCCGAGGGTTTCGGGCGGCCGGTGGCGCCGGACGAAGGAACGGAAACTGTTGAACCGGTGCCGGGCGGTGAGGTGAACGCGGCAAGCGGGGAGGCCGCCGGCGGGGAGGAAGCGGGCGCTCCCACCCTGCTTGCTTCGGCCAATGACAGCTCCGGCGTGGTCCTGCATGGTCCCTTCCCGGCGGATTCCGCGACGGCGGACACCCTGCAGAGGCTGACCGGGGAGGGCGAGAGTGCGCTTGCGGCGGCCTCGCCCGCCGACAGCGCGCGCGCCGGGGGCGGCGAAGTCGACAGCACCGCCGCCGACACCACGGCTGCGGGGGGAGAGGGACAGGACATTCGCTTTGTCTCCGGCTCACGCAAGCACACCGGCGACCAGGCGAGCCCATACCGTCACTATGTCTTCAACCGTGACACGATGCGCGAGAAGGAGGAGGAACCCGACACCACCGGGCAGCAGCCGAACGTGGATGAGGAGGGGCGCTTCATCCAGCGGCGGTACAAGCTGAAGTTCACCCCGGACCTGGTGTTCGCCACCGCCGGCTACAGCACCTTCTTCGGACTGCAGGGCTACGGACAGGTGCTGTTCAGCGATCTGCTCGGCAACCACTACATCTTCATCGGGACGGACCTGTATTACAACTTCGAGAACAGCAACTTCAGCCTCTTTTACAGCTACCTGCCGCGGCGCACCGATTACGGCGGCGGGATCTTCCACAACGTCTATTTCTTCAACTACGGCGAGATTCGGGACCGGAATTACGGCGCCACCTTCAGCCTCAGCCATCCCTTTTCACGGTACCGCCGGGTCGAGTTCTCCGCCGCCTTCGTCAACATCGACCGCGATGTCTGGGACTGGAACCTTCTAGATTACGTGCAGGCGCAGAAGCGGCACTTCCTGCTTCCCAGCGTCTCCTATGTCTTCGACAATACGGTCTGGGCCTGGACGGGACCGGTCAACGGCCGGCGCTGGCGGATCGGCTTCGCTTACAGCCCGAAGCTGGGAAGCCACAGCCCCGAAACCTCGGATAATGTCTGGGGAATCGATTTCCGCACCCTCTCGTTCGATGCGCGGCAGTATTACCATATCGGCAAGGAATACGCCCTCGGGTTCCGCCTCGCGGGGGCGGCGAGTTGGGGGGAACGCCCGCAGCGCATTTTCCTCGGCGGGGTGGACAACTGGATCAACCGCCGCTTCGCCGGCGGCAACATCCGCGTGAACCTGGACGACATCTACTTCTCCACCTTCGCGACCCCCCTGCGGGGAGCGGATTACTACGAGCGCTATGGAACCCGCTACCTCCTGATGAACAACGAGTTCCGCTTTCCCCTGTTGCGGCAGGTGCTGTTCGGCTGGCCGCTGCCGATGTTCTTCTACAACATCCGCGGCAACCTGTTCCTCGACATGGGAGCGGCGTGGACCGGCGACAATTTCCGCTGGACGGAGGTCAACCCGCGCGGCCAGAGGGTGTTCCGCGATTTCGTCATGGGATATGGCTGGGGGGCTCGGGTGAACCTCGGGTACTTCCTGCTGCGCTTCGACGTGGCCTGGCGGAACGAGCTGGCCTTCGTCACCAAGCCGCGCTACTACCTCTCCCTGGGAGCGGATTTCTGACGCGGGTATGAAGTTCCCCGCTCCCGCGGGGTCACCGTTTCCCACCCCTTTCGAGCACCTCCCTCACCTTGCGGGCCAGGGTCGAGGGGTGATAGGGTTTCGGCAGGAAGTTCACCCCCGGCAGGAGAACGCTCTGGTCGACGATGGCGTTCTCCGTGTATCCCGAGGTGAAAAGGACCTTGATGCCGGGGCGAATGGAAAGGAGACGATCCGCGAGATCGCGCCCGCTCATGCCCGGCATGACCACATCCGTGAAGAGCAGGTTGATTCCTTGTTCCTCCGATTGGCATATCCCCAGCGCGGCTTCACCCGTTTCCGCCTCCAGCACCGTGTACCCGTACTGCTTCAGGGTTAGTACCGCCAGCTTTCGCACCGTTTCATCGTCCTCGACGACGAGAACGGTTTCATCTCCGGTCAGATCCTCGACCGAGATGGAGACCTGTTCAATCTCTTCTACCTCCACTCCCGCCGCCCTGGGCAGGTAGATTTTGAAGGTGGTGCCGGTCCCCTTCTCGGAGTAAACGGTGATGAATCCACCGTTCTGCTTGACGATGCCGTACACGGTGGAGAGACCGAGACCCGTCCCTCCCCCTTCTCCCTTCGTGGTGAAGAACGGCTCGAAGATTTTTTCCTTCACTTCCTCGCTCATCCCGTGTCCGGTGTCCGTGATCGCCAATTGCGCATATTCCCCCGGAACCGCACCGTGGTGAGACCGGGTGTATTCCTCGTTCATGAAGACATTTTCGGTCTCGAGGTAAAGGGTTCCCCCGCCGGGCATCGCATCGCGGGCGTTCACCGCCAAGTTGACGATGATCTGTTCGAGCTGCGTCGGATCCGCTTTCACCTTCCAGAGATCGGGGGATGGTACGATGTTGAAGCTGATGTGCTCGCCGATGATCTGGCGAAGCATGTTCTCCATGCTCGCGAGGCTCTCGTTCAAATCGATGATCCGGGGGACGATGATCTGCTTCCTGCTGAACGCGAGAAGCTGGCGGACGAGATTCGCCCCGCGCTCCGCGGTGTGAATCGAGTTCTCCATGAATTCGTAGACCGGGTGGTCGCTCTCGAGGTTCATCATGGACAATTCGGCATAGCCGATGACCGCGGTGAGCAGATTGTTGAAATCGTGGGCGATCCCCCCGGTAAGCCGGCCGATGGCTTCAATCTTTTGCGCCTGCTGGAGCTGGGCCTGGAGAGAATTCTCTTCAGTCCTGTCACGGACGATCCCGAGAATGGCGGGCTCGCCGTCCCACTCGATGATGGACAGGGTGAATTCGATGTCGATCCGTTTTCCCTCTTTCGTCAATCCCTTGAAGGTGATACGGGGTTCGACGAGCCCCTCCCGCTCCAGGTTCTCCATGTGTTCATGGAGGGAATCCTGCATCTCCGGAGGGATAAGCATCGACAGGTCGATCTCCGACGCTTCGATTTCTTCGCTGGAATAGCCGAACAGCTCCTCGAACTTCGGGTTCGCGAAGACGATCCTGGGACCCCGGCGCACGTAGATCGCATCCCCGGACTGCTCGAAGAGTTGACGGAACCGCGCCTCGCTCTTCCGGAGATTTTCTACGCCGAGAACCCGCTCCGTGACGTCCGTACAGATGATTCCCATGTAGTCGCCGACGGGAAAGGCTTCCACATCGAGGTAATGACCGCCGAGGCGGGGCGGGAGCATAAGTCCCTTGAAAGCCACCCTTTCTTGTTTCTGAAAGACTTTTCGGTATTCATCCATCCGCTTCGAACGCTCTAAACCGACAGGGGCGAAATCGAAGAGGTTTTTTCCGATTATGCTTTCTCTCGCGATATTATATCGCTCCAAGACGGCAGGATTCACATCAACAATATTATACTCGCGATCAACAATCAAAAGAGGACTGCTTGCGGAGTTCCAGAAGTGAACAAGGAGTTCTTGCCAGTTCTCTACCGAGTCACTCACGATCGCGCCTCCATAATGACCTGTAAAGCAATGGTGAGGCCATAAACAGGAATAAGACTACCCTCGCATCCCTGGGGTACCATTGGGTCACCTGCTTTGCTTCCGGGTTGCGAGGGAAGTAAAATTAAGATAATAACCGATTGCAATTAATGAAACGGGTCAGTGGAAGAATTAAGAGAGTGGCGAGGCGATAGAGAGGCGTCTTCGCAGTATGGAACCCTTAACAATAACCAAGTACCCCACTTACCGGCAACTCCAGCGGCATGCGGACACGCCCCTTGGCGCGGTCGAGGAGGAGGTAGCCGTGCTCGAGGGCGTAGTCGAAGAGGCGGGCGGTCAGCTCGACATCCTTCCGGCAGTACTCCTCGATCAGGTCGAGCTTCCCCTCCTTCCACCATTGGAGTGAGGTCAGGCCGTCCGCGCTCTTCTCCGCGCCCAGGGTCGCCGAGGCGAAGGCGCTCAAGGAGGCGCGGAAGCCGTGCCGGTTGAAGAACTCCGCCAGCAGGTCGATAGTCGGCAGGGCGCGGAGATCCTCGCCGGTGTAGGCTTGGAGCACCGAGTTGTCGAAGCGCAGGTTGTTGAATCCGACAACGAGGTCCGATTTAGAAAGCCGCTCCACGAGACCCGTGGCATCCTTCTCGAAGTAGGTGTGGTAGTCGCCGGTCTTCCGCTCGAAGAGCACCGCCAGGGCGAGGCGCATCCGGTGGGCGTTGTGCCAGCCGCCGACCTCCTCGGCGGAGAGCTGGGTCTCGACATCGAACACAACCACGTCACGCCCCTCGACCAGCGGCAGGCGGCTGACATAGGGAGACGGGACGGGATCGCCCTCGCCGGCGCTCAAGGTATGGGAAGAGCCCTTCGGACGACCGCCGCCGCCTGCCGCGGCGAGGGAGAAGGGGGGGCCGGTTGCGTCGCCGGCGCCGAGTGCCGCTTCGTTTAGAATCATCGCCATTTCAGGGTCTCCTTTCAACTCCCTGCCGCCGCTGAGGTGTTCGAGCAGGCGGATCGCCCCCGCCTTGTCCAGGGGGATGTTGCCGTGCCCGCATTTCGGCGAGTGGATGCAGGAGGGGCAGCCCTCCTCGCAGGGGCACTCCGCCACCAGGGCGAGCACCTTCGCGAGCAGCTCGTCAAGCACGTCGAAAGCGCGGTTGGCGAGCCCGACGCCGCCGGGGTGGCCGTCGTAGAGGAACACCGTCGCCCCGCCGGTCTGCGGGTGCACCGGGAAGGAGATCCCCCCGAGATCGTTCCGGTCGCAGAGGGCGAAGAGCGGCATCAGCGCGAGGCTCGCGTGTTCGAGGGCATGCAGGGAGCCGAGGAGATGCCGTTTCTCCTCCACCAGTCCGGCGACCGCGGCGGGGGTCGGCTCGATCCACAGGCCGATGGTCTCGTAGACCACCGGCGGCAGGTCCAGCTCGTGTTCACTCAACTTCTCGCGCCCGGAGGTGCTCCGTTTCTCGTACCCGACGACCGTCTCCGTCACCCGCAGCCGCCCGAGGCTGACCGTGTACCGTTCACCTTCCCGCCGGTCGAGGACCTCGAGGATCTCCGTCTGCTTGTTGCTCAGCGCCTGGGTGTAGTAGCCGGCCGAGGTGCGCCGGACGAGGGCTTCGCGCCGCGCCAGGTCCAGCGAGGTGACCAGGTAGGTCTGCCCGCCGTGCAGGTACACCGCCCCCGGGTGGCATTCGGAGAGCGCCTGCCAGCCGGTGACATGGCCCACGAGGCGGCGGCCGGACTCCTCGAAGATGCCGTAGGTCGGTCCCGCGCTGCGGATCTCCACGCCGCGCTGTGGCTGTCGCGCCCGGCTGAACCAGACCCCGCCCCCGGCCGCTTCGAGCAGTTCGCCCTCGTCGGCCAGTTCCCGGAGCAGGGTTGCGTATTCCTCCGCGGGATAGACCGGGTCATCGGCGCGCAGGGGGACCTCCTGCGCGGCGCAGACGAGATGGTTGCGCAGCAGGTACCGGTTCGCGCCATCGACCACCGCCGCCTCGACGCTGCGGCGGAAGAAGTCCGCCGGGTGGCGCATGAAATACTGGTCGAGGGCGTCCGGCAGGGCGATGAGGAACAGGGCGGAGTCCCGTTCCTGCCGCCCCACCCGGCCCGCGCGCTGCCAGGTGTTGGCGATGGTCCCGGGGTAGCCGACGAGGAGGCAGACATCCAGCCCGCCGATGTCGATTCCCATCTCCAGCGCGCTGGTGGCGATGACACCGTCGAGCTCGCCACTCTGCAGCCGCCTCTCGATCTCGCGCCGCTCAGCGGGCAGGTATCCCGCGCGGTAGGCGCTGATCCGGCCCGCGAGATCGGGGTTCGATTGCAGGGTCCAGCGGTGGATCAGCTCGGTGATCTTGCGCGCCTTGGTGAAGACGATGGTTTTCAGCCCGGCGCTCACCGCCTCCTCGAGCAGTCGCACCGCGCTGGTGTACAGGCTGGCCGCCGGGTTGAGGAAGAGGATGTGCCGCCGCGAGGAGGGGGCGCCGTTCTCGGTGATCAGCTCGAACGGCAGCCCGGTGAGCCGCTCGGCGAGTTCGTCCGGGTTGGCGATGGTCGCCGAGGTGGCGATGAATTGGGGCCGCGCGCGGTAGAAGCCGGTCACACGCCGCAACCGGTGCAGCACCTGGAGAACGTGGCTGCCGAACACCCCCTTGTAGCCGTGCAGCTCGTCCACCACCACGTACCGCAGGCCGCGGAAGAACTCCTCCCACTGGGTGTGGAACGGCAGCAGCCCCTGGTGAAGCATGTCGGGGTTGCTCAGCAGGATGTTCGGCGGGTTCTTGCGCAGCGCCTGCCGCCGGGAGGGCGGGGTGTCGCCGTCGTAGATCTCCACGCTGACCCCGCCCCCGAGGTGTTCGACCAGGCTGAGCAGCCGCTTCTTCTGGTCCTGCGCCAGCGCCTTGAGGGGAAAGAGGAGCAGCGCGCGGCTCGATGGGTCGGCGAGGATCGCCTCGAGGATGGGGAGAACGTAGACGAGGGTCTTGCCGCTGGCGGTGGGGGTGACGGTGACGACGTTCTTTCCCTCGCGGGCGTACCGGAGCCCCACGGCCTGGTGGGTGTAGAGGCGGCCGATCCCCTCGGCGGCGAGGGCCTCCCGGAGGGCTTCGGGCAGGGGCGGGTCGGGGTCGGCGTACAGCGCCCCGCGGCCCGAGAGGACTTCACGGTGGACGATCTCGGGGGCGATGCGCTCGTCCGTCATCAGGCGGGAGAGGAAATCCTTCATCGGGAGCGCGGCGCGTGCTGTATGCGCCGCCCCCCGGTTGGCACGGCCGGGTGTCATGGTTGAAGATACCATCGCCTCCCCGCGCCTCCAAGGTTCGGGACGCGGGGGGAAAACAGGTCAAGGGCCGCGGCGGCCAGAGTGCGAAAAACGGGGAGTGTCTTCGGGGACCGGATCGCGGCATGCCGGGAGGACTCCGGGTGCCTTGACCCGCCCGCGGCGGATGTGTACTCTTCCCGGGCGGCGCCCGGAATGCGGGCGGAGAGGGTGGGAACCGGGCCAAGAGAAGGGGTGGATGCGATGAGCACGATCAGCCGTCAGATCGCCGAATGGGCGGCGCAACTGACTTTCGAGGACCTTTCGCCGGAGGCGGTCCAGGCGGCGAAGGTGATCCTGTACGACAGCCTCGGCTGCGCCCTGGGCGGTTCGAAGACCCATGATGTCGGCATCATGCGGGATTACCTGCTGGAGAAGGGCGGGGCGGAGGAGGCGACGGTCATCGGCGGCGGGGAGAAGCTGCCGGCGGCCGAGGCGGCGCTGCTCAACGCCCTGATGGTGCGAGCGCTCGACTATAACGACATCTACTGGAAGCAGGACCCGAGCCACCCCTCGGACATCCTCCCGGGCCCGCTGGCCCTCGGGGAGCGGCTCGACCGGAGCGGCGGGGACCTGCTGCTCGCCATCGCGGTGGGGCACGAGGTGGAGATGCGCCTGTGCGAGGCGGCGTTCCCCGGCATCCGCGAACGGAAATGGCACCATGCGACCCTGACCGCCTTCGCGGCGCCCGTGGCCTGCGGGGTGATGATGGGCCTGGACGCCGAGCGGATCATGCACGCCGTCGGCATCAGCGGCAGCCGTCATGCCACCCTGGGTGCGATCACCGCCGGGAAGCTGACGATGATGAAGAACACGGCGGACCCGATGGCGGCGCAGTCCGGGGTGATCGCCGCCGAACTCGCCGCCCGGGGGTACGAAGGCCCGGAGCATGTCATCGAGGGCAAGGAGGGCCTGTTCGAGGCGTTCGGCCCGGAGTGGCGCGGCGAGATTCTCGTGGACGGGCTCGGCGATTCCTGGCGGATCACGCAATGCGGGCTGAAGGCGTTCCCCACCGAGGCGCTGACCCACACCCCGTTGACCGCGGTGATCGAGCTGGTCAGCGAAAACGACCTCGCGCCGGATGAGATCGAGAAGGTGCGGGTGAAGACCATCGCGCGGGCGGCGGACATCCTTTCCGACCCGGCGAAGTACGACCCCCGAACGCGCGAGAGCGCCGACCATTCGCTGCCCTACTGCATCTCGGCGGCGATCGTGGATCGGGCGGTGGTCCCCTCCAGCTTCGAGGAGAAGAAGATCTTCGACCCCGTGGTTCGGGCACAGCTCAAGAAAATCGAGGTCGTTGCGGAGCCGGAGTTCGAAGCGCTCTTCCCGAAACTCCAGCCGTGCGAAGTGACCATCACCACGACCGGCGGCCGGGCGCTGACCCGGCGGATCGACTATCCGATGGGTGATCCCCGTCACCCGATCCCCGAGAGCGGCCTGGATGCGAAGTTCGCAAGTCTCGCGGAGGGAGTGCTCAGCGGGGAGCGGCAGAAGCAGGTGAAAAGCACCGTGTTCACCCTCGAGCGGGAGGCTTCTCTCCGGCGGCTCTGCGGGTTGCTCGCGAAAGATGAGTGACCAATACGGTCGTTCGGGAAATCCGTTGACAAAACTGGACCTTACAGCTATATTGAAACTGCAGGTGCAAGCGAGGTGTCGGTCACCCCAACGGTGAAGAGGTAACATATGCGGCGCGTCAAACACCATTATATTTCATCGACTGTGATGGATAAGGCAGAGGTTGCCACGGAGGAATTCCTGGATGGCAAGCTGACTCCGGAACAGTTGATGGCTAAGCTGAAGGAACTGATGCCCGTTCACAAGACGGATTCGAACACATGGAAGGCGCGCGTGGAGGGGCTGTTCGAGGTATCGGAGATGCTGTTTCAGGCGGTTCTCGACAAGGGACAACAGAAGCATGGTGAAGAGTGGAATCGTTCCCGCGTCGTCCTCGAATCGAAGATGAGGCCTTTCAGCTACTATCACTGGGTTGTCGGTTCCCGTGAACCCGTGAACAATGTGCTTACACGTGATGATTACCTGAACGACCCGACGACGGCGTTGGTGAAACTGGAGGATGACATCCTCTCACTGGCCCGGCTTTTCCTGACGTTGTAAGCATTCGCGGTGCTATCGATCAACAATCGGTGAGGCCCTTCGGGGCCTTTTCTATTGCATCGTTGTCCAATCACAGGGGTCGCCCCGTCCTGCCGGTATAAATCGGATGCGGAGGTCCGGTTTTATCCTCGTGGTCCGTCGCCTGTGCTCTGCCGCATCTTACCCCGCGGGCCGAGGGCGTGGACTCTGCCTCCGCGGACCGGCGGACGGGTGGCCCTGTCAGCTCCGATACAAGGGTAAAGGGGCGATAAGGTTTCCGCGTGAAGGCGGCGGGTGGCGGGTGGCCCGGGG
>CAYOKT010000062.1:0-1870 GCA_964404605.1 uncultured bacterium
GAAAGAACTCAATATCCTATTTTGCTGATGATAGCACATGTCTGAAACATTCACTTCTCCAGAAAGATGTGAGTAAGAGACAGGACTTCAGTCCCGGGTTTCAAAGGCGGGAGCCGCCTGCGTGCCGCTTCGGCGTGCCGGACCGCTACCCAGGGAACCATTGGCCCCGTTCCGCCGCGCCTCCGGGCATCCCTTCCGGGCGGCGCGGCCGTGTACCGCCGAAAGCGTCGGGAGGCTATATTCCCGCTGCAGGCGCCCCCGTAGCTCAGCAGGATAGAGCAACGGATTCCTAATCCGTAGGTCGCGCGTTCGAGTCGCGCCGGGGGTACCAGAATGCGCCGCCTTCGGCTTCATGCCGCTTCCGGGAAATGCTGTTTCATGGTGTGACCGGGAGTGCGCTTCCAGGTTCTTGCAGCAAGTTACATTCATCACGGAAACCCTGATGAAACCCGGTCCCGACCATTCGGGACCAGGCCGCCCGCCTTCAAGGGAACCCCGAGGGGTCGCAGCACGTATCGTGTATACGTTCTTCTTCGAGAAGGAGCTGCGCACCAGGGGAATCAACAGAACGGACAAGCGGCGATGAGCAGCACCCGTTACAAGATCCATGGCATGGACTGCGCCGATGAGGTGGCGGTGCTCACTCGCGAGGTCGCTCCTCTCGTCGGAGGCCGGGAGCACCTGCGGTTCGACGTGCTCAGCGGCAGGATGGAGGTCGCCGTTCCGGTAGAGGGCGAGCTGGACGAAGCCATCCGCCGGGCGGTCGCCGCGACCGGGATGACGGCGCAACCCTGGGAAGAGTTCTGCACATCGGGAGTCTGCGCGGTCGAGGAGAGCTTCTGGCGGCGCAAGGGTCGGCTCGTCCTCGTCTTCGCCTCCGGCGGCCTGCTGCTGCTCGGTTTCCTGCTCCATGGCCTGTTCGAAGGATTCCGCACCGCCTTGACAAGCGAGGGGGCGACACCCCTGCCCGTCGCCCTGGTCTATCTCGCCTCGGTGGTCACGGGCGGCTGGTACATCTTCCCGAAGGCCCTGTTCGCCGCCCGGCGGCTCAGGCCGGACATGAACCTGTTGATGACCGTGGCGGTCATCGGTGCGATCTTCCTTGGCGCCTGGCTGGAGGCCTCGGCGGTCACCTTCCTCTTCGCCCTCTCGCTGCTTCTCGAATCCTGGAGCGTGTCCCGCGCCCGCCGGGCGGTCGAGGCCCTGATGTCTCTCGCGCCGCCGATGGCGCGGATCCTCCGCGAGGAGGGCGGCACCGAAATGGTCCCGGCGGAGGCCGCCGTGCCGGGGATGAGGATGATCGTCCGGCCCGGGGAGAAAATCCCGCTGGACGGCGTGGTGACCGGGGGCCGGTCCTCGGTGAACCAGGCGCCGATCACCGGTGAATCCCTCCCCGTGGACGTGGAGAAGGGCGGCGAAGTGTACGCCGGGACGATCAACGGCGAAGGCGTCCTCGAGATCCGGGTGACCCATACCGCCGGCGACACCACCCTGGCGCGGATGATCCACCTGATCGAGGAGAGCCGGTCGCACCGCGCGCCCAGCGAGCAGTGGGTGGACCGTTTCGCCCGGGTCTACACCCCGGCGATGATGTTCCTCGCCTTCGCGGTAGCGGTGCTCCCACCGCTGTTGGCCGGCGGGGGGTGGGAACGCTGGATCTACGAGGGGCTGGTGATTCTCGTCATCGCCTGCCCCTGCGCGTTGGTCATCTCGACCCCGGTCAGCGTGGTCGCCGGGCTCGCCTCCGCGGCGCGCAACGGCGTGCTGGTCAAGGGAGGCGCCTACCTCGAGGCCCCCGCGCACCTGCGCGTGGCCGCCTTCGACAAGACCGGCACCCTGACCGAGGGCCGGCCCCGGGTGAAGTCCCTGG
>CAYOKT010000062.1:1970-16530 GCA_964404605.1 uncultured bacterium
GCCTTCGACAAGACCGGCACCCTGACCGAGGGCCGGCCCCGGGTGAAGTCCCTGGTCCCCTTGAACAACTATTCCGAGGAGGAGTTGCTCGCCATCGCGGCGGCGCTGGAGAGGGACAGCACCCACCCCCTCGCCCTGGCGATTTGCGAGGAGGCGGAGCGGCGCGGGCTGGAAGTCCCGCCCGCCGAAGAGCACACCGCCCTGCCCGGCCGCGGCGCCGAGGGGAAGATCCGCGGGCGGACCTGGTGGATCGGCAGCCGGCGCCTGCTGGCGGAAAAAGGGCCCGGCGGCGATGACGGGAACGAGCGCGCCGGGGAGCTGGAGGCGTCCGGCCAGACCGTGATCGCGGTCTTCGATGAGCAGCGGGTCTGCGGCCTGGTCGGGATCGCCGACCGTCCCCGCTCCGCCGCCGCGGAGGCGCTGCGCGGCCTGAGAAAACTCGGTGTGAAACAGACCGTGATGCTCACCGGGGACAACGCCCCGACCGCGCGGGCCGTCGCCGGGGAGATCGGGGTGGACACCATCCACGCCGACCTGTTGCCGGAGGACAAGGTGCGGGTCGTCGGGGAGCTGCGGGCGCGGTACGGCCGCACGGCGGTGATCGGCGATGGAATCAATGACGCCCCGGCGATGGCGGCGGCGGACATCGGCATCGCCATGGGTGCCATCGGGTCGGACGCCGCCATCGAGACCGCGGACATCGCCCTGATGGCGGATGACCTGCGCAAGGTTCCCTGGCTGGTCCGGCACTCCCGCTCGACCCTCTCCATCATCAAGCAGAACATCGGTTTCGCCCTGTCGCTGAAGGTCGTTTTCCTCGTCCTCGCCGGGTTGCAGATCGCCACCCTCTGGATGGCGATCGCGGCGGACATGGGCGCATCCCTGCTGGTCATCTTCAACGGGCTCCGCCTGTTGCGCGTCCGCGAGTGAGTCCGGCGTCTCCCGTTCGTTCGATTTCCCGCCGCCCGTCGACTCCCTTCGGTTGTCTCCCTGCGTGGTTGCGGTTATCTTCGCCTATGCGCATACGTGAAATCGGGAGGGCGGAATGGTCGGGGTCATCGAGGCGCTGAAGGCGATGGCGGAGGAGAGCCGCCTGCGCATTCTCATGCTTCTTGAAGAGGCGGGCGAGTTGTCGGTGGCGGACATCGGCCGGGCCCTGCAGATGCCGCAACCGAAGGTTTCGCGCCATCTCGCCCGGCTGCGTCTCGCCGGCTGGGTCCGCGAGCGGCGCTGGCGCGGCTTCTCCCTCTACCGGATCTCCCTCGCCCCCGGCGACCCGCAGCGGGAGTTCGTGATTCAACTGATCCAGAAGCTGGAAGGCGACCCAACTCTCGCCTCTGACCGCCAGCGCCTGGTCTCGCTGAGAAAAGCGGGCAAACTCGCGCAGCCGGCGGAGGAGCAGCCCGGCGGGGAAGAGGAGGGGCCGGGCTGAGCCCTGTTCAACCCCGGCGCTCCGCGGCGAGTTCGGCCTCGGCGGGGGTGCGCCGTCCCTGTCTCATGATTCCGGGAACGCGCTGATGAAGATCTACACGAAAACGGGCGACAAGGGGCAGACCGGCCTGCTGCGCGGCGGGCGGGTGGCGAAGCACCACCCGCGCGTCGAGGCGTATGGCACCCTCGATGAGCTGAACGCCTGGATCGGCCATGTCCGCGCGCTGACCGAAGACGATGCCGTCGAAGAGGCCCTCGTTCGCTTGCAGTCCGGCCTGCACGTGTCGTGCAGCGATGCCGCCGCTCCGTTCGGCGGCGCGGAGGAGAGTAAGCGCCTCCCGCGTGTCCGGGCGGAGGATGTCGAGGCGCTCGAGCGCGGGATCGACCGCTTGGACGAGGAGCTGCCCCCGCTGAAGCGCTTCATCCTCCCCGGCGGTGGGCGGGTCGGCTCCGCGCTCCACGTGGCGCGTACGATATGCCGTCGCGCGGAGCGCAGGCTCACGGAGCTGGACGAGGGAGAGGGCGGGGTCAACCCGGAGCTGATCCGCTACATCAACCGCCTGTCGGACTACCTGTTCACCCTCGCGCGGTGGGCGAACCATCGGGAAGGGAGCCCGGAGATTCCCTGGACAGCCGTGGGGGAACAGCCGGACTGAGCCGGGCCGGAGGGTTCCTGATCGTACTTCCATCCTGTTTCTCGAAAATCATTTTGCACCCTAAAAAGAGAGCCCCGGGCACATCGCCCGGGGCCCTCATTGTTGGCTGGGTTCTTTGAGCAGTCCGGCTTCGCCGGAGCACCCCGCCCGCTTTCGCTACTTCATCAGCAGCGCCTTGGTGATCTTCGTTCCGCCGGGGGTATTCAACCGCAGCAGGTAGATCCCGGAAGCGGCGCCTTCGGGACGCCAGACCGCCTGGTGCACACCGGCCACGGCCGGTCCGGCCTGCAGCGTGGCCACATGGCGACCGAGCATGTTCAGCACGTCAAGCGTGATCTCGCCCGGCTGCGGCAGGGAGAAGCGGACCGTCAGGTCCGGGTTGAACGGGTTCGGATACGCTTCCAGCGAAAGTTCCGTCGGCAGGGCGGAGGAGCCGTTGCCCGGTTCGACGATGGATTCACCATCAAGCCAGTTCAGCAGCCCGCTGATGATATCCTCCGGTGTATCGCGTCCGGTGACCGTTCCCAGCGCCTCGAGCGGGAAACCGGCGTAGATGGAGAGGAACCCGTTCCCGTTGCACCCGGCGATCGCGATCGCATCGCTGTTGAGGTAGTGGTAGAACGGCACCGCGTTCTCCAGCGGGGTCATCGAGCTCGGGGACGAGTTGTTCTGCGCGCTGCCCTCGCCGATCATCGCACCGCTCATCCCGTCGAAGGGTCCGTCCGTGACACCCTGGATCATCATTCCGTTGGTGTAGTTCACCTGGTTCTGGTCGTGCTCGACGCCGAAGTACTGGGTGAGCCAGGGGTCGCCGTCCAGCGCATCCCCGGCGAACTGGCTGGTCAGGAGGAGCCGGCCGCCGGCGTCGAGATAGGCGGCGATGGCGTCCCGCTCGTCCTGGTTCAGGATCTCGTCGGGGTTGTTGTCATTGGCGGTGGTCCAGATGACCTTCTCGTAGTTCGACAGCCCGCCGCTCGTCGCCGTGGCGGGATCGATAACGTCGATCACCTGCCCGGCCGCGAGCATCTTGTCCGTCCAGTTGTCGGCGTAGCTCGAGCCGTTGCCGTGGTCGTTCACGAGGGCGATGCTCGGTTGGCCGACCAGGGCGTCGAAGCTGACTTCCACCTCGTACCCCTCGGAAGTACTCAGAAAGACCGTGAAGGTGACCATGCGTGAAACGAATTCGTCCGGGACATGGAGGGAGAAGGGGTCCGACTCGTTGCTCGATTCGAATCCCGCGGGGATGATCGGCCAGACGGAAGTGGTATCCAGCAGCTCGATCTCGGGGTCGTCGCAGCGGAGAACGCCGTTGACCGAAAACGCGTCGAGGTAGTATTCGGCGTTGGCCACCATCACGATCAGGTCGACCGTCTCCCCGGCGTCCGGCCGGCCGTTCGGGTTGGCCTGGTCGTCGTCGTTGAAGGAAACCTCGGCCAGCGCCAGGTTCGGCGAAGTGGCCGGGATCTGCGCCTGTCCGGCCTGGATCACCTCGTGGGTGGTGTTGTCCTGGACGAAAGCGACGACCGCGAGGTTCGGCAGGGTCCAATCGTCGTTGTAGGTGAACGTCGCCGTGACCGTGTCCGTCTCGCCGGCCGTGAGGCTGATGGTCTGCCCGCTGGCGTTCGGGTACATCTTCAGCATGGAATAGTCGAAGTCGGTCGGGCCGCCGTCCGAGTGGTCCATCGAAAAGAAGATCTGCGTGAGAACGATCTGCAGGACCTTGTTCGACACATCACTATCGGCGCTGATGATCACGTCCGCCGTGATCTCGTCGCCCTCGGTCGAGGGCTCCACGACGATATCGAGGGGCGAATCGATGCCGAGGCGGTAGTTGATCCGGCTGGTGATGCTCCCGGTGCCCGCGGCGGGGTTGTAACTCACTTCACCGTCCACCCAGGTGTCGGGAATCGCGTTCACCCCGTAGTAGGCCCGGCGCGCGTTGTTCTCCGTGGGGTTGGCCTGGTACCAGGGATCGTTGGAGGACGGCCAGCTCATGTGGTAGGTGATCAACACCATCTCATCGCGCGTGAAATTGCCGAGGATGGTGTGGATGTTCGCCCCGCCCGTGATGCAGGGAGGACAACTTGATGACGCGAAATCCTCGAGGAGAACCGTTCGAGGATAGGCGCCCGCGACTCCCGCGATCAGCAGCAGCCCAAGTACAATGGAAACAGCTTTCACTCGCCTCATGCTCACCCCCTGTGAACCGTTACGTGGCTCCAGATCAAATACTTCGTGACAAAGTAAAGGTATTCTGGGGAGAGGGCAAACGGACACGATGTTGCGTGTATCATTGCGTGTGCCGGCTCCATCAATGACAAATTCAATGATGGCTTGGGTTTCAGGCTGGAAGGAGAGCCTAATTCTCCCTATATTACGCGCCTTACTTTTCCGGGAATCCATCGCAATATGGAACTGACCTTCGACTCCTCGCTGCTTCTCCTCGGCATCGGTGCTTTCGCAGGACTCGCGGCCGGCTTCATCGGCATCGGCGGTGGTGTGATCATGGTACCGGTGCTGCTCGAACTCTTCCGCGCCTGGGAGCTGCCGCCGGAGGTTCTCGTCCAGGCGGCGATGGGTACTTCCTTGGCGGTGGCGACCCTCTCGGTGGGTTCTTCCGCCCTGCGTCATTCACGGCAGGGCACGGTTCTCTGGCGGGTGGTTCCCTTTCTCGCCCCCGCGAGCATGCTCGGTGGCTGGCTGGCGGTGATGCTCGCCCGGCATCTTCCCGGCGGCGGACTGCAGCGTTTCCTCGCCGTGGTGCTGGTTTTCGTCGCCCTCCGGATGTGGTTCGAAAAGCAGGGAGTCGAGCGTCCTCTTCGCGCGCTGCGCTGGTGGTCCTGGGCCTTGCTGGGCTTCGGCACGGGTCTCTTCGCCGGGCTGACCGGCCTTGCGGGCGGCCTGGTCCTGATTCCGGCGATGGCCCTGGTCGCCCATGTGTCCACGCGGAATCTCGCCGGCACGTCTTCCGGCGTCGTCACCTTCACCGCCCTGGCGGCGGCGGTGGGGTACCTGACCCATGCCCCCGCAGTCCCGTTGCCAAGCGGCTTCATCGGCCATGTCCAACCGGCCGTCGCCCTCTGCCTCGCCCTCGCGTCCGTTCCCGCGGCGCAGCTTGGCGCCTGGTTGAACAAAAAGGCGGATTCGCGAGTGTACAGGAGGGTTTTCGGGCTCCTGCTGATCGGGGTTGTGATCCGCCTGTTTCTCACCGCGTGACCGGCATCTCACCAGTCCGGCTCGATCGGTTGCAGCTTCCGACTGGCGGCAAGGACGCATGATGGTTAGATTGAAAAATTGCATCAGAAACGGAACGAAACGGTTTACCACCAGGAGAATCCCATGAGACGGTTTTCCCTGACCCTCGCCACACTGTTGACTCTCGCGATGATCGGGACGGCGGGGGCGGCCCCGCGGCGTTACGTGGATGGCGAACTGCTGATCCGCTTCAAGCAGGATGTCACACCCGCGCTCAACAAGCAGGGCCTGCTGCAGACCGGGCTTTCCGAGGTGGACCGCCGGCTGGCGGATCTCGGCGCGGACCGTGCGCAGCCCATCTTCCTCGGTCTCATCGTCAAGGACCCGAAGTTCCGCGCGGAGACGCGGAACGACTACCGCATCCGCTTCCCCCGGGGGAGCGACATGGACGCCATCGCCGAGGAGTTCTCCCGGCTGGATGAGGTCGCCTGGGCCGAACCGAACCTGCTCGTCCCGGTGGATGAATGCCCCACGGAGGACCCCCGCCTGGGTGAGCAGAATTGGCTGGAGCAGATCGCCGCGCTCGATGCCTGGTGTGTCACCGCGGGTTCACGAACCGTCATCGTCGCAGGCATCGACACCGGCGTCGATTGGAATCACCCCGACCTGGTCGACAACATCTGGCTCAATCCCGGCGAGGATGTCGACGGGGATCACCGTGTCTACGAGCCCGGGTTCGACATGCCGGGGACGTTCGGCGACTGGAACGGCCAGGACGACGATGGGAACGGCCTGACGGACGACTATATCGGGTATGACTGGGTGAACGTCGGGTCCGGCTGGCCGGGCGAGGATGTGAACCTGCCCGATAACGACCCGATGGATTTCGCCGGTCACGGCACCGGGATCGCCAGTGCGATGGCCTCGGTCGCGAATGAGGTGGGAGTCGCCGGCGTCGCCTACAACACGCAGATCATGTGCCTGAGGGCGGGATACCAGGACACGGACGGCCAGGGACTGATCAACCTCAGCGCCGCTTCCACCGCCGCGGTGTACGCCGCGGACATGGGCGCGAACGTGATCAACCTCTCCTTCGGCGGCCCGGGGATCAACACCACCTTTCGGAACTCCCTCAACTACGCCTGGAACAACGGCGTGCTGATCTTCGCCGCCGCCGGGAACGAGGGAACCTCGACGATCCACTACCCGGCGGGGTATGCCAACGTGATCGCCGTCGCCGGGCTGAACTCGAACGACACGCGGAACCACAGCTCAAACTACGGCTCCTGGGTCAGCATCTCCGCACCCTTCACCGGACTGACCGATTGGTTCGATGACGGGTATGACAACTGGTCGGGGACAAGCCTTTCCAGTCCGATCGCCGGCGGTGTGGGCGCGCTCATCATCAGCATGTTCCCCGATTCGAGCAACACCTTCTGGCGCCAGGTGGTCGAGAGCACCGTCGATTCCCTGCCGGCGACGATGGGGGTCGGGTCCGGCCGGGTGAACGCCTACAAGGCGGTGACCCAGTATTACTGGCCCGAGATGACCATCGACTCGATCACCCTGACGGACTCGGATGGGAACGACCATCCCGACCTCGGCGAGACCGTGGAGGTGCGCGTCGAACTCTCCAACGCCGCCGGTTGGCGCGATGCCTCCTCGACCATGGCCAGCATCTCCTTCGGGGATGCCGACTGGGTGACGTACGATGCCGGTGAGGTCCTGATCGGAGCGGTTCCCGCGGGCGGGTCGGCCGACAACAACGCTACCCCGATGCGTTTCACCGTGCATGATGACGCCCCGGACGGAACCTGGGCCACCCTGACGGTGACCGTCGAAGCGGGGCCGAACGGCTACAGCATCACGGATTCGGTGAGGGTGCTCATCGGCACCCCGAACGTGATGCTGGTCGATGATGACGGCGGCGAAATGTACGAGAGCTTCATCGCCTCCGATCTCGACGAACTCGACCAGGTCTACGCCCATTGGGATGTGAGCAAGCTGGGTATGCCTCCCCTTTCGGAGTTGACACGTTACACCGCGCTGCTCTGGATGACGGGTGACGAAGTCGATCCGCTCAGCCCGGAGGAGTTGACCGCGCTCAGCGGGGCTCTCGACGCCGGGGTGAACCTCTTCCTCTTCGGGCAGACCCTCGATGAGCAGCTTGCGGGCGAGAGCTTTTACGCCGATTACCTGCACGCGGAATCGACGACGGGGTCGGTGAACATCGGTCTCGAGACCGTTCCCGGCAGCGAGGGGCCGGCGGAGGAAGGCGCCCAGATCGCCCTTCTCGGCGCAGGCGGCGCGGGCAACAACGATGACCCGGATGTCATCGCCCCCGTCGGGGAGAATGCCCATGGCCTCTACCGTTACATCCAGATGGATGACGACCTCGGCGGGATCTATTACGAGGGCGACGACTACAAGCTCGTCTACTTCTCGTTCGCCTTCGAGGCGGTCACCGGGGCCGGCACCTCGATCACCCGGGCGGAGGCGCTCGATCCGATCCTGACCTTCCTCGAAGTCCCCAGCGATGTGGCAGAGGGGGGGGAGGCGGTGGCGCTTCCCGCGGACTTCGCCCTCCTGGGAGCGTATCCGAACCCCTTCAACGGGATGACGACGCTGCGCCTCGCCCTGCCGCGCACGGCCGTGGTGAAACTGGCGGTCTACGACGTCCTCGGGCGGAAGGTCGCTGCGCTGGTCGATGGTCCGATGGCCGCCGGACGCCGCCTGGTGAGCTGGAACGCCGCCGGGCATGCCGCGGGGGTCTACTTCGCCGTGCTCGAGGTGAACGGCGCCCGGCATATCGCCAAGCTGGCCTATGTGAAGTAGGCTTTGCTTTCAGGGGGAAATGCCGACGGCGCCGGGGCTCCCCGGCGCCGTTTGTTCTCCGGAAGCCGGCGGGTTCTCCGGAGCCCCGTGGCGGGAAAACCGGGGGAACTACGCCGGAAATCCCCTCGTACAATGATTGAGAAGAGAGAATCCGCGCGTTCAGCGCTTTCCCAATAGAATCACCCTCTACTCAACCCCTCCGCTTTCGCTTTCCTCCCTGGGCGGAAGCGGTCTCCCGAAACGGGCGATGGGTCCCCACCTGTCGCCCGTTTTCGCTCTCCCCCGACTCGGGAGGTGTTGTCTCCGGCCGGTTTTCCGTGCGAGTTTCCGCAGCGATGTCCAGAACGGTGATTCACTTTCCAACGAAGAATGCGGGGCGGGGAATGAACGATTCCGAGGGGAAACAGGTACTGGTGCTTGGCGCCGGGCGGCAGGGTACCGCGGCGGCGTTCGATCTGTTGCGCGGCGGTTTCGCCGTGAGGTTGGCGGACACCAGCGAGGAAGCCCTTGAGGCCGCCTGCCGGCGTCTCGGCCTGCCGCGCGAGGCGGGCATCGTCGCCGACCTCGCTTCCGCCGGGGAGATCCTCCCCCTGCTTCGCGAGGCGGACGGCGCGGTCTTCGCCGCGGATTACGCCTTGAACCGGCAACTCACCGAGTGGGCGATCGAAGCCCGGTGCCACGCGGTCGATTTCGGCGGCAATCACACGGTCGTCAAGGCGCAGCACGAGCTTTCCCGCGAGGCGGAGGCAGCGGGGGTTGCGATCGTCCCGGACACCGGGTTGACACCCGGTCTCGCCGGGGTTCTCGTCGCCGGGGGAGTGCGGGCCCTCGACCGCGCGGAAGCGGCGGAAATCCGCGTCGGCGGCCTGCCGCAGGACCCCCGGCCGCCGCTCGACTACGCCCTCCTCTTCAGTGTCCGCGGGCTGACCAACGAATACCTCGAGCCGAGTGTCGTTCTTCACGAGGGACGTGTCGAGACCCGCCCCGGCCTCGGCGGCCTCGAAACCCTCCAATTCCACGGCGCAACCTACGAGGCGTTCTACACCTCCGGCGGGGTATCGACCCTGCCGGAAACCTTCGGGGACCGGCTGCGCGAATTGGATTGCAAGACGATCCGCTACCCCGGTCATGCGGAGAAGATGAACCTGCTCCGCGAACTCGGTTTCTTCCGCGAAGAGCCGGTCGAAACCGGCGGCGTGAAAGTGGCGCCCCGCCGGGTTCTCGAGGCGTTGCTCGAGCGGGTTCTGCCCCATGATGTGCCAGACGTAACCCTCCTCCGTGTCCGGGTGACCGGCGGGAAGGACGGCCGGAAGGCCGCGGCGGTCTACGAGATGGTGGACCGGTACGACGAAATGGAGGGCTTCACCTCCATGCAACGATGCACCGCATGGCCCGGGACGGCGATTCTGCGGATGATTCTCACCGGGGAGATTCGCGAGAGGGGCGTCCTCTACCAGGAGTTGAGTGTCGATCCGGACCGTCTCATCGCGGAGCTCGCCGAACGGGGCATCCGGATCGAGTTCCGGCTGGAAACGGGTGGTTGAGCGATCGGGAACGGCGGGCGAGTGGAGGGGCGAGTGGGGAAGACCTTCCCCCGTTAATTGCCTGTAGCCCGACCTGAGGGGGCCGGGCTACAAAAGGCAGCAAGGGTTCCTTCTCAGCCGCTAAGCAAGAAGGTACGGTCTCCTCGGCGGACCTCCATTGGTGAGTTCCGTACGCAGGCCGTTCCCGCGCTCCTCCCTCTCATCGGCAACCTGAACGGAAACTTGAGCTTTCCTCCCGATTCCGCTCCAGGAATTCTTCCTCCGTCCGCTGAAAGAAGGGTCAAGAGTCTCGATAATTATCATAAATCCCAACAAGTTGGAGGCTTGAAAACCTCGAGTTGCTCCGAGAGAATCCGAGAGTAGAACTCACGGGATTCCTGCCCTTTGGTTCGAGGTTTCCGCCGCGGGGAACAGCGCGCTTCCTTCCCGCTGCGGTTGGTGGGAGGAGGGAGAGGACCGCGCGCCTTACCCCCGCCGGTCACGGTTGGTCGGAATCCAGAGGATCTCGCCGCGCTGCTTGATGGGGCGCTTCGGGATGAGATGCGTGCCGCCGAGCAGGCGTCCGAGGATCAGCCGGTTGAGGAAATAGCCGATGGGAGTGTCGAGCCCGGTGGAGGCGACGGCGATCAGCCTGATCCCCCGTCTCCGCGCCTCGCGCAGCACACGAAGCCCGGAGACCTGGGTCTCCATGGAGATGTCGGTCACCACGCCGTCGAAGGGCGGGTCCTCCCCGCGCAGCCGGCGCACCCCCTCGGTGGCGTCGTACGCCCGGATGACTTCGGCGCCGCGCGCTTGCAGGTCCGCCGTCAGGGCATCGGCGTAACGGTCGTTGTCATCGACGAGCAGGACCCGCCCGAGTGAACGCAGTTGCATGGTTTTCCCGCCGGGTCTATTTTCGGCCATGCTTCCCTCGTCCCCGTCCGTCACCGTGCCGTTGTCCCGTGACCGCGTTGCGCTGCTCCTGCTGGCGGCGTCGCTGGTCCTGCGCCTCGCCGCCGCCGCGTCGGTGGGTCCGGGGTTCGATGAAGCCTACTATCACCTCTTCAGCCTCCACCTCGCCGCGGGCTATTTCGACCACCCGCCCCTGGTCGCCTTCACCGCGGGGCTGGGCCGCTGGCTGACCGGGGTGCAGTCACCGCTCACCCTCCGCCTCGGCGCCGTCCTCTGGTTCACCGTCGCGCTGGTGGGGTTCGATGACCTGGCCCGGCGGCTCTATGGCGCCCGCGCGGCGCGCCTCGTCCTGCTTCTCGCGAGCGCCTCGCCCTATTTCGCCTTCGGCGCGGGGGCTTTCGTCCTGCCGGACAACGCCCTGATCGCGCTCTGGGTCTGGGCGCTGGCGGTCGCCTCGAGGCTGCGCGATGGTTCCCTGCCGCGCACCCTTGGCTTTCTCCTCCTCGGCGCGCTCACCGGGCTGGGGATGCTGGCGAAGTACCACATGGTGCTCCTGCCCGCCGCCCTCGCCATCGCCGCCCTCACCGACCCGGTTCTCCGCCGCTGGTGGCGGGACTGGAGGCTGTACCTGGCGCTGCTCGTCGCGCTCGCGGTGTTCAGCCCCTGCCTCTTCTGGAACGCCGCGAACGGCTGGGTCAGCTTCACCGAGCAGTTCGGCAAGGGGGCGTCCGGGAGCCTCTCCTTCCGCCCCGATCTCGTCGGCAGCGCCATCGGCGGCCAGCTCGCTTACCTCACCCCCTGGCTGGCGGTCGCCCTGTGGATCGGCGCGCTCCGCCGCGGGCGGGAGGACCGGGCCGACCGCTGGCTGCTGGCGCCGTTTCTCCTCCCGGTGCTCGCCTTCACCCTGATCGGGATGACCCGCACCATCCTGCCGCACTGGACCATGCCCGGCTATGTCGCCGCCGTCGTCCTCGCGGGCGGAGCCTTCGCCGGAAAGCCGCGCTCCATGCCCTGGGCAGCCGCCGCGGCCGCCGCCAATATAGCACTTGTCGCCCTCGTCGTGCTCCAGGCGCACACCGGCTTTCTGCCCCTGCGCGAGCGGTCGGACCCGACCCTCGATCCCGCCGGCTGGGAGCAGACTCTCCGGTGGGCGGAGGAGGAGGGGGCGCTGGGGGAGGGGGAGGTTCTCTTCGCCCACAAGTGGTTCACCGCGGCCCAGCTCGCCTGGGCGGACCGCGGCCGGCACCCGGTCGTCCTCCTCGGTGACAAGCCGCACATGTTCGCCTGGTGGTCGCCTCCCGCGGAGTACGCCGGCCGCAGCGGGGTGCTGATCACCCAGGCCCGCTATGCTCTCAGCGAGGCGGACCGTGAACGCTGGCTTGATTCGCGCTTCCGCAGGGTCACTCGTCTCGACCCTCCCGGCGTGCCGCGCGGAGGGCAGGTGGTCGGGATGGCCGCCTGGCGTCTCGACACCCTGGCCGTCCCCCCGACGATGCCTTACGGCCCCTTCTCCGGCGCGGTGAAGCGGTGGGGAGAGCCCCCCGGGCGATCCGGCATGCGGCCGCCGGCACCGGCGGCAGGCTCTCACCCCACCGGCTGGTAAAACTGCGCGAAATGTCCCACCGGTCAACGGATGGCTCTGTCCTGTCTCGCGGGGTTCCGCGCGCCCTTTCGCGGAAGTGGTGGAAACCGTACCTTCTGTAAAGATCGAGGAATCAGGAGTTTGCTACGTAATTCACATGGGTTGATGGTCATGGCAGTGAAAACCCAGTCCCTCGAAGTACGGTGGAACCCCGAACAGCCCATCCTTGAAGTCACCCACATGGACGAGCCGTATATCCCCGAGGAACTGATGGCGGAGATCGCCGAGCTGCGCGCCGGGTTCGGCGAGGAACTCGTCCTTCTCGGACACTACTACCAGCGCGAGGAGGTGATCCGCTTCGCCGACAGGAGGGGGGACAGCCTCGCCCTCAGCCAGCACGCCGCGAAGGTCAGGGATGCGAAGTATGTCATCTTCCTCGGCGTGCATTTCATGGCGGAGACGGCGGACATGCTGACGCCGCCCGAAGTGCCTGTGATCCTGCCGGACCTGCGTGCCGGCTGCACGATGGCCGACATGGCCGACATCGAGGATGTCGAAGATGCCTGGCGGCAGCTCGAGGGAATCCTCGACACCTCGCGGATTATCCCGGTCACCTACATCAACTCCACGGCGGCGGTGAAGTCCTTCGTCGGGGAGCACGGCGGGACGATCTGCACTTCGTCCAACGCGCACAAGATCATCCGCTGGGCGCTGGAGAAGGGCGAGAAGCTGTTCTTCTTCCCCGATCAGCATCTCGGCAGGAACACCTGCTACGACCTGGGCATCCCCCTCGAGAAGATGCCCCTCTGGAACCCCGAGGAGCCGTTGGGCGGAAACGATGCCGGCAGGTTGCGCGATGCCCGGGTGCTCCTCTGGCGGGGGCACTGCAGCGTCCACCAGCACTTCCAGCCCCAGCACGCGGACATCTGGCGCTCGCGGGTTCCCGACATCAAGATCATCGTCCACCCGGAGTGCAGCTTCGAGGTCGTCCAGAAGGCGGACTATGTCGGGTCCACTTCGTACATCCGCAAGACCATCTCCGAGGGGCCTCCGGGCTCGAAATGGGCGGTCGGCACGGAGAACCATCTCGTCGCCTCCATCGGGCGGGAGGTGGCCGTCGAGGGCAAAGAGGTCTACAGCCTCGCGCCCTATGCCTGCCTCTGTTCGACCATGTTCCGCATCAGCCCCCAGGCGTTGCGCGACAGCCTTGAGGCCCTGAAACGCGGCGAGTACCGCTGGCGGGTGCAGGTGGACCCGGCGACGAAACAGTGGGCGGACAAGGCGCTCGAGCGCATGTTCGAGATCACCGGGAACGGCTGAAACGGCGCCGGTCCGGCGTTGGACAAGGTGGGTGAGGGGCGCGGTCGAATGAATCGTGCCCCATTTTGCTCTCCTCGAGCCATCGGAGGCCCCGGGCCGCGCGGACACCTCCCCCGCCTCTTGTTCACCCGGAGGCGGGCAAGTACTTTCGGGCATGGCCAGGCCGGTCCGCATCTTCATTCCGAATACCACCTACCTCGTGCAGATCCGCGCGCGGGACGAGCGCCCTCTTTTCAAGGGAGAGAAAGACCGGGAGCTGTTTCTCGCCGGTCTCGGCGATGCCGCCCCCGCCGCGGGGGTGAAGGTGTATGGTTATGCCCTCCTGGACCGTTCCGCCCTGTTCTTCCTCCGCACCGGCAGCCTGCCCCTGTCGAAGTTCGTCCACCGGACCCAGGCGGGCTTCATCAACCGTTTCCGCTCCGCCTTTCCCCGCGAGGAGCCCCCGCGCATCCGCGACCGTCACCGGGCGATTCTCGTCGAGGAGGAGACCCACTTCCTCCCGGTCCTCCGCCGGGTGCACCTCGCTCCGGCGATGGGGGAGCCCTGGTCGAAGCGCAGCGAAGGGCGGAAGCTGGGCGAGATCAGCACCCACCGCTGGACGTCCTATTCGATCTACATCGGCTCCCGGGAAAATCCCCCCTGGTTCGACCGGCGGGAGGCGTTGCGCTATTTCCGGAAGGAGGGCGGCCGGAAGGAGGAAGAGCAGTTCTTCCGCTTCCTCGTCGAGGGGTTGAAACGGGATGAGGAGGATGTCCTCGACCGTGTCGTCGCCATGAGCCTGCTCGGCAGCGAGCCCTTCATCGCGCGCTATTACGAGGGTGCGAAGGGCCGGCGTCGAGTCCCCGGGACGGTGGGCGGGGAAGGGGGGGGGACGCCCGCCGCCGGAGGCGCGGGGAAGCGCCTGAAGGCGTTGGCCGCGCTGGTTGCCCGGGAGTTCAACTCATCCCCCGAGGAGCTGATGCGGCCGCGGTCACGGAACCGGGGGCGGAAGTTCCTGGTCGAGCTTGCTCTCCGTCATGCCCTGGACGAGGGGGGCGTGCGACAACTCGGCGAACGCCTCGGCGGCGTCACCGGCAGTGCCCTGGCCCACCTCCGCGCTGACCTGC
>CAYOKT010000063.1:0-15932 GCA_964404605.1 uncultured bacterium
CATCCTGGACGCTTCCTATTGTCATCCTGGACGCTTCCTATTGTCATCCTGAACGAAGTGAAGGATCTCGAAACAAAACGGTTCAACTCAAGAGGAAGCGCATCGTTTCGAGACTCTTCTCACGTCCCGAAGAGTCGGGACGTGTCAGAGTGACAAACTTGTGCTCTTCGTAAAGCAGGTAGAATAGCCCGCGAGCGACCCGGCCCCCCGCGCCGGAGGCACTCGACCGCGCTGTCACTTCCGCCCCGGAGACACCCGCCCGCGGAGTTTCTTCGCGGGTTTTTCTTCCTCGGCTTGCCCGTCTCTCCGCCCGCCGTATCTTTCCTCCCGGCAGCCCGGTAGCAACAGGGTGGCCCGGACTTCAGTCCCGGGTTTCATACGCGGCGCTCGCCGCGGCGGGCAAGTCCCGGGGGAAATCGGGACGGAGGACGGAAAGGACCAACCGGAGCAGAGCGATGATCCTGGGAGCACACGTTTCAACCGTCGGAGGGGTGGAGAACGCCCCGGGCAATGCCGCCCGGTTCGGCATCCGGGCGCTCGCCCTTTTCACCAGGAACCAGCGCCAGTGGAAGGCGAAGCCGTTGAGCCCCGACTCCATCGCCCGGTTCCGGGAGGAGCGGGACCGGCACGGCATCACCCATTGTGTCAGCCACGACTCCTACCTGATTAACCTCTGCGCGCCGGACCCGGAGAAGCTCACCCTGTCGATCGACGCTCTCACCGACGAGGTCGAGCGCGCCGAGCAGCTCGGCCTCTCCCATGTCGTCGCTCACCCCGGCAGCCACCTGAAGCGGGGGGAGGAGTGGGGCATCGAGACCATCGCCCGCTCGCTGAGCGAAGTCCATCGCCGCCTGCCGGGCTGCGGGGCGAAGATCGCCCTCGAGATCACCGCCGGGCAGGGGACGAACCTCGGCTACCGTTTCGAGCAGATCGCCCGGATGATCGAGCTGTCCGAGGAGAACGAACGCCTCGCGGTCTGCTTCGACACCTGCCACGCCTACTCGGCGGGTTATGACCTGCTGAGCGCGGAAGGGTACGAGAAAACCTGGGAGGAGTTCGACCGCCTGATCGGGCTCGAGCGGTTGCAGGTGATCCATCTCAACGATACCAGGAAGCCCCTCGGAAGCCGCGTGGACCGTCACGACCAGATCGGGGATGGTCTGCTCGGGCTCGAACCCTTCCGGCGGATGGTCAATGATCCGCGCTTCGCCGACCTGCCGGGGATCCTCGAGACCCCGCAGGGGGAGGGTGGCTACGCTGAGGATCTGCGCCGGCTGCGGAGTCTGATCGAGGGCTCACCCTCTCGCTGAACCGAGCAGGGAGTTGTCCCGGCGATTCTCTCCGCGGTGGGAGGCAGAAGCATAACAGGACCATGTATTTATATAATCATACTCTTGACTTCCCGTAATGCGGCGGCTACGTTTGACTGGCGCGAATCAGCCGGGGAGGGCGCATGAACGCGGCCATCGAACGGATGCTGGAGAACCTGCTGATCAAGCAGGAGGAGATTCTGCACCTGTTGCGGTTCATGGCGTACCGCACGGCGCGGCGGATCATCGAGGAGAACCTGACAAAATCCATCGAGCGGCGGGTCTATGAACTCTCCGACGGCATTCGCTCCTCGCGGGACATCGAGAAGGCGGTGGCGAAAGAAGTGACCCAAAGAACGGTAGTCACCTGGTGGCAGAAATGGCGCCGCCTGGGGGTCGTCGAACAGTCGCCTCGTTACTCCGGCCGGATGCAGCGCCTGATCTCGCTGGAGGAGCTCGGACTCGCCATTGATCCGGAGGAGGATCCCCGGGTGGAGTAGGGCGGGACGAGGTGGATCGCCGGCCCCGTTCCGGGTGAGGAAAAGGGGTGGTTTCCGAGAGCGAGCAGGACGGCCGGGCCCACGGGCCCGTTTTTCTTGGGCAGTACCGATGGCGCGGATGATTCTGCGCGACGGGGAGAGAGGGGAGAAAGAGTGGGGTGCGCCGGAAGACAGGTCCACGAAAGGGTCGAGGAGTACTACCGGGACCTGAAGACCCTGTTCGACGCCATCACGGGCGATGGGGGGTTCTACAACCTCGGCTGGGAGGCGCCCGACCGGCCCGGCGGTTTCGCCGCGGCGCAGAGGGCGATGGTCGACCTGGCAGTGGACTCCCTGCGGCCCGGCCCGGGCGCGCGCCTGCTCGATGTCGGCTGCGGCCCCGGCGGCCCGGCCCGCCGTGCGGCGCGCCGGGCGGGCGCGCGGGTCGTCGGCGTGGAGCTGCTCGCCCGGCAGGTCGCACGGGCGGGGGGCGGGGGTGATGAGGAAGACGTCGTCTTCCTCCGCGGGGATGCCACCACCCTGCCGCTGGCGGACGGGAGCTTCGACGGCGTCTTCTCCATCGAGAGCGCATTCCACTACCCGGACAAGGAGGCGTTCATCCGGGAGGCGGCCCGGGTTCTCCGGCCCGGCGGCCGGCTGGCCGTGGCGGACATCGTGCTGCCCGACAGCGGGGGCTATCCCCGGCTTCATGCTCTCTACCGCCGGGCACTGGCTTCCCCCGGCCTGTTCACCGCGGAGGGCTACCACCGGGCGGCCGAACGGGCCGGGCTCACGCCCCTGCACGCCTTCGACCTCACCCCGGGCGTCGCGCGCAGCCTCCGCCGCGCCTCCCCCGCCGTGCTCCGGCGCTTCGGCGATCTCCACGCCGCCGGGTATCCCGAAGGGTACCTCCTGCTGATGGTCCTCTTTTTCGCCGCCCTTCCCCGTCTCGAGCGCCGGATTCCCATCCGGTACCGCCTGTTCATCTTTCGGAAGCGGTGAGGGTTCCTCACCTTCATCGAATTCTTTCCCTCCGGCCCGCGCCCGAGCGATCTTGCTCTCCCTCCGCCCTCTGCCTACGTTGAATCCGCGGGACATCTTGGGGTGGAACGATGGTCGAGAATCGGGCGGGGAAAGGCGTGGGACGTTTGTGGCGGGGCATGCTCTGGCCGCGCGTCCGGGCCGCTCTCCCGCCCGCCGGGCGTGTCCTCGTCGCCCTCAGCGGCGGCGTGGACTCGACGGCGCTTCTGTTTCTCGTCCTGCCGCCTCCCGAAGAGCGCGGGCGGCTGGTGGTCGGCCATGTCCACCACGGCACCGGGGCCTACGCGGACGAGGCCGAAGCGCTGGCGCGTGACCTGGCGCGGGAGGCCGGGGTCGAAGTGGTCGTCACCCGGGTCCGCATCGCCGGGGAGCGCCGCAGAGAGGTCGGGTTCGAGGCGGCCGCGCGGGAGCAGCGGTACCGGGCGCTCGTGGACCTGGCGCGGAAGGCGGGCGCGGTGCGGGTGCTCACCGGCCACACCCTCGATGACCGCGCGGAGGGGGTGCTTCTCTACCTCCTGCGCGGCGCGGGAACGGGCGGGCTGGCGGGTCCGCGCGAGGAGAGGGAGATGTTCCTGCGCCCGCTGTTGGCCTTCAGCCGGGAGGAGCTGGCGGAATTCATCGCCGCGGAGGGCATCCGTGTCCTCGAGGACCCGAGCAACCGGGATTTGCGTTACACCCGCAACCGGGTGCGCCATCGGTTGCGGCCGGTGATCGAGAAGGAATTCGGGGACAGGGCATGGCGGAATCTCGCCGAGAGCGCCCGCCGGCTCGCCGCCGCGGAAGAGGCGCTGGCGGCTGTCGCGGAGGAAGCCTGGGGCGCCGTGCGACGCGGGAGCAGCCCCCGGTGGATTTCGCTTGATGCAGAAAGGCTGGCCGGGTATCTTGTCACTATCAGGGTGCGGTTGTTGCGCCGGGCCTGGGCACATGCGGCGGCCGCCCGGGAGGGACGGGAGTCGCTGCGAAAAGGGGAACTCCGGCGGTTGGAGGCGTCCCTCCACCGCTCCCCCGGCAGCACGCTGCGGCTTGCCGGCGGCGTGCGGGTGTTGCGCACGGACAGCCGGTTGATCCTTGACGGGCTGGCGGATGCTGCACCCCTGCGCTGGAAACTGCCCGGTGAGCTCATGCTGCCGGACGGCGGGACCCTGCGCGCGGAGGAGTGGGAGAAGGACGCCGCCGGGGACATCGTCCACTCGGACAAGCTCGTGGAATGGGTGGATGCCGCGGCCCTCGGCGACGAGGTGACCGTGCGCCCGTGGCGTCCCGGCGACCGCATCGAGCCGTTCGCCCGCCCGGGCCACCTTGTCAAGGTGACCAGGGTGCTCGCGAGCGGAGCGTCCGAACGGCGCGGGCCGGTGTGGATTCTCGAGTCGCGCGGGGTGGTCGCCTGGGTTCCCGGTCATCGTCTCGCCCACCCGTTCCGCGTCCGGCCCGAAAGCCGCCGCCTGTGGCGGTTATCCCTGCTCCCGCTGGCGGAAACCGCCCCCTGAGTGGACCCACCCACGGGTGGTCATACAGGAGACAGTCCCGGAGATGGCAGATAATCATCAGCCGCCAGGCGGCGGACCGAATAACCGCAAACCCCGCGGGCCCGATGACCGCTTCGACTGGAAGCGCGCCGCCCGCACGCTCAGTTTCTGGATCATCCTGATCCTCGTCGTGGTCGTACTCAGCAACCGTCTCAACCCCTCGAGCGAGCAGGCCGACGTCATCTCCTACGACGAGTATCTCCAGTTGCTCGACAAGGGCGCCATCGAGTCCGCGGAGGTGACAGACCGGACGTTCGAGGGGACGCTGAAGCCGAGCGAAGACCTTCCGAGACGCAAGTTCCGTGTGATCCTGCCCTATGTGAACCAGGAGATGGTGGATGCCTGGCAGATGGCCGGGGTCAAGGTGCAGTTCCGCGAGGAGTCCCCGAACTGGTTCGGTATGATCCTCACCTCCATTCTCCCCTGGCTGATCCTGATCGTCTTCTGGGTCTACATCATGCGGCGGATGCAGGGCGGGGGCACCAAGGGCATCTTCAGCTTCGGCAAGAGCCGGGCGAAGCTGCTCGTCGAGAACAAGCCGAAGATCACCTTCGACGACGTCGCGGGCTGTGACGAGGCGAAGGAGGAGCTGCAGGAGATCATCCAGTTTCTCGAGGATCCGAAGAAGTTCCAGCGGCTTGGCGGGCGCATCCCGAAGGGGGCGTTGCTCATCGGTCCCCCGGGGACGGGCAAGACCCTCCTCGCGCGGGCCGTGGCGGGCGAGGCCGGGGTTCCCTTCTTCTCGATGAGCGGCGCGGATTTCGTCGAGATGTTCGTCGGCGTGGGCGCCTCCCGGGTCCGTGACCTGTTCGACCAGGGCAAGAAAAGCGCCCCCTGCATCATCTTCATTGATGAGATCGATGCGGTGGGCCGCCAGCGCGGGGCGGGCCTCGGCGGGGGGCACGACGAACGGGAGCAGACCCTCAACCAGCTCCTCGTCGAGATGGATGGTTTCGAGTCCAACGAGGGGGTGATCCTCCTCGCCGCCACCAACCGGCCCGATGTGCTCGATCCGGCGCTGCTCCGCCCCGGCCGCTTCGACCGTCAGATCGTCGTCGACAGCCCGGATGTCCGCGGGCGCGAGGGCATCCTCCGCGTTCACTCGAAGAGCGTGCCCTTGGCCGATGACGTCGACCTGAAGGTGCTCGCCAAGGGCACCCCGGGTCTCGCGGGCGCCGACCTGGCGAACCTGGTCAACGAGGCGGCCCTTCTCGCCGCCCGGCGTGACGCCGACAAGGTGACGATGGAGGATTTCGAGAACGCCAAGGACAAGGTGATGATGGGCACCGAGCGGCGCAGCCTGCTCATCAGCGACGAGGAGAAGAAGCTGACCGCCTACCACGAGGCGGGCCATGTGCTCGTCGCCAAGTATACCTCCGGCTCGGACCCGGTGCACAAGGTGACGATCATTCCGCGCGGCCGCGCCCTCGGTCTCACCCATTACCTGCCCATCGATGAGAAGCACTCGTGGTCGAAGAAGTACATCGAGGGGAAGCTGATCCATCTGCTCGGCGGGCGGGCGGCGGAGCGTCTCGTCTTCGATGATTACACCAACGGCGCCGCGACGGACATCAAGCAGGCGACCGACATCGCCCGGAAGATGGTCTGCGACTGGGGGATGAGCGAGAAGATCGGCCCGCTCGCCCTCGGCAAGCGCGAGGAGGAGGTTTTCCTCGGCCGGGAGATCGCCACCCATCGCGACTTCTCGGATGCCACGGCTCTCGAGATCGACCGCGAGGTCAAGCGCATCGTGATGAACGCACAGAAGATCGCCCTCGACCTCCTGCAGGAGCACATGGAGCAGCTTCACAGGCTGGCGGGGGCGTTGCTCGAACGCGAGATCCTGGACGGCGAGGAGATCGACCTGGTCATCCAGGGCAAGAAGCTCCCGCCGGCGCACCAGAAACGGACCGACGGCAAGCGCGTCGGTTCCGCGCGGCGCGGACCCCGCCGCCAGAAGGCGATGAAGCCCGTCGCCGTTCCCGCTGCGGCGAGGGGTTCGAGCGACACCTCCATTCGCAGCAGGCGGGAGAAGGTGGAGGAGGTTCTCGCGAAGCTGGACGCCGGACAGCAGGAGGCGTCCGAGCCCGGCGCGGAAGGCGCCTCCGGCGATGCCGGTGGGAAACCCCGCCGGAGAACGGTGTCCCCGAAGAGCGGGGATGGCCGGACACGCGCGGGCGCCACGTCGACCGGCGAGGCTCCTTCCGGACCGGAGGGGGACGGTGCGCGGCCGGCGGCGCGCCGGCGGACGCCCCCGAAGACGCGGGCACGCCGCAAAGACAAATCCTCGGGCGAGGGAGGTGCGGCGTAGCTTCTCCCGCCCCGCCGCGGGCGGGGCGGACCCGGACCGGCTGTACGGGTTCGACCGGCGCGGCCGCCCCGCGGCGTCGGCCTCTTGCGAGCGGGCCGCTCGAAGCGCACGAACGCCGCACGCCCGGTCAGGCGGAACAGAACCATGCCCCCGATTGCAGGGGGCATCTTTCTACCACGTATCGGTATGTTTCGCCGAGCGATGCGCGCCGCCGGATGAGAGCCGTCGTCGCCCTCCTCGCCTGTGGCGCGGCGTGGGGAGGGGAAGTACCTTTTCCGGCGGACACGGTATTCGTAAGGAAGGAGCACCGCCCGTGATGGATCAAGACAAGATCAGGCGCGGGGTACGGCTGATCCTGGAAGGAATCGGCGAGGACCCCGATCGGGAGGAGCTGATCGGAACCCCCCGGCGGGTCGCCGATATGTATCAGGAACTCTTCAGCGGCCTGCACAATGACCTCGAGGCCAGCTTCGCCACCTATCCGGTGGAGAACGAAGATGAGATGATCCTGATGCGGGACATCCCCTTCTACAGTTTCTGCGAGCACCACCTCCTGCCGTTCTGGGGGAGTGTCTCCCTCGCCTACATCCCGAAGAACAACCGCATCGTCGGTTTTTCCACGTTGATTCGTGTCGTGGAGCATTTCGCCCGCCGCCCGCAGGTGCAGGAGCGGATGACCACCCAGATCTGCGAATTTCTGAATGAGAAGTTGAGCCCCGCCGGGATCCTGGTCGTCGTCCGCGCGCACCACCTCTGTATTTCGATGCAGGGCGTGAAGAAGGAACAGTCGGAGGCGGTGACCTCGGCGATGCGCGGGTATCTCCGCAAGCAGGCCACGCGTCTCGAGGCCATGCTGCTGCTCGGCAGGCAGGGCCAGTGAACGGGTCCACTGTGGGTACTCTCGCGGCCGGGTCGTCCCCGGCCGGTTCCGGTGAACGGGAAGTGCGATGAGTCCGCTGCAACGGCTTTACGAATCGTTGTCCGGGACGCTGCCCGGGGGGTTCTCCCTGTGGGTCGTGATCCTGCTCATCGTCTGGGCGATCTGGTATTTCACCTATCGCTCGTCCGGCGTGATTTCCCCCGCCGCGTTCAGGCGCTGGGGGATTTATCTCACTCTCGTAGTGGTGGCGGTCTATTCCCTGCAGCGCGTGCGACACCCCGCGCCCCTCGCTCCCCAGCGGGTGTGGGTGCAGCCCTTCGCCGCCCCCGCCGGCGGGCGGACGGAGGCGGAGCAGGCGCGCTACGCCCTCGAGAGGACACTCGAGGCGGCGCGCGAACGTATTGTCGCGTTCCAGGCGCGGAACGCCGGCTCGGAGTTCCTCACCCCGACGCCGCCCTCTCTCGAGGCCGATCCGCCGGAGGGGGCGCGCCTGGTCCGTGCCGAGCGGGTGGTGACCGGCGAGATCACCCCCGCGGAGGATGGGTTCCACCTGCGGATGGCCGCCTACACCCTGAGCCCCGGGGGGCGGGTCAAGGAGGTGCACATCGTGCGCGGGGTGGGGGCGGATCCGGCCTCGGCGGGGAAAAACGCCGCGCTGGCGCTCCTCCGTTCGTGGGCGCTTCCGGTGCAGCGGACCGAGGCGGTGAACCATCTCACCCCGCGGGTCCTGGCGGCGCTCGCCGCGGCGGACACGCTGCGGAGAAGGGATCCCGCCGCCGCGGAGGCGGCGCTGCTCGCCGGTTTCGCCCCCGGCGACTCCACCTCGACGCCGCTGTGGGAGGAGCTGGCGCTGCTCTACCTGACCTGGCACTACCCGAAGCACAAGGTGGATGCGGAGGAAGCGGCCCGGGCGGCCCTGCGCTCCAACGACAGGTCCTGGGCGGCCTACTACGTCCTCGGGAGCATCTCCTGGCGGATGGGCGGGCGGAAGAAGGAGGCGGTGGCGGCCTGGAAGCTGGCCCACCTCTACAACCGGCGGGATGCGCGGCCCATGCTGGCCCTCGCCCGCCTGGACGAGCGCGAACTCCGCGACCTGCGGATGGGCAGCCGCGAGATGATCCTCCGCTTCGCGATGCGTCTTCGCCCGGCGGACCCCATGCCGCGCGCCGCGCTCTCCCGTTTCCTCCGCGACCGGTACAACCAGAAGGAGCGGGCGCTCGCGGTGCTCGACGAGGGGCTGCGGCTGAACCCGGATGAGCCGCGCCTGCTGATCCGGCGGGGCGCGATGATGATCAAGCTGCGGCGCTGGAAGACAGCGGAACGGGATTTCCGCCGCCTGCTCGCCGTGGATTCGACCATGGCCAATGCGTGGTACAACCTCGGCATCGTGGCGCGGGGATTGGAGAACGACAGCCTTGCCCAGGCGGCGTTCGAAAACGCCGTCAGGTTCAATGGTCCGCCGGACGCCCACTATTACCTCGGGCTGGTGTACGAGTCGCACGGCGACACCGTGCGCGCCCTCGAGCAGTATCGCCGGCGCTGGCTGAAATGGGACCGGACCACCGACGATCTGTTCGCCTACGCCGCCAAGATGAGGCTGCGCCTCCTGCGCACGGGGCGGACGATCACGGGCCAGGTCCCGAGGGCGTTCACCCTCGAGAACGAGTCGCCCCGGGGGGAGAAGCGCGGCCGCGGGGAGCGGGCGGAGAGGAGAGCGGCGGGAGAGGGCGAGCCCGGCGCGGGAGAGACGCGGTGAGGACGGACCGGGCAGACCCGGTGGAGCGTGCAAGCCTCGAGCGGGGGGTGCGCTTCGGGGAGCCGACCCGGGTGATGGGAATCGTCAATGTCACCCCGGACAGCTTCTATGACGGCGGCCGGTACGCCGGGGTCGAGGAGGCGGTCCGGCACGGCCTCCGGCTGGCGGAGGAGGGCGCGGACATTCTCGATGTCGGCGGCGAGTCCACCCGCCCCGGGGCCGCGCCGGTGAGCGCCGCCGAGGAGATCCGCCGTGTCGTCCCGGTCATCGAGCAGCTCGCCGGGCGCACCGGCCTTCCGGTCTCCGTCGACACGAGGAAAGCGGAGGTGGCCCGCCGCGCGCTCGAGGCCGGGGCGAGCTGGATCAACGACGTTTCGGCCGGGTGCTTCGACCCGGAGATCCTCGCCCTCGCCGCCGAAACCGGCGCGCCCTACGTGGCGATGCACATGCGCGGCACGCCGGAGACCATGCAGGCGGACACCCTCTACGAGGATCTCATCGGCGAGATGCTCCGCTTCTTCGAGGACCGCATCGCCGCCTGCGAGGCCGCGGGGCTGCGCCGGGAACAACTGGTCCTCGACCCGGGCATCGGGTTCGGGAAGTCCCGCGAGGCGAACTACACCCTCCTCGCCCGGCTGGGGGAGTTCCGCCGCTGGAAACTGCCGCTGCTGGTGGGACCGTCGCGGAAGAGCTTTCTCCTGCTCGCCGGGGCGGAGGAGGCGGAGGACCGGCTGGCGGGGACGCTGGCGGCGGTGACCGCCTGCGTCCTGGCGGGCGTGGAGGTGGTCCGGGTGCACGATGTCGCCGAGACCGTGCAGGCGGTCCGGGTGGCGTTGCGCATCCGGGAGAAGAAACCTTGAGTGTCGCGCGCCGCCTCGGCGGTGCGCCGAGCTGTGGATCGATTCAGGTGAATCGATCCACTTGAATGGTCATGGGACGTGACTATCCGCCCGATGCGCGAGGATGATGTTCCCCGGGTGGCGGCGATCGAACGGGAGTCCTATCCCGACCCGTGGAGCGAAAAGATGTTGCTTGACGCGCTCCTGCATCCCATCGGCTTCGCGGCGGTGGGGGAACATCGGGGCCGTGTGGAGGGTTATCTTTTCGCTTACGAACTCCACGGCGAGGGGCACTTGCTGAACCTCGCCGTCGCCTCGTCCGAGCGGCGGAGGGGGCTCGGCCGGGCGCTGCTGGCTCACTGGCTCGACCGCGGCCGCCGGCTGGGGTGGAGCGTGGTGCACCTGGAGGTGCGCGCGGGAAACGACGCGGCGGTTCATTTGTATGAAACGTTCGGATTCGAGCGCGCGGGGCTGAGGAAGAGTTATTATCCGGACGGCGAGGATGCCCTGCTGATGACGCTGGACTTGACACCCAAGGAAACCAACGGGGTACTATAGGTATGGCGAACTGGTTCCAACGCCAGAAAGACGGGCTGGAAGGGGCGCGGAAGCGCGACATCCCCGAGGGGGTGTGGGTGAAGTGCCCGGGCTGCGAACAGGCCGTGTACAGCCGGAAGCTCGAGCGCAACTTCCAGGTCTGCCCGGAGTGCGGGTACCACATGCGTATCCTGGGGGACGGGTATGTGCGTCTGCTCGCGGATGAAGGGACCTGGAGCCCGCTGGACGAGACCCTGCACTCCGTCGATCTGCTCGAGTTCAGGGATTCCAAGAAATACAGCGATCGCCTTACGGCGGCGATGAAGAAGACGGGGCGGAACGAAGCGGTCCTCACCGGCACGGCGCAGCTTTACGACCATCCCGTGGTGCTGGCGGTGATGGATTTCGCCTTCATGGGCGGGTCCGTGGGCAGCGTGGTGGGCGAGAAGATCGCCCGGGCGGTGGACCGCGCGGTCGAGGAGAAGCGCTCCCTGATCATCGTCTCGTGCAGCGGCGGGATGAGGATGCAGGAGGGCGTGATCAGCCTGATGCAGATGGCGAAGACCTCCGCCCGGCTCACGCGCCTCGCCGCCCACGGGCTGCCTTTCATCAGCGTCCTCACCGACCCGACCACGGGCGGAACCACCGCCAGCTTCAGCATGCTCGGCGATCTCAACCTCGCCGAACCGAAGGCGTTGATCGGCTTCGCGGGCCCGAGGGTGATCAAGCAGACCATCGGCCAGGACCTGCCCGAGGGGTTTCAGCGGAGCGAATTCCTGCTGGAGAAGGGTTTCCTCGACCAGGTGGTCCCACGGCTCGAGATGAAGGGCCGGATCGCCGAGTTTCTCAGCCTGCTCACCGGGCGCGAGAGCGGCATCCCGGGGGACCGGTCCAACGGCGCCGGGGCGGAGGAGAAGGCGGATTCCTCCGGCGGCGGCGGGGAGCCGGCCTCCCCCGGCGGCGAAACCTAATCCGAGCGGCAGTCCCGGATGCCCGGTGAGGGGGAACAGAACGAAGCCCCGCGGGGGCGCATCGCCCGCTCCATGGTGCGCGGTTCCGCGGCGCTCGCCGTGCAGCGCGGCGTCGAGATCGTCGTCGGCCTGTTCATCGTCCCCTTCACCCTCGCCCACCTCGGCACGGATGGATACGGCCTGTGGGCGCTCTTCTTCGCCGTCACCGCCTACTTCAACCTCGCCGACTTCGGGTTCGGCGCCAGCCTGAACCGTTACTTCACCGTCGCCTTCACCTCCGGGGACAGAACCCGGAAATACCAGGTCTTCTCCACCGCCCTGCTGAGCATGATCCTCATCGCCCTGTTCCTGTTCCTGGCCGGGCTGGCGGTGGAGCGGTGGGTTCTCGCCTTTTTCCCGCAGGCGGGCCGTTACGGCGACACGGCCGCCTGGGTATGGCGCGCGCTGCTCGCCGTGCTGGCGATGGGCTACCTGACGAACTACGGCCGGGCGCTGATGATCGCCGGCCACCGGGTCCCGGTGCTGGCGATGTTCCAGGCCGGCTACTCCCTGCTCAACGCCACGATGATCATCTTCGTCCTCTCCTCCGGCTGGGGGCTGATCGGCCTGGCGGCGGGGTCGGTGGTCACGGGGGCGGTCCGCCTGGTCGCGGCGTTCGCCCTCGGCGCCGGGGGAGCGGACGGGTGGGTCGTCGGCCTCGGCGGGGTGAACGGGAAGACCCTCGGCACCCTCTGGCGCTTCGGCCTGCAGGTGCAGGCGGCGCGCTTCGCGGATATGATCAACCAGCAGTTCGACCGGGTACTCATCGGCCGGGTGCTCGGCCTGGGGAGCGTCACCGCCTACGATGTCGGCGCGAAGGCGGCCTCGGTGGGCAGCCAGGTGCCGCAGATCATGAACTACGTCGTCGAACCGGCGGCGGCCGCCTTCTCCACCCAGGGAGACGAGGCGCGCTTCGCCTCCCTGCTGCGACGCAGCGGAAAGTATTTCGCCCTCGCGAGCCTGCCCCTCGCGGCCTACCTCTCCGTCGCGGCGGAGCCCCTGCTGGCCCTGTGGCTCGGGCGCGCGCCCGGTGCGCCTATGGTCCTCGCCCTGCGGGTCCTCGCCTGGGCCTACCTGGTCGGGACCCTCACCTTTCCGCTGCGCCTCTGCGCCCGCGGCGCGGGCCGGCCGGGGTGGGAGGCGAAGACCTCGGGGGTGCAGGCGGTGCTCAACGTGGTCCTCTCCATCGGACTGTACTACCTCTTCGGCTTCCCCGGCGTCCTCGCGGGGACGCTGGCGGCCTCCCTCGTCGGGCAGACGTTGCTCACCCGCGCCGTGCTGACCGGCCTCCGGCAGCCGGCGGGGCGGTTCCTGCGGGAGGCCTGGCTGGGGCCGCTGGCCGCCTCCCTCGCCGGGGCGGCGGGAGGGATCGCCGCGCTCGGCTTCTTCGCGGAGCCGGCGGCCGGACGCCTGTCGGCGCTGCCCCAGGCGCTGGCTGCCGGCGGGGTCTTCCTCGCGGTCACTCTCGGCGTACTCATCGCCTTCCGGGTGCTCCCGAGGGCGGAACTCCGCGACCTGGCCGGCCTGCTCTTCCGGCGGGGGTCCTGATGCGCATCGTCCACGTGGCCCAGACCCTCGGCCTCGGCGGTCTCGAGGTACTGCTCGAGCGGATGGTGCTCGGCTTGCGGGAGCGCGGCCACTTGGTGAGTGTCATCGCGCTCACCGGCGGGGGCGTGATCGCCGGCCGGTTGCGGGAGGCGGGGTTCGAGGTCACCATCGCCGGGGTGCGCCGTTCCCTGCCGCGCCCCCTGTACCGGCTGCGCGGGCTGCTCCTCGCCGGCCGGCCCGACATCGTTCACCTGCATGGTCTCCCCGCGGGCCTGCTGGGGCGCGCGGCGCTCCTCGGGTCCGGGACGGGATGCGTGTTCCACATTCACACCCTCCTCTCCGCCGCCCACCATCCCTCGGCTTCGCAGCGGCTCCGGGAACGGTTCCTCTCCCGCCGCGCCGGCGCGATCGTCGCCGTGAGCGACGCCGTCCGGCGCGACTACACCGAGACCTTCGGCGTGCCCCCGCAGCGGGTTCAAGTCCATTTCGGGGGGGTGCCGGACGTCGCCCACCCGTCGAAATGCCAGGCACGCGAAAGGCTGGGGATCGAGGAAGAGGACCGGGTCGTCGTCTGCGCCGCTTCGCTCACCCCGCAGAAGAACCACGCCCTCCTGCTGGAGGCGGTGGCGCGGGTTCCCGAGGCGCGCCTTCTCCTGGTCGGGGACGGTCCCCTGCGCGACGAACTCGAGGCGCGGGCCGGGCGGCCGGACCTGGCGGGGCGCGTGCGCTTTCTCGGCAGGGTGGAAAGCGTCGAGGAGGCGTTCGCGGCGGCGGACCTCGCCATGCTGACCAGTTCACGCGAGGGGCTTGGACTGGTGCTGATGGAGGCCGCGCGGGCCTCCCTGCCCGCGGTGGTGACCGATGTCGGCGGGATGCCCGAGGTGGTCGAGGACGGCGTGACCGGGCGGGTGCTCCCTCCCGGCGATGCCGGTGCGCTCGCGGAGGCGGCGCGGGAACTGCTCGCGGATGAAGCGCTGCGGAGAAGCATGGGGGAGGCGGCGCGGGCGCGGTTCCTGGAGCGCTATGAGCTCACAGCCTATCTCGCCCGCTGGGAGGAGATCTACCGGTCGATCGCCCCGCTGCGGGGGAGAGGGTGATGGTTTGGCGCGGGCGCTGAGGGCGATGTACATTCCCGCCGTTCTTTCTCTCGACACCCGAGGGAGACGGGTCCAACAGGCGAGGACACAGTGAGCGATACCCAACAAACGGACGCCCCGGAAAAACTGGGTTTCTGGGCGCAGGTGAGGAGTTTCTCCAGCACCTTCTGGACGGCGAACCTGATGGAGATGCTGGAGCGGCTGGCCTACTTCGGCGTTCGCGCCGTGGTGGGGCTGTACATCGTGGACGCCGCGTCAAACGGCGGCCTCGAACTGACCCACATCGAGCGTGGCACGATCTTCACCGTCTGGGCGTTGATCCAGACCCTGCTGCCGATGTTCACCGGCGGCTACAGCGACCGGTACGGGTACAAGGTATCACTCCTCATCGCCTTCTCGATCAACGCCGTCGCCTATGTCCTGATGGGACTGGCCCACAGCTACGTCGGTTTCTTCGGCGCGGTCATCATGCTCGCCACGGGTACGGCGATCTTCAAGCCGCCGCTGCATGGCACCCTCGCCCACTCGGTGGAGGAGAAGAACTCCTCGGTGGGCTGGGCGTTCTTCTATCAACTCGTCAACATCGGCGGTTTCGCGGGGCCGTTCATCGCCGGGAAAATGCGGGTGATGGACTGGTCCTATGTCTTCTATGCTTCCGCCGCGATCACGCTGCTCAACTTCCTCCCGACCCTCTTCATCCTCAAGGATCTCTCGAAGGAAGTCCGTGAACAGAAGCGCAGGGACGGCGTCGCGCAGGACACCCGCGGGCCGGTGGCCACCTTCGTCGACAGCATCTCGACCCTGGTCAAGGATACCAAGTTCATGGTATTCCTCCTCATCTTCAGCGGCTTCTGGCTCGGGTTCATGCAGCTCTTCGACACCCTGCCGATCTTCATCGAGGAGTGGGTCGATTCCCGTTCCCTGCTGGCCTGGCTGCACTCCCACGGGATCATGTTCATCAACGCCGACCGGTACGGCAATGTGCCGCCGGAGATGATGATCAACCTGGATGCGGGGACGATCGTCATCTTGATGCCGTTGATCGGTTACATCACGGGGAAGTTCAAACCGATTGTGATGATGGTCGTCGGGATGGCGATCTCCTCGCTGGCGCTGGTCCTCGCCGGAAGTGTGACCATCGGCATCATCTGCCTGCTGGGGATTTTCCTCTTCGCCATCGGCGAGATGGCGTGCAGCCCGAAATTCAGCGAATACATCGGCTTGATGGCGCCCCCGGAGAAGAAGGCGCTCTACATGGGGTACAGCAATGTCCCCTTCGCCATCGGGTGGACCTTCGCCGGGATGCTCTCGGGCATCTTCTACGGCGCGTTCAGCGACAAGTACAAGTTCGCCCGCGACTACATGGTCAACCACCTGAAGATGGACCAGGTGCTGGTGACCGGGCTGGACCGGACTGATGTGATGCCCACCCTCGCGGGCAAGCTGGGGGTGGACACCTTCCAGGCGGCGAGAGTGCTGTGGGATGTGTACCATCCCTGGATCACGTGGGCGCTCTTCGGCGCCATCGGGCTCGTGGCCACCCTCGCGATGCTGGTCTACCACTTCTGGCTCGAGGCGGACATGAAGAAACGGGCCGC
>CAYOKT010000064.1:0-15815 GCA_964404605.1 uncultured bacterium
GTTTCCGCGGGTGGGTGGTCCTGTCGGTTTTAACGGCAGGGTTTCTCGATGATGGCCTTTTTTCTTGCGCCACATCCTTTATTCTACCATGTAACACGATAGAAAACTGTCGGTTGCGGGCGCTGCTGGCCGGAGCCGCGCAGACGGAAGAGACAGCGCCGGCCCCGTGACCGCCCGGACGCCTCGTGGAATGGTCCCGGACAGGCGGGAAATCGGGGAGTGACAAGACAGGGAGAAGGGTGATGCTCGGTATCCTCGGCGGGACCTCGTTCCATGAGACCGGCCTTCTCACCGATGGCGAGGAACGGCTCGTGGAGACCCCGATGGGCGCGGTAAGGGTCCACTGCGCCGGCGGCCTCGCCCTCATCGCCAGGCACGGCCGGGAGGGGCGCACGCCGCCGCACAGCATCGACCACCATGCCCATCTCACCGCCCTCGCGCGGCTGGGCGCCGGCCGTATCGTCTCCTTCGGCTCCGTCGGTTCCCTGAAGCCGGAGCTGCCGCCCGGCACGCTGCTCGTCCCCGATGACTACTTCGCCCCGTTCCGCGTGGTCACCTTCCACCATGACCGCATCCGGTTCACCGTGCCCGGCTTCGACCCCGACTGGCGAGGGCGGGTGATCGACGCCCTGCGGGGGGCGGAGCTGCGCCCGGTGACGGCCGGGGTGTACGTGGAGACCCTCGGTCCGCGCTTCGAGACCCCCGCCGAGGTGCGCTGGCTGGCCACGGTGGGCGATGTCGTCGGGATGACCTGCGCCGCCGAGGCGACCCTCGCGCGGGAGCTGGAGATCCCCCTCGCCGCCGTCTGCATGGTCGACAACTTCGCGCACGGCATCGGGGCGGAACCGCTCACCGGGAAAGCCTTCCGCCGCAGTGTGCGGGAGAATCGGGACACGGTGGCCCGCGCCTTCCGCGCCGTGGCGGCGCTCGCCACGGCAGAATAGAGGCCGCCCCCGCCGGATCACACGGCGGGGGCGGCGTCATGGCGCCTTTTCCCGAAAGGGTGGCCCGGGGCTTGCCCCGGGTTTCATACGTGGTGGGCAAGTCCCGGGAAGCGAGGTAATACTCGAGCAGCGCCTTTCCCCGGTCCCTACGACCGCCTCACCCTCCGACGGTGAACGGCTCCAGCGGCAGAGCGGCGTCGAGGATCTCGTGCCCGTTCTCGGTCACGAGGAGCATGTTCTCCGTGCGGTACGCCCCCTCGCCCTTCTCGTACATCCCCGGCTCGTTGGTCACGATCATCCCCGGCTCGAGGACAATTCCCTGCCGGAAGGGGATGCCGAAGTCCTCCACGCCTTCCTGCAGGCGGCCGACCAGCGGCAGCTCGTGCACGTAGGCGCCGCCGGTGCCGTGCCCCGCGCTGTGGAAGGGCTTGGCGATCCCCGCCGCCTCCATCCCCGCCGCGTACTCCTCGCCCGCCTCGCAGGCCGGCAGCCCGGGCAGAATCTTCGCCTCCACCGCTGCCATCCACTTCTCCTGCAGCAGTTTCATCCCCTCGAAGATCGGCGGCAGCTCGCCCTGCAGGAGGATCATCCGGGTCATGTCCGTGCAGACACCCTTGTACTTGATGCCCCAGTCGACGAGCATCACCTTCCCCTCGCGCAGGGGGCGCGGCGGGCGGGTCATGTCCGGGTGCGGGGTGTCGGCGTCGGCGTCCATCGCCACCAGCGCCTCGAAGCTCGGGCCCTCCCCGCCCCGCTGGAGCGGCCACGCCTCCAGCTCGTCGCGGAAGTCCATGTCCGTCGCGGTGTCCAGGTTCGCCGGCAGCCACTCCTCGACCATGTGACGGAACTGGGCGATGGCCAGCGCCACCGCCTCGCGGATCAAGGCCAGCTCGCGCTCTCCCTTGATCATCCGCAGCCGGTCGATGAAGCCCGGCGGCACCTCGAGGTTCTCCACCCCCACCATCCGCGGGAGAACCTGGAAGACATCCAGCGGCAGGCCGCGGGTGTCGAGCACGAGGGCGCCCGCCCCCTCCAGCAGCTCGCGCAGCTCCGGGTACCGGTGCGGGTGTTTCGACGCCCAGATGAACGGCTCGACCCCGGGGATCTCCGGCACCCGGTTCTCGTACCGCCCGTCAGTGATGAAATAGGCCCTGTCCGGAAAAACCAGCAGGTGCGCATCCTTCTGGAAATCGGCGGGAACATCGGTCAACCAGCCGACATTGGCCGGATCGGTGACCAGCATCGGGGCGTCATGGGTCTCCCTGAGGGCGGCCTGCAGCCGGCCAAGGCGCTCGGTGAGAAGCTCGACGGGGGCGGACATGTTTGCACTCTCCTTGTCTCTGTTTCCAGCTTGCCCGAAGGCGGATCAAAGTTCCGTGAAAGATGCGATTCCCGCCTCTTCATCGCAAGCGCCGTCTCGCGGGCGCACCGCCCCTTCCTCCCGGCGGCGGTTGTGCAGAGGGCGGGCCGGGGTATAGATTTCATCGCTCCCCCGCGCGAACATTCCGCCGCGCGGGCTCGCCGCGGCGCATCCCCGCCCCGATGGAGGAAAACCCGGTGCGTTCACGATCCGCCCTGACTACGACCGTCCTCCTCGCAACGCTCTGGCTGGCGATCTCCGTTCTCTTCGTTCTCCTGCGGCTGG
This sequence comes from uncultured bacterium, assembly GCA_964404605.1. Lineage (GTDB taxonomy): Bacteria > Electryoneota > Electryoneia > Electryoneales > Electryoneaceae > CAYOKT01. The sequence continues at coordinate 2,590 of CAYOKT010000064.1, forward strand.
ACCACCTGCGCCAGGTTCTCGCCTCCCCCCCCGGCCGCATTTTGATCATCGACTCGCTCTATTACTACCAGTGGGCGCAGAAGATCGCCTCGGGGGCGGGGCTCGGCCCCACGGTCTTCTTCATGAGCCCGCTCTACCCGCTGTTCATCGCCCTGGCGATGACCTTCCGCGGCGACGGCGTCGCGGCGACCATGCTGCTGCAAGTCCTGCTCTCGCTGCTCACCCTCGCCCTGATCGCCCGCTTCACCGTGCGGCGCTTCGGGCATGTCGCCGGCCTGCTCGCCGGGCTCATCTTCACCCTCTACGCCCCGGCGATCTACTACGACGGCGTGCTGCTCTCCGCGAGCCTGATCCTCTTCCTCACCATGGCCGCGCTCACCTTCCTCGATCTCGCCTCCGAGCACGGGGGGCGCGGCTGGACGGCCCTCGCGGGGGTGGCGATCGCGCTCAGCGCCCTCGCCCGCCCCAGCGCCCTGATCCTGCTGCCCCTGTTCGCTTGGGTGATGATCCGCCGCTGGAAGCGCTACGGCGCGGAGCTCGCCGCCATCCTGATCGGCGCGGCGCTGCTCGTCCTCTTCCCGGCGATGCTGCGAAACTACCTCCACGGCGGCGAGTGGTACCTGACCACCAACTCCGCCGGGGTCAACGTCTACATCGGCAACCACCCGAACGCCTCGGGGATCTACACCGAAGCCCCCTGGCTGACCAGCGCCCAACCGGAGAACGAGGCGGGGGAATACCGCCAGGAAGCGGAGAGGCGGACCGGACACCCGATGAGCGTCAGCGCCGCCTCCCGGTTCTGGCTGCGCAGCTCGCTCGGCTGGATCGCCGGCCACCCGGTCGAATGGCTGCTGCTCGAGGCGAAAAAACTGGCCTATTTCTTCAACGCCTTCGAGGTGCCGAACAACGTCGGCTACTACGGCGTGCGGGAGTACTCCACGGTGCTCCGGCGCCTCCGCTGGATGCACTTCGGCGTCCTCGCCCCCCTCGGGCTGGTCGGGTTGTTACTGGCGTGGCGGGAACGTTCGACGGACTGGGCGAAGTGGCTGGTCGGGGGCACCCTGGCCGCCTGCCTGATCGTCTTCGTCTCCTCGGAGTACCGTTACCCGATCCTCGGCGTGCTGATCGCCTATGCCGCCGGGGCGGTCACCCGCATCGCGGCGATGCTGCGCGAGAAGCGCATCGAGCGCGCCCAGGTCGCCCTGATGGCGCTGCTCGTGCTCCTCATGGCCTGCAATGTCCCCTGGAAGCGGCTGAAAATCGCCTCCTCCCCGGGCGGGGATTACTTCAACTGGGCCTCCGTCTCCTTCGCCCGCGGCGACCTGACCAACGCCGCGTTGCTCTTCACCGCCTCCCTCTCCTGGAACCCGACCGGCGTGGAGAACCACATCCAGCTCGCCCAGGTGTACGATGAGATGGGCCTGCACGACCTCGCGGACTGGGAATACCAGGCCGCCGGGATCACCCGGGAATCCTTCGCGGAAGCCCGGCTGCGGGTGGGCAACACCGAACCGCTCCCCGACACGCTCTCCGGGGACACCGCCGGCCTGTCGCCCGGCCGATTGGCGGACCTCGGGGCACGCTTCAACCGCCTGAAGAAGTACCGCCATGCGGTCCGGGTCCTGTCCGCCGCCGTCGCCCGCGACACCACGAACCTCGATGCGCGGTTCGAGTATGCCTTCGCCCTCGAGGCGACCGGGCGCTGGAAGGAGGCGCTCGAGCAGTACTATGCCGTCGAGCGCCTCCGGCCGGAGGATCCCCTGCTTCCGCTGCGCATCGCCTGGACCTACCACGCCCTCGGCGACCCCGGAAGCGCACGCTCCACTTTGCGCCGTATGGAAAAGAAAATCGATGCACTGTCCGATAATGAAAGTAAGGAGCAGTGGCGGGCCGTCCTGCAGAAGGCCAGGGACGAGATGATGAACTACTGAACGCCCGCGCTGCGGAACCGGGCTCCGGGGCTTTGACGGCCGGGCGGAGGGATGGACTTCTCCGCCCGCCGCCGCAGGGATAGAACGGTCGCGCCATGGCACTCCAGATCCTGATCGCCGATGACAATACCGGGGACGCTGAGCTCCTCGAGGAGGCGCTGGTGCGCTTCGGCGCCGAGGTGCGCCGTTGCGAGGACGGCGCCCGGGCCCTCGAGATCGTCCTCGACGGACAGGTGGACGCCCTGGTCAGCGAACTCGTCCTGCCGGAGTTGGGCGGAAAGGAACTGGCTCACCATATCCTCGCCGAACTGCCCCTCTTTCCGATCCTGATCCGGACCCGCTTCGGCGGCGTCGAAGACGCGTTCGAGCTGGCGAAACTCGGGGTGATCGACTTCTCGCTGAAGTCGGACGAGGTCGATGCCTTCGCCGAACGTGTGATCCGGATCGCCGCCGGGGAGCCCCGCCCCGAGCCCGCCGGGGAAGAGCCCGCTCCCGCGCTCGCTATGCCGTTCACCCGGTTTCTCTCGCGAAACGCCGAGACGGCGCGGGTCTTCAACCTCGCGATGCAGCGGGTCGCGCAGGCGCCGACCACGGTGCTCATCACGGGCGAGTCCGGCACCGGAAAGGAGCTGCTGGCCCGCACCATTCACGCCCACAGTCCGCGCGCGAAGGGCCCCTGGGTGGCCGTCAACTGCGCAGCCCTGCCGGAAAGCCTGATCGAAAGCGAACTCTTCGGCCATGAGAAGGGATCTTTCACCGGGGCGAACGCGCGTCGCATCGGACGCTTTGAACAGGCGGACGGCGGTACGTTCTTCCTCGACGAGGTCGGGGACCTCTCTCCCCTGGTGCAGACCAAGTTGCTGCGGGTGCTCCAGGAGCGCACCATCGAGCGGGTCGGGGGCGACCAGACAATCCGCGTCGATGTTCGCATCGTCGCCGCGACTCACCAGGACCTGAGGCAGCTCGTGGAGCGGAAAAAGTTCCGCGAAGACCTGTTCTACCGCCTCAGCGTCATCACCCTCGAGCTGCCCCCCCTGCGCGAACGGCCCGAGGACATCATCGGCCTCGCCAATTTCTTCACCGATCGCTTCCGGAGAAAGGTCGGGCGCGAGCAGATGGCGCTCACCCCCCGGGCGATGCGTGCCCTGCGCAATTACCCCTGGCCGGGCAACGTCCGCGAACTGGAAAACGTGATCGAACGCGCCGTGGTCCTCGCCCCCCGCGACCGCATCGAACTGGAAGACCTGCCCCCCGAGGTCCAGCAGGCCGTGAAAGAACCGCTGGAAGCCCTGCACCTGCGCGATGCACGCGCGCAATTCGAGCGGGAGTTCATCCTCGAAGCGTTGGAGGTGCTGAAGGGAAACGTCTCCGCCACCGCACAGCGTCTCGGGATCGCCCGCAAGAATCTGCAGGAAAAAATCAAGAACTACGAGATCGATGTCGAGGCGATCCGCCGGGGAGAGGAGTGACCCCTCCCGGCACCCCCCCTCCAGCTCACCCCCGAACATCCATAACCTCATCGATATCAATCTCTTGACCACATACTCACAGCACGACCCCACCCCAGCATCCCGCATGGCGCTTCAACGGAAAGAACCGCCTGCCGCGCCCCACGCCGCGCCGGGCGGAGCCGCCCGGTCCATGCGAGACGGAACGCCGGCCGGACACACCTGCCAACCCGCGCCGGACTCCTTACATTAGGGGGTCCATGCCCGGGGCAGCCAGGGAGGATGCCCACCTTCGACCCTCCGCCGGGATGATGAGGAAAAGGGGTGTCGATTCCGGGCCGGGACCGGGTGCGTGCCGATTACAGGAAAGAACAGCGTGAACGGTTCGAGTGCTGCGGAGAGGTTCCCCCGGGCGAGCCGTGGCGGCTGCATTGCTCACACCGGCCTCGGCAGAACGGTCGGGGTGAAATGATGAGCCGCACACGGGGGACGCTGCTTCTCTGGCCGTTGGTCATCGCGGTGTCCGACTTCATCGTCTTCTTCGCCGCGACCATGCTGGCCTACTGGGTGCGCTTCCACTCGCCCTTCACCTCCCTCGTGCCCGCTTCCCTTGGGGTTCCCGGCGTGGATCATTATACCTTCGCCGGCCTGTTCGCCGCGTCGTTCTGGGTGCTGTTCATGGCGTTCCGCGGGGTGTACCGCGTGCGCTGGCGCGAGAGCTTCACCCGTGAACTCGGCAGAACCCTGAGCAGCTTCTACCTCGGTTTCGCCCTCCTCTTCGCGTTGATCTACTTCTATCGCAATTTCAGCTATTCCCGTGTCGCCGCCGTGCTGTTGTTCCTGCTTGCGACCCTCGGCCTGATGCTCACCCGCTGGCTGCTGTTCCGCATCCGACGGCGGGTCTTTCGCAACCAGCCGCCGCAGCGGGTGATCATCATCGGCGGGACCGATTCCCCGTACTACTCACGGCTGCGGGAACTCCACCACGCCGGGCTGATCGTCGTCGATCAGATCGGGGACGAGGACCAGATCGTGGGCTCCCCGGAACTTCTCGCCGAGCGCATCCGAAGCAACGAAATCGACACCGTGATTCTCGCCTATTCCTTCGACCGCTTCGCCCGCGCGCGGGAGATCATCGACGGCCTCGCCGGGATGCGGCTGGACTTCCTGCTCGCCCCCGACCCGAAAGGGTTGCCGACCGGGCGGATCCAGGCGTTCAACCTCGCCGGCGTTCCCCTGCTCCAGCTCCGCGAGGAACCCCTGGCCGGGTGGAACGGCCTGCTGAAGCGGGTGGTCGATGTCCTCGTCAGCGGCTTCCTGCTGGTCCTCTCCTCCCCGCTCCTGCTCCTCATCCCCGTCGCGGTGAAACTGACCAGCCGCGGCCCGGTCATCTACCGTCAGACACGCGTCGGACTGGATGGCCGAACGTTCACCATCTACAAGTTCCGCACCATGCGCACCGATGCGGAGGAACAATCCGGACCGGTCTGGGCGAGGAGGGACGACTCGCGGACCACGCCGCTGGGCCGCTTTCTCCGGCGCTGGTCGCTGGATGAGATACCGCAACTGTGGAACGTGTTCCGCGGCGACATGAGTCTTGTCGGTCCTCGCCCGGAGCGACCCGTCTTCGTCGAACAGTTCCGCCAGCAGGTTCCCCGCTACGCGGAACGGCACCGCGTCCGCTCCGGCCTCACCGGCTGGGCGCAGGTCAACGGGCTTCGGGGCCAGGCGCCCATCGAGGAGCGGACACGGTACGACCTGTTTTACATTGAGAACTGGTCGCTGTGGTTCGACTTCACCATCCTGGCGCGAACCCTGATCGCGGTGCTTTTCGGGAGGGATGCATATTGAGGGCCGGAGTCGCGAGGAGACGTGGCGGGAGCGGGGCCGAGCGGTTCCCGGGGGCTCTTGATGCAAGAGTGCGTATATGTGACTATGCGTACTCGCATACCAACCTCGACGACCCGCGATGAACGTCTTCCTGCGTTTCGCCCGCTACCTCGCGCCGCACCGGCTCCGCATCGGTCTCGTCCTCCTCTTCACGGCGCTCTTCGTCCTCGCCAACACCGCCGCCTACTGGCTCGCCGCCTCGTTCCTCCAGGCGCTCTTCACCGGGGGGCTGGGGACATCCGCTGCCGCCGCCGGCTCCTCGCTCAACGATATCCTCAAGGCCTGGACCGCGAGCCTGCTCCTCGGGTCAACCCCGAACGAGACGCTGTTCCGCGCCGCCCTGGCCATCGTGCTCGCGTTCCTCCTGAAGAACCTCTTCAGCTACCTGCAGCTCTTCCATGTCAGCTTCGTCGAGCAGCGGGTGATCAAGCAGTTGCGCGATGAGCTCTTCGCCCACCTCCTGCGCCAGGACCTCGCGTTCTTCCAGACCCGCCGCCGGGGGCATCTCATCTCCACGGTGCTCAACGATGTCGAGTCACTCAACCTCGCGCTCAACAAGAGTTTCACGAAGATCATCCGGGACCCGATCAGCGCCGTCGTTCTGCTGGTGTTGCTCTTCGCGGTGAGCTGGCGGCTCACCCTGGCGGCGCTGGTGGTGGTCCCGGCGGTGGGCTGGACGGTGATCCTGCTGGGGCGCGGAATCAAGCGTCACGCCGCCGTGGTGCAGGAGACCCTCGCCCGCCTCACCGGGCAGCTCCAGGAGACGCTCTCCGGGATCCGCGTCCTCAAGGCCTTCGTCAGCGAGGGGTTCGAGCGTTCCCGCTTCTCCGGCTGGACGGGGAGCCTTCTGCGCAGCACCCTGTCGCAGGAGAGACTGCGCCGGCTGGTGATCCCCCTGAACGAGGTGGTCGGCGTGCTGATCATCTCCGCGCTGCTCTACTACGGCGGCGAGCAGGTGCTCGTCCGCGGCGCGATGAGCGGCGATGATTTCATCCGTTTCCTCGTGCTGCTCTTCGCCCTGTTGAACCCCTTGCTCAGCCTCGGCAACCTCGGCGCGAACATCCGTCTCGCCGAGGCCTCCGGCTCGCGCGTGTTCCAGCTCCTCGACAGCTCGAGCGCCCTGCCGTTGACCCGCGGGGCCCCGGTGCCCGAGCGGTTGACCGACGGATTCCGGCTCGAAGGGGTCTCCTTCCGTTACGGTCCGGATCAGCCGGACGTGCTCTCCGGCATCGACCTCCGGATCCACCCGGGGGAGTCGCTCGCCATCGTCGGCCGGTCCGGGTCGGGCAAGACGACGCTGCTCAACCTGTTGCCGCGTTTCTTCGATCCCACCTCCGGGCGCATTCTCCTCGAGGGGATCGACCTGCGCGAACTGGACATGCTCCAGTTGCGCCGCCGTTTCGGCGTGGTCACGCAGGAGGTGGTTCTCTTCCACGACACGATCGCGGCGAACATCGCCTACGGCCTCGAGGGCGTCGATCGCGGAAAGATCGCCGCCGCCGCGCGCGCCGCCTTCGCCGAGGAGTTCATCGAATCCCTGCCCCTGGGCTACGACACCGTGGTCGGCGAGCAGGGGGCGCTCTTCTCCGGCGGCCAGCGACAGCGCATCAGCATCGCCCGCGCCCTGCTCCGTGACCCGCCCGTCGTCCTGCTCGACGAGGCCACCAGCGCCCTCGACGCCGAGGCGGAGCACGAGGTCGCCGCGGCGCTCGAGCGTCTCGCCGAGGGAAGGACCGTCCTCACCGTCACCCACCGCCTTGCCACGGTCAGGGACGCCGACCGGATCGTGGTCCTCGCCGGCGGGCGTATCGTCGACCAGGGGAATCATGGGGAACTCCTCGCGCGCTGCGAGGAATACCGCACTCTTGCCCGCCAGCAACGGCTTCTGCCCGTCGAGAGCGCCCCCGGGGTTTCCCGCGGAGACATGGCGCCATGACTGGGGCCCGCCTGGTCGCCCTCTGCTCCAGCGATCGCTGGGCGGGAAACGAAAAATGGGTCCTGCGCGCCTGCGAGGCGCTCGCCGAACGGGGCCGCGAAGTAACCCTTGTGGCGCGCCGACCGGAGGTGTTCGCCCCGCGCCGCCGTGCGGACCTGCCCCTCCTCCGGGTTAGAATGGGCGGGCAGGCGGATCTGCCCGCCATCCTGCGTCTCGCAGCCCTCTTCCGCCGCCGCGCGGATGTCGTACTTCTCACCCGGGTGCGCGATTACTGGCTGGGCGGGCTCGCGGCGCGTCTCGCGGGCGTCCCGGTGCTGCTGCGCCTCGGGGTGGTCCGGCGGCTGCGCGACCGCTACCTTCCGGACCGCCTCCGCTACGGCGTCCTCCCCGCCGCATTGATCGTCAACGCCGCAGCGATCCGGGACACCCTGCTCCGCACGCCGTGGATACGCGAGGACCGCATCCACGTGATCCCCAACGGGGTCGATGCCCCGGGCCCCCTGCCGGACGACGAGCGCACCGCTCTGCGGGGGGAAATGGGGGCCGCGGAAGGGGATCTTCTCGTCGCCGGCGCGGGGCGGCTGGACCGGGAAAAACGGTGGGACTGGCTGTTGCGGGGGGTGGCGGCCCTGCGAAACGAGGGAATACCGGCGAAGGCCTGCCTGATGGGCGAGGGCAGCGAACGCGCCGCCCTGGAGGAGTTGATCGACCGGCTGCACCTCTCCGGGGTGGTGCAACTCCCCGGCTGGCTCCCGGGGGCCGACCGGCGCCTCGCGGCGGCGGACATCGTAGCATTGCCCTCGGCGAACGAGGGGCTGGCAAATGTCCTCCTCGAGGCGATGGGACACGGAGTCCCGGTTGTCGCAACGGACGCCGGCGGCACCTCGGAGGTGTTCACGGACGACAGGGAAATGTTGATCGCTCCCGTGGAGGACGAAAAGGCGTTCCACGCCCGGCTGTTGCGGGCGGCAGGTGATCCCGGTCTGCGTGCACGCCTCGGCGCGGCGGGGCTTGCCGCTGTACGGGAGCGCTTCACCTGGAGCGCGATGGCCGGGGCGCTGGGGGAACTCGTGGACAAGCTCGGGAAACAACGATGAACATCCTCTTCCTCAACCACGCCGGGTACAGGAACTGGGGCGGCGGCGAGAAGTGGACCCTCGAAGCGGCGCGCGGGCTGGCGGCCCGCGGGCACAGGGTTGTCGTCCTCGGCAGGACGGGGGCCTCCATGGCGGCGCGCGCGCGCGCCCTCGGGCTCACGGCCGACACCCTGCCCTCGGGGGTGGATTATGCCCCGCGAACCATCGCCGCGGCGCATGCGGCCCTCCGGCGGTACCGCGCCGATATTCTGATCGTCACCTACAACAAGGACGTGCGCACCGGCGGCGTCGCAGCGAAACTGCTCGGCATCCCGGTCGTTCACCGGAACGGCTACCCCGTCCTGCACGACAACTGGCGGCACCGGCTGAGCTTCCGCTTCACCGACCGCATCCTGACCAACTCCCGCCGCATCCGGGACCGTTACGTCGGGTTCGGCTGGATCCCCGCCGAGAGCATCGACGTGGTCCCGAACGGCATTTCGCCTCCGGCGGAGCCGCCGCTGGACCGCGCCGTGTGGCGGGAGTGGGGGTTGGATCCGGCCGGGTGGAAGATCGCGGTCTACGCCGGGCGGCTCAGCACGGTCAAGCGAGTCATGGACCTGCTCGAGGCGATGGCGTCGCTCCCGGCGGAGAGCCGGTGGCGCCTCGTCATCGTGGGCGCCGGGGCGGAGGAAAAAGCGCTGCGCCACCGCGCGGCGGGACCGGACCTCGCGGACCGGGTGTATTTCATGGGGTTCCACGAAGAGGCGGCCGAGCTCGTCGGCGCGGCGGACCTGGCGCTCCTTCCCTCCAACGATGAGGGAATGCCGAACACTCTCCTCGAGGCGATGATCCGCGGTGTGCCGGTGGCCGCGACCCCCGTCGGCGACGTACCCTATCTGCTCGACGAGGGTCGCGCGGGCTGGCTGGTCCCCGTGGGCGATCCCCAGGGCTGGCGCGACCTGTTGTTACGCTTGGAAAACGATAAAAAGGCATTGGAGAACATGGGGCGGGCCGGCCGGGAGCGCGTCGAAACCCATTTCACCTTCGAGGCGATGATCGACGGGGTCGAGGCGAGTCTGCGGCGGGCATTCGCAGCGCACGCCCCGAAAGCCCGTTTCCCTTCCCCTTGACTGCTCCCGAACACCGGGATAGATTCCGCTTTTAGCGCGTTTTTCTCACATGGTGGGTGTTTCCACGACCGGGCTGGACATAAGCTTCCCCTTGGAGTCGGGGCGCTCTCCGGACCCGTGGCGCCTTTTCAGGTTGGCAGGAGGCCGCCGGCATGAACGATCCTCTCTTTTCCCGGCCCTGGTGGCGGCGGCAGTTATTTGCCCTCTTCGCCCGTCTCGCGCCGAAACATGAAGGACCGCCCCCGCCGCTGCCGGATCATCCGCGCCGTGTGCTGGTCCTCGCGCCGGTGGCCTTGGGCGATTATCTCGTCCTCTCGCCTCTCCTCTCCGCCCTGGCGCGGAAAAAGCCACGAACCGAGGTCGCGGTCGTCGTCACCCGGACCAGCTACGAGCTGGCCGCCGTGGACACCAACGTGCACCGCATCCTGCTCTACAAGAAACTCCCCGCCTGGCCCCTCTCGATGATCGAGATCATCCGCTACAAGCCCGATGTCGTCGTTCTCCCCAAGGGGCACCCGGCCTTTACCGAAAGCCTGCTGCTGGCGGTGACCCATGCGCCGTTCCGCGTCGGTCTCAGCCATCCCCATCATGATGCCCTCCTCACCCACCCGGTGCAGCACGACTGGGAGGCCGAACACCGCAGCGAGTCCTTCGTCCGCCTGCTGGCACCCTTCGGGATCGACCCCACCAGCGTGAGCCGCCGGGTACACATCGGCACGGACCCGGAGGCGGAACGTTTCGCCGAGACCGTGATCCGCCGCCAGCCGCCCGGCGAGCCGGTGATCGCCCTGAACATCTCCGCCACCCAGCCCATGCGCCTGTGGCCCCTGAATAAATGGAAGGCGCTGGTGCGCTTCATCCTGGCTGAACGCCCGAATTCGCTCTTCTTCGTCCTCAGCGCCCCCGCCGAGCGGCCTGTCGCCGAGGCGCTGGCGGTGGAGTTCCCGCCACTCACCGCCGTCCGCACCCGCCGGATGCTGGAGGCGGTGGCGATCGTCGCCCGCGTGGACCTGCTGATCACGGTAGACACGGGAATGGTGCCGGCCGCCACGGCACGGGACGTTCCGATGGTGGCGATGTACAGCGGGAACCACGGAGCCTACACCTGCTTCGGCCCGCAGACCGTCGCCCACCGCGCCGTGTTCGCGGAGCGGGGACGCCCCCTGTCCGACCTGGAACCGGAGGAGGTGTACCGCGCGGTCCGCTCGCTGATGATGGAACTGGAGCGGTGAGCCCCGCCGCCACATCCGCCGAGGGACCGGCGGCCGGCCGGCCGCGGTTGATTATCGATGTCTCCCCGCCGGAGTACCCCCGCGCCTGGAGGCGGTTCGCCGCGTGGTGGGCGGGGCTGTTCGCCTTCAGCCTGATCACCGGCATCTTCGCCGCCCAGCTCCTCGCCGCGGCGGGAGGGGTCGCGGCCCTTCTCGCCGCCGCGCTCCGCCGCCTGCCGCCGCCGCGTCCGCACCCGGCGGCCGCCGCCCTCGCGCTCGCCGCCGGTGTCCAGACCTTGTCGGCCCTGCTCTCCGACAACCCGTACGACAGCCTCGTCCACCTGGTGCAATACTACTTCCTGCCCTTCGTCGGCCTCGCCGCCACAGTCTGGCTGGTGCGTGACACCCGGACACTGCGAGCGGCGATGTCCTCCCTGCTGATCGCGGGCGCCCTCGCCGGCGCCTACGGGCTGTACCAGCATATTTTCGGACACGAGCCGCTCTATGGCTTGCCGATCCGCCCGATCCGCGAAAGCGGAGGCAGCCTTTTCTACCCCAAGGGGCTGATGGACCAGTCCCTGACCTACTCCGGGATGCAGATGCTGATCCTCGCCTTCACCCTGCCGGCCGTGTGGCGCGCGCGGGGGAAGATGCTGTGGTATTGGCCCGCCTGGCTGTTGGTCATGCTCTCGGTTCTGGTCAGCTACCAGCGCAGCAGTTGGGTGGGCGCCGCGGCCGGGGTCGCCCTGTTCCTCCTCAGCCGGGACCGCAGGACAGCCCGACTCGGCATCGGCGTGGGAGCATTGCTGCTGGTGCTGGTGCTCACGCTTTCGTCCTCCCTGCGCGGGCGCATCGTCTACACCTTCCAATTGCAGGGGAAGAGCCAGGTGGAGCGGCTGTACCTGTGGCAGGCGGCGTGGAACATGGGCCTGGAGCACCCGCTCCTCGGCGTCGGACCCGGCCGCTGGCGGGCGCATGTCGAAGCGTACCTCCCCGAGCGCGAGGACTGGGACTCGCGCGCCCACGCCCACAATGACCTCGCCCAGCTCTGGGCGACCACCGGCGCGCTCGGCACGTTGACGATCTTCCTCGTCGTCTGGCTGCTGCTGAAACAGGGGCGCAAGGAGCTCACCCGCTGGCGCACCCCTTCGCTCCCCCGGGATGCGCTTCTCGGCGGCATGGTCGCCATCGCCGCCTTCGCCGTGGCGGCGCTGTTCCAATGCTACCTGATCGACGGCGAGGATGCGATCACCCTCGGCTTCGCCCTCGGGCTGGCCCTCGCCGGGCGCGAAGCGCTGATCCACGCCGACCCCACCCGTCACCCGCCGCGCCGCGCGACCCCGCTGCGCGGCCACATCGAGGAGACGGTCATCGTCCTCCGCAGCCTGGCCGCCATGGCAGGGGCGGTGCTCCGCCCCGCCCCGCGACTCGAGACCACGCGATCGCCGGACCTCGACCCCGAGGGCGAGCTGTACTGCCCCTATGACAGCGGCGAGCCGCGCTGGGTCCCGGTCTGCCTGCACCTCCACTCCTCGCGCTGGGAAGGGGCCTTCACCGCGGAGGAGGTCGTAGCCCACTACGCCGCCCTCGGCGCCGCGGCGGTGATCCTGACCGACCACAACCGTATCACCCGCGCCGGCCACCGCGCGGCGTTCCCTCCCGCCTACGAGCATGGTTGGGGCCCGCACCACCACCATGTTCTCGTCCTCGGCGCGCGCGGCACCCTCGCCGACCGCCACCCCTTCGGCGGCTCGGCCGCCGCGCGGGCCGAGACCCTCACCCGCCTGCGCAAAGTCGGGGATTTCCTCATCCTCGCCCACCCGGCACACAAGGAAGCGTGGTCCACCGAAGACGTATGGTTGCCGGAGTACGACGCCATCGAGCTGTTCAACAAGTCCATCGATGACACCCGGCTGTGGGACGAGGCGCTCAGCGCCGGGCGGTTGGCCTGGGGTACGGCGGGAGATGACGGGCACGACCTCCGCAGCCGCCACCAGACAGGAAAACGCTACCTGCTCGTGGACGTCCGCGCGGGCGGTACGGGCGGTACGGGCGAGCCCGCCCCGCTGACACCGGATGGTCTGCTGGCCGCGCTGCGCGCCGGACGCTTCCTCGCCGTGCGGCAACTGGACCGGCGGGTCAGCCGCCGGCTCCCGCCGGAGGATGCGATCGCCATCACCGCGTTCGAGCGGGGGGAGGATTCCCTCACCGTCCACCTGCGCGAGCCGGTGGAGCGGGCGGAGATCATCGGTCCGGGCGGGGAGGTCCTTTCGACGCGGGAAAACGCCGCCATGGTGACCCTGGAACTTCCCCGGGGGCGGACCCATGTCCGGCTCGAGCTGCACCACGGGGTTCACACGCTGGCGCTGAATCCGCTCGTCCGTCTCCGGGATGGGGTACCCGTGTACCACGCGAGAGAGTCGTAAGGCGGCCTGGGGTTCCTGCCCGCTTACACACCACAGCAGGCAGCCCGGGGTCACCGACCCCGGGAAAATGTCATTCGCCGTGTGGTCCTGTCAGTTCCAATGACTGGGTCTGAAGAGGGGTCCGGAAGGGTGGCCGGGACTTCAGTCCCGGGTCTCACATCCGCTGTTGTTCAGG
>CAYOKT010000065.1:0-15711 GCA_964404605.1 uncultured bacterium
GTCCCGGGAGCGCCTGCCACGCCGTAGCCGGGCGAAGGCGGGACGGCATCCCGGGGAGGAGCCCGGGAGCTGCATCCCGGGGAACAACTGGAAGGCAGGCAGCCGTGACCTCCGCGGAGATTCGAAGCCGGTTCATCGACTTTTTCCTCGAGCACGACCACACCTTCGTCCCTTCCTCCCCGGTCGTGCCCCGGGACGACCCCACGCTGCTGTTCACCAACGCCGGGATGAACCAGTTCAAGGACGTCTTTCTCGGCAAGGGCACGCGCGACTACACCCGCGCGGTGAACAGCCAGAAGTGCATCCGTGTCTCCGGCAAGCACAACGACCTCGAGGAGGTCGGACCCTCCCCGGTTCACCACACCTTCTTCGAGATGCTCGGGAACTGGTCCTTCGGGGACTACTACAAGGCGGAGGCGATCCGCTGGGCGTGGGAGCTGCTCACCGGGGTTTACGGGCTGGACAAGACGAAGCTCTACGCCACCGTCTTCACCGAGGATGATGATGCCCACCGGCTGTGGGAGAGCGAGACCGACATCGACCCCTCCCACATCAGCCGTCATGGCCACAAGGACAACTTCTGGGAGATGGGCGAGATCGGTCCCTGCGGCCCGTGCAGCGAGATCCACTACGACCTCGGCGAGCCGCTTTCCGGCCGGGTCAGCCCCCCCGACGACGGTCCCAATTCCGACAGCGGACGTTTCATCGAGCTGTGGAACCTCGTCTTCATCCAGTATTTCCGCGACGAGAAGGCGAAGCTGAACGACCTTCCCGCCACCCACGTGGACACCGGCGCGGGCCTCGAGCGCATCGCCCGGGTGATGCAGGGGGTGGATTCCAACTACGGCACGGACCTCTTCCGGCCCATCATCACGGCCATCGAGGAGCGCAGCGGGATTCCCTACGACGAGCGGAACGGGGTCCATATCCCCCACCGGGTGATCGCGGACCACCTGCGCGCGCTCAGTTTCGCCGTCGCGGACGGCGCGCTGCCGGGCAACGAGGGCCGCGGCTATGTGCTGCGCCGCATTCTCCGCCGCGCCGCCCGCTTCGTCCGCCAGATCGGGATCAACGAGCCTTTCATCGCGGACCTCGTGCCGGTGCTCGTCGATGTCATGGGCGAACATTTCGGCGAGCTGGCCGCGCGGAAGGACCATATCATCCACGTCCTCCGTGCCGAGGAGGAGAGCTTCGGGCGCACGCTGGACCGCGGGCTCGACATGTTCGAGGAGCTGACCGCCGGGCTGGAGGAAGGGGGCGTGATCGCCGGCAAGGCAGCCTTCCGCCTGTACGACACCTTCGGCTTCCCGCTGGACCTCACCCGGCAGATGGCGCGCGAACGCGGGCTGGATGTCGATGTCAAGGGATTTGACAAGGCGTTGGAAATGGCTCGGAAAAAGTCGCGAGAGGCGTTGAAGGGACCGGCAGGGGAGGGGGAGTTCACGGTCGTCACCGAGGGGCCGCACTCGGAGTTCGTCGGCTACGATTTCCTCTCCTTGAAGACCAACCTGCGGATGGTCCGTCTCGAAGAGGGTGACCTGGAGGCGGCGAATGACCCGGATGTCATCGGCAAGCCGCTGTTCGCCGTGGTGCTGGCGAAAACCCCGTTCTACGCCGAATCGGGCGGCCAGGTCAGCGACCGTGGGATGATCAAGGGGCGCGAGCTGCACCTCGTGGTCGAGGATGTCCGCCGGGAGGGCGACCTCTGCCTGCACTTCTGCCGGGCGATGCGGTTGCCGAAGGACGGCGAGTGGCCGAGCCTCGTCGAGGCGGACGTGGACCAGGCCCGGCGGAGCAGAATTCTGCCCCATCATACGACGACCCACCTGCTCCAGGCGGCTCTCCGCGAAACCCTCGGTGAACATGTCACCCAGGCCGGCAGCCGTGTCGGGCCGGACTCGATGACCTTCGACTTCACCCATTTCGAGAAGCTGTCGCCGGAGCAGATCGCCCGGGTGGAGGCCCGGGTGAACCGGTGGATCCGCGAGGACCACCCGGTCACCGCCTCGCTCAAGTCCCTCGAGGAGGCGAAGACCGCCGGGGCGATGGCGCTCTTCGGCGAGAAGTACGGGAGCGTCGTCCGCGTGGTCACCGTGGGCGAGGGGAAGAGCCGGGTGTCGCTGGAGTTGTGCGGCGGTACCCACCTGCGACGCACCGGCGAGGCGGGGCTGTTCCGCATCGAATCGGAGAGCGCGGTCAGCGCCGGGGTGCGGCGGGTGGAGTGCACGGCGGGCGAGGCCGCCTACGAGCGGATGACCGCCGAGCGGGAAGCCCTCGAACGTGTCGCGGACCTCCTCGGCAGCCGCGGCTCGGACCCCGCCGGGAAGCTGGCGCGGCTGATCGAGCGGCAGAAGGCGATGGAGAAGGAGGTCGAGCGGCTCAAGCGCGCCGCCCTGCAGGGCGGTGTGCGCTTCGTCGAGGAGTGGGGCGAGGAGGTGGTGATCGACGGCTCGCCGCTCCTCGTCGTCTCCGGGGTGTACGAGGCGGCCACCGACCGTGACGGTTTGCAGTCGGCGGGCGATAAGATCATCGAGGACCTGAAAAAGGCCGGCCGGGAAGGGATCGGGCTCATCGGCGCGCCCGTCGAGGAGACCTTCATGTTCGTCGCCGTGGCGACGCCCGGCCTGGTGAAGAAGGGGGTGCACGCCGGCAAGCTGGTCGGCGCCTTCGCGAAGAGAGCGGGCGGCGGCGGCGGGGGAAAGGCGAACTTCGCCACCGCCGGGAGCCGCGATCTCGAATCGGCCAACGCCCTGCTGAGAAACCGGGCGGAAGTGCTCAAGTTCGTCCGGGGCTTTCTCGCGGAGTGAACCGGGCTGGATGCGGCGGAAGAAACGGTCCCGGGCGGAGAACGTCCGGGACTTTGCCGTTCGGGCGGGCCCCGGTTAACCGGGGCGCACGGCGCGGCGTTTCCCGGCCCCCGGCGGAGAAGGGGTGAAACGGGGCGGCTCCAGCGTGTTCAGGCGTCCTGACGATTTCCGGCCGGGCCGATTTCCTCCGCCACAGGCTTGGAGTACCTTACTGCAACGGTGAAGGCACAGGGAGGGGAAGATGACCCGCGAGGAGATCCGTGACGTCCTGGGGGAGATCGAGCCGTTCGCGGACCTGACGCCCGACGAGCGGGCGAAGGTGGCCCAGTGGGTGCTGGTGAAGCAGTGGAAGGCGGGCGAGGTCCTGTTCCGCACCAATGACCCCCGGCGCGGGATGCTGGTCATCATCGAGGGCGCCATCGAACTGGTGCAGGACAACACCCTCGGCGGCGAGACCCGCATCGTCACCTTCCGCGAGCGCGACTTCCTCGGCGAGGGCGCCCTGCTGGATGACTACCCGCACGCGACCACCGGGCGGGCGATGGAGGACACCACCGCCCTCGTTCTCCACCGGGAAGACCTGGAGTCCTTCGCGGTGGAGAACCCCGATGCGGCGCGGCGCATCATCGGGCGTGTCGCGCGGGTGATCTCGCGCCGCCTGCGGCAGGCGAGCGCCCGGGTGGCCAGCGCCGCGGCGCAGTATGTCTCCGGCCGCACCCGCCGCGAGCATGACCTCCTCGGCGAGCGGGAGGTGCCGCACGAGTTCTACTACGGTGTCCAGACCCTGCGCGCCCTCGAGAACTTCAACATCAGCGGCATCCCCATCAGCCACTTCCCGAGCATGATCGAAGCGCTGGCGATCGTGAAGATGGCCGCCGCCCGCGCCAACCGTGAGCTGGGCCTGCTCCCGGTGGAGATCGCCGAGGCGATCGTCACCGCCTGCGGGGAAATCCTCGACGGCAAGTGGCATACCCATTTCGTGGTCGACATGATCCAGGGCGGAGCGGGGACCTCGACGAACATGAACGCCAACGAGGTGATCGCCAACCGCGCCCTCGAACTGCTCGGGCATGAGAAGGGGGAGTACGAATACTGCCACCCGAACAACCATGTGAACCTCTCCCAGTCGACGAACGATGTCTATCCCACCGCGATCAAGATCGCCCTGTTCCACAGCAACGAAGAGATGGTGAAGATCCTCAAGGAACTCGTCAGCGCCTTCCGGCGGAAGGCGGACGAGTTCGCCGGGGTGATCAAGATGGGCCGCACGCAGTTGCAGGACGCGGTGCCGATGACCCTCGGGCAGGAGTTCGGCGCCTATGCCGCCACCCTGGCGGAGGAGGTCGTCCGCCTGAACCAGATGGCGCGGCTGTTCCTCGAGGTGAACATGGGCGGCACCGCCATCGGCACGGGGATCAACGCCGACCCGGAATATCCCTCGAAGGTGGTCGCCCACCTGCGCGAGATCACCGGCATGGAGCTGTCGCTGGCCCCGAACCTCGTCGAGGCGACGCAGGACACCGGGTCGTTCGTCATGTACTCCTCGGCGTTGAAGCGGCTGGCGGTGAAGCTCTCGAAGATCTCCAACGACCTGCGCCTCCTCTCCAGCGGGCCCCGCGCGGGGTTGAACGAGATCAACCTGCCGAAGATGCAGCCCGGCTCCTCGATCATGCCCGGCAAGGTGAACCCCGTGATCCCGGAAGTGGTCAACCAGGTCGCCTTCAAGGTGATCGGGAACGACCTCACGGTGACCCTCGCCTCCGAGGCGGGGCAGCTCGAGCTGAACGTGATGGAACCGGTGATCATGCAGAGCATTTTCGAGTCCATCGAGGAGCTGAACAACGGGATGACCACCCTGCGGATCCGCTGCATCGAGGGGATCACGGCGAACGAGGAGCAGTGCCGCGAACAGGTGCAGCGGAGCATCGGGCTGGTCACGGCGTTGAACCCGGTGCTCGGCTATGAAACCAGCTCCGCCCTCGCCAAGGAGGCCCTCGAGTCCGGCCGCGGGGTCTATGAACTGGTGCTCGAGAAGGGTCTGCTGGACCAGGAGGAGCTGGACAAGCTGCTCGCGCCCGAGTCGATGGTCCGTCCCCGCCGGACCGGGCGGTAGGGGTGGGTGAATCCGCGCGCTTAGTGAATTCTGGGATGGCCCGGGGCTCCTGCCGCGCCGCTCGCCGCGCCGTATCCCGCGGGGGTGGTCCGGGAGTTCAGTCCCGGGTTTCACCCCGCGGCGTTGGTTTCACCGGCACGGCGCGGCGTGATGCCGGTCAAGGGGCGCGCCGCCGCGGCGCCTTATGTTCTGGCTCACGCGGGTGATATTTCGTATGCTCCGGGAGGAGAGGGAGGGGCAAACAGCAGTGGGTTGCCCTTTCCGTCGGACGGGCGGGTGGCCCGGGACCTGCCTGTGGAAGGCAGGCTTTGGTCCCGGGTTTCATAAGGGTTTCCATGATGAACGCAGCTTGCTACAAGAACCTGAAACTGTGATCCCAGTCACAACATGAAACCATATTTCCCAGAAGTGGTAAAAATTGTCATTCTGAACGCAGTGAAGAATCTCAAAACGTTCTGTTTCCACTGTAAGAGCATTGGAATGGCCAAGCATAACTATAAGACGTTCTGTATGTAAGAATATCGTTACTTTTTGGCATTTAACGAACCGAGATCCTTCATTTCATTCAGGATGACAACTCAAAACGCTTGGGATAAAATAAAAAGACGCGATTCAGTATACAACCGGATGAATAGGCAAACCGAGGACAGGCGATGAACTTTCCGCCCCTGAGCGGTGACGGCCTGCGGCTGCGGACCGATGGGAAACCCACCTTCTGGGTGCTCCTCGACCCCGACCGTGAATCGCCGTCCGAGTTGCGCCGGGCCGCCGGTGAGGCGGCCGCGGGCGGGGCGGACGGCCTTCTCGTCGGCTCGAGCTTTTACGAGCGCGAGGATTTCGACACCTCCGTTCTCGCGGTCAAGGAGGGCGCGGACGGCGTGGTTCCGGTCATCCTCTTCCCGGGCAACCACCAGCAGGTCTCGCCCCATGCCGATGCGCTGCTCTTTCTCTGCCTCATCTCCGGGCGGAATCCCCAGTATCTCATCGGTGAGCAGGTGCTCGCCGCGCCCCTGGTCCGCCGCCTTGCCCTCGACGTGCTCCCCACCGGGTACATTCTCATCGAAGGGGGGCGGGTGACCAGCGTTCAGGCGGTCACCGGCACCACGCCCCTGCCGCGGGAGAAGACGGAGCTGATCGCGGCGCACGCCCTCGCCGGGCAGTACATGGGGATGCGCCTGATCTACCTCGAGGCGGGGAGCGGTGCGCGGCACGCCGTGCCGCGCGAGGCGATCCGCCTGTCGCGGCACTCCATCGGTGTGCCGTTGATCGTCGGCGGCGGCATCCGTGACCCCGAAACGGCGAGCGGGATCGCGGAGGCGGGCGCCGATGTGGTCGTCGTCGGAAATGCCCTCGAAGGTGCCCGGGGCCGCGGGCTGACCCGTGAGATCGCCGATGCCGTGCACGAGGCCGGCTCGCGGAGGGAGGCGAACCGCCCGCCCGCCTACGGCGCAGAACGGAGGAACTGACCGCCGCGTTTCTCCCCGCCGGGGGGCCTCTCGGGCGTCAAGCGGCCCCTTGCGCGGGCGCGATGGGGCGGTTAGATTCCCCGTCTGTCCATGAACCCGAAGCAAGCGAGGAAAGCATGGCTCGCCGCTGTATCGTCACCGGGAAGAAGCCGATGACGGGGAACAATGTCAGCCACGCGCACAACATCACCAAGCGCCGCTGGCTGCCGAACCTGCAAACGAAGCGCTTCTTCGTCCCCGAGGAGGGGCGGTGGGTGCGCCTGCGCCTCTCGGCGAAGGCGATCCGCACCATCGACAAGAAGGGGATCGGCGTGGTCCTCAAGGATCTCCGCGCCCAGGGGGTCAAGATCTGACCGCCTTCCGTGCTCTCTCCCGTCGAAACGTCAAGGCCCGCCTTAGCAAGGCGGGCTTTCTCACTTGGTCGCTCCCGGCGTGGTTTTACGGTCCGGGTCCCGTTTCCACTCGAGGTAGGAGTACGCCACCAGCCAGACGAGCCCGAGCGGCAGGAGCATGAACAGGAACGGCGTCAACTCCTTGATCGGCGAAAACAGCGCCATACCCATGAAGGCGAAACCGAAGAAGATGAAGATCCACCCGCCGACGCGGTGGGTTTTCTGCCAGCTTCTCCGGCTGGAAAGGGTCCAGGGCGTGCGGATGCCGAGGAACCAGTTCGGCCGGATTTTCCCCATCCAGTTCCCTAACAGGAGAAACAGGACGCCCACCAGCAGGGGAACGATCACCTCGATCCTCACCGGCACGCCCCGCATGGCGAGATGGACCACGAGGTAGATCACGACCAGAAAGCTGAGAATCGCGAGGCGTATGGCGGAGTAGACCGAGGCGTGCTGCAGGTGGCTCAACTTCGCCGGGTCGATCCTCGGTACGAAGAGCATCAGGAGATAGATCGCCAGGGACAACAGGGGGATGGCGAACAAGCCCTCGAAGCGGCCGCCGTACCGGTCCACTTCTCCGGCGATGTTCCAGTGCACCGGGATGCGCTCCGGCGCGGAATGCCAGCTCAGCGCGGCGAGCAGGAACATCCCGGCCAACAGAACCCATTGCAGCCATTCGTTCCGCCAGTTGATCTTCATCGCTGACCCTCCCCATTTGCAGATGATGCGGGATCATCAGCCCCGTTGCGCTCCCCGGTTTCCGCCTGCCCGACCTTGAACAGGTCCATCGCCGCGGCCATCGCCTCCTCGAGGGCGGAGACGTTCAGGCTGTAGACGATGGTGGTCCTCCTCCGCTCGGAGAGGATGAGGTTGGCCGCCTTGAGGACGTTGAAATGCCCGGACAGGGTGGAGCGGGCGAGCGGGAAACGCCCGGCGATCTCTCCCGCCGTGAGGTCGCCCTCCCGCAGCAGGCGCAAGATCTCCCGCCGCGTCGGGTCGCCCAGGGCGTGGAACAGGGCGTTGAGCGCCATCCGACTCTCCCTCTCGCGTCAAGTATTTCGCTATTTCGCTAACTACCGAAATATAGTGTGCCGGGGCGCGGCGCGGCAAGAGGGGCGCAGGTAAAAAATCCCCGCCGAAGCGGGGAACGGGTGTTGCTGCCTGCGGTTGATGCCGTCTGCGCACGCGGCCATGTCCCTCAACGGCGGACGGGAGGGGCCGGCCGGCGGCGCGAGGGGAGGTCACTCCACCTTCACCTTCGAGGGGCCTTTTTTCGCCCCATCGTCCTTCTTCTCCGTCTCGCTCTTCTTCGGCCGCATCTCGTCCACCGATCGGAACAGCGGTTTCACCACGCCCTTGTACTGGCGGAAGATCACCGGGTTGTCATCGAGCTTCAGGAAGTACCGGGAATCACTGTCCTTCTTTTCGCGCACCCAGCGGTAGGTGAGGGTCTCGCCGCTCTTCAACTCCACGGTGGCGGTGCGGTCCGGCTTCTCCCAGTTGATCTTCGCGACCTCCTCCTCGGGGGGGAAGTCGTAGGCGCGCATCCGCACGAAGCCGTTGACCAGCGAGTTCGCCTTGCCCTTGTCGGCGAGGAAGGACTCGCCCTTCTCCGGGGTGACCCGCCACTGCGTTTCGGCCTGGTCCCCGGCTTCCTCGCGCTCCATGGTGAAGTCGCCGGCCTGGATCTTGAGCACATCCTCCGCCTTGTAGTGGGCGATCAGCTTGTCCCGCCAGGCATCCGGCTTGCGGGTGAACGAGGCGCCGTAGTTGCCCTTGACCAGGTAGACGGTGTCCTCGGCGTCCCGGCGGGCGTAGGTCTGGCGGTAACCCGTGGCGGCCTTGCCGAGGACGATGTCGTCGCGCCGGTCGCCCTGCCAGATGCTCACCCGGGTCCCGGTGGTGTCCACCTTGAATTCCTTCCAGCGGTTCTTGTTGCTCGTGATCTCCGACTCGATGCGGAGCTGGGTGAGCTTGGAGAGAAGGGTCTTCACGAAGCGGTCGTTGGCCCGGTATTCGAAGGGGTCGACGATCTTCCACTCGTTCTCGCCGCGGGCGAGGGTCACCGTGTTCCCATCGTACTGGATCATCACCTGGGTGACCTGCGAGGTGTCCACTTCCGCGAGCCACTCCACCTTCCGGTGCGGCACGCTGCGGGATTGGAGCAGCCAGTAGAGGGCGAGCAGCACCAGGGCGACAACGCCGAGAATGAACAGTTGACGGTTCTTCATCTCAGATCTCCCGCGTGCGGCTGTTCCTCCTCACCTGCCAGTAGACCAGGCCGAGCAGGATGACGAGCAGGGGCGGGAGGAACCAGTTGACGGTTTTCCACACCTGTTTCTGTGCGGCCGCGATATCCTTCAGCGGGCGCATCTTCACTTCGCGCGTGCGGAGCGCGATCAGGTCGGTATCGTTCACCAGCCAGTCCACGCTGTTCAGCAGGAAGAGGACGTTGGAGGGGTTGGAGAGGTAGTCATCGCGAAGGAAGAGGCCGTCCCCGACGACCACCATCCGGGTGTTTTCCGGGGCCTTCTTGACCAGCTCGTCCTCGGGGAGGATCGTCTTGCCGTCCTCATCGGTCGGCAGGTCGCGCGCGGCGAAGTAGCTGTCGAACGGCCCCTCGAGGGCGGCGGCGAGCGGAAGGTAGGCGCGGTCGAACTCGGCTTCGCTGAACTTGCGCGTCGCGTTGATGTTGTACCGCCCCTCCTCCACCATCGAGCGGTCGCCGGAGAACATCAGCGGGGTCAGCTTGATCTCCTTGTCCGCGGCGAGGGTGGTGTCGATGGACGAGGGGAAGAAGAGGCTCGCCACCTCGAAGTTGGCGGTGATCGAGTGATCCTTGTTGAACCGGTTCAGGCGCGGGAAGAAGGGGTACTTGATGGTGTTCGCGATGGTGAAGAACCCGGCGCGCTGCTGGATCTGGATCATCTCGCTGCTCAGGTCGGCGACCAGGTCCTCGTTGACCCGGAAGCCGTACGTCTTCGTCCATTCATCGATCTTCAGCAGGCGCGAACGGGCCATGCCGCGCTGCAGGTCGGCGTCCACCTTGTTGAAGAACCAGCCGACCGGACGGCCCTTCATGATGAACTGGTCCACCTTCAGCTTGTCGGCATCGGGGATCTCGCTCTGCGGGTCGATGATGAGGAGGACATCGATGTCGTCCGGCACGCCGTCCAGACCGGTCAGGTCCACCTCCCTCACCTTGTAGTTGCTCTGCAGGACCTGTGAAACCTGCCGCAGGTTTTCGCCCGTGGTCGCCTCGCCGTGCCCGGTGAGGAAGCCGATGGTGCGGTCCTGCTGCGAGGTGAGCCGCTTGATCAGCGAGGTGATGTTGTACTCGAGGCCGGCCGTGCTCTGCACCGCCGGCAGGGTCTCCTGCTTGTCCTGGTAGAGGAACACCGCGCCGAGGTAGACCTTCTTCAGCTCGAGCTGGTCCTTGTTCCAGACGTTCTCCTGGAAGGGCGGAATGCGGTAGCTCTGGGCTTCCTTCTCCAGGTCATCGCTCGTGGAGGGGTCGATGAACTCGTAGCGGAACCTGCCGTGCCCGTAGGCGCGGTAATCGGAGAGCAGGTCGTTGAGGAACCGTTTCACATCGCCCAGTTGCGGGGACAGGTTCCGGCTGGCGAACACCTTGACCGTGAGCGGATCCTGCAGGTTGCCGACCACCTGCTTGGAGGCCGGAGAGAGGGTGAAGGTCTTTCCCTCCGTGAGGTCAAGGCGGAAGAAACGGGTGTTGGCGATCAGGTTCACCAGTACCACGATGAGGGTAATCAGGAGAATACCCGCGGTGGAATAGAGACTCGTCCGTTTCATGGCGCTGCCCTTCTCAGAGGAATTTTCGCTGTGCGAGGGCCCGCGAGGCGTACAGCAGCGAAAGGAAGATGACACTCAGGTAATAGATTACATCCCGACTGTCGATCACGCCGCGGGCGATGTTCTGGAAGTGATAGGTCGTGCTCAGGTACTGGACCAGGTCGGCCAGCGGCGGCGGGATGACCATCGCGGAGAAGACGAAGACCGCGAGGATGCCGCTGATCAGGAAGCTGAGGATGAAGGCGACGATCTGGTTCTCCGTGAGCGCGCTGCCAAGCACCCCGATGGCGAGGTAGGCGCCCCCGCAGAGGAGCAGGCCGATGTACCCGGCCACGATCGGCCCGATCTCCGGCTTGCCGAGCATCAGCAGGGTGACCACGTAGACCAGGGTGAAGGCGAGCCCGACGGCGAAGAGGACGAAGGCGGCGAGGAACTTGCCGAAGATCACTTCGAAGTCGCGCACCGGCATCGTCATCAACAGCTCCATGGTGCCGCTCTTCCGCTCCTCGGAGACCAGCCGCATGCTGATCGCCGGGGCGAAGATCACCAGCAGAAACGGGAGAATGTCGAAGATGCTGCGCAGGTGGGCCAGGTTCTCCTTGAACAGGTTCAGGGTGAAGAACCAGCCGCTGATCAGCAGGAACACGGCGAGCACGATGTAGGCCATCGGGCTGCCGAAATAGCTCTTGATCTCCTTGCGGTACACCGCCGAGACAATGCTCCAGTTCATGCGGCCGCCTCCTCCGCCTCGCGGGCGGGATCGATTTGCGTGAGCTGGTGGAAGATGTCCTCCAGGCTCTGGATTTGACGGTTCAGGCCGAGCAGGGTCCAGCCTTTCTCCACGCAGAGGTGGAACAGTTCGGCGCGCGCGTCTGTGCCCTGCGAGAGGAACAGGCGCAGGTGAACCTCTTCCAGCTCGAGGTTCTTCAGCCGTTCCACCCTCTCCACGCCGCGCACACCGCGCCAGGCGTCGAGGTCGTCGGCGCCCTCCCCCCGCACTTCGAGGTCCACCACCGGCTGCCCGACGAATTTCGCCTGCAGCTCTTCCGGGGTGCCGTCCGCGACCAGCTTGCCGTGATGGATGATGACGACGCGGTCGCAGGTGGCCTGCACCTCCGGCAGGATGTGCGTCGAGAGGATCACCGTCTTCTCGCGCCCGATCTCCTTGATCAGCGAGCGGATCTCGACGATCTGGTTCGGGTCGAGGCCGATGGTCGGCTCGTCGAGGATCAGCAGCTTGGGGTCGTGCAGCATCGCCTGCGCGAGGCCGACCCGCTGGCGGTACCCCTTGGAAAGCTGGCTGATCGGCTGGCCCAGGCGGTCGAGGATGCCGGTGATGGCGGCCATCTCCTTGATCCGCGCGTGCCGCCTCTCCTTCGGGATCTGCCGCAGCTCGGCGATCAGTTCGAGGTATTCGAGCACGGTCAGGTCGTGGTAGAGCGGGTTGGATTCCGGCAGGTAGCCGATCATCTGCCGGGTTTCGAGGCTGTTCTCGACGACGTCGAGGCCGTCCACGGTCACCACGCCGCCGGTGGGAGGGTAGTACCCGGTGATCACCTTCATCGTGGTGGTCTTCCCCGCGCCGTTGGGGCCGAGGAAGCCGAGGATCTCTCCCCGGGCGACATCGAAGGAGATGCCGTCCACCGCCGGGAAGGCGCCGTAGTACTTCTTCAGGTTTTCAATGTGGATCATCCCAGTACCCCCAGTCATCCCGGTTCGCGAATATGGTCGTTCTGGAGCTTACAGTCACAGGAAGAGGTATACCGTTGCACCCGGCGAGAGTTCCCCCTCGTCTCCCGGAGAACAAAACGGTGTTGGCACTCTCCAAGTGTATCCGTCCACTGGGGAAAGTGCCAACGGCCGCGGGGAAAATAGGCGTCCGGCCCCGTGGGGTCAAGGGAGAGAGCGAGGTGGAGCGGGCCGGGGAACTGGCCGGTCGCCGCCTCGTCGGTTCACGGGGAGATGCTGCCGCAGGAGCCTGCCGGGTGGCGTTTCGCCGCCGCCTGCTCAGCGTTTCGGGCCGGCGGCCCGCACCTCGGGCCGGACAGCGTCGGCGTACTTCTTGAAGTTCTCGACGAAGCGCGAGGCGAGCTGGCGGTACTGCCGTTCATACTCCTCCCGGCTCGGCCAGGAGGAGGCCGGATCGAGGACCCTGTCCGGCACGCCGGGACACCTCTTCGGTACCTCGAAGCCGAAGACCGGGTCGGTGGCGTAGGGGACATCCAGCAGCTTGCCGTCCAGCGCCGCGTTCAACAGGGCGCGGGTGTGGCGGATGCTGATCCGCTTGCCGACGCCGAATTTCCCGCCGACCCAGCCGGTGTTCAGCAGCCAGGTGTTCACCCCGTACTTGAGGATCTTCCGCTTCAGCAGGTCGGCGTATTTCGCCGGGTGGTGCACCATGAACGGCGCGCCGAAGCAGGCGGAAAAGGTGATTTCCGGCTCCCGCCCGAGGCCCACCTCCGTCCCGGCGATCTTCGAGGTGTAGCCGGAGATGAAGTGGTACAGCGCCTGGTCCGGGGTCAGCTTCGCGATCGGGGGCATCACCCCGGAGGCATCGCAGGTGAGGAAGATGATGTTCTTCGGGTGCCCGGCCATCTTCTCCGGGACGGCGTTGCTGATGTAGGTCAGCGGGTAGCTCGCGCGCGTGTTCTCGGTGAGCGAGTCGTCATCGAGGTCGATGTTCCGCGTGACCGGGTCGAAGATGACATTTTCGAGGATGGTGCCGTACTTCCGTGTGCAGGCGAAAATCTGCGGCTCCGCCGAGGCGGAGAGCATGATCACCTTCGCATAGCACCCGTTCTCGATGTTGAAGATCCCCTCCTCCGACCAGCCGTGCTCATCGTCGCCGATCAGCCGCCGTTTCGGGTCCGCGGAGAGGGTGGTCTTGCCGGTGCCGGAGAGGCCGAAGAAGAGGGCGGAGTCGCCCTTCGCGCCGACGTTCGCGCTGCAGTGCATGCTGAGCACGTTCTCCAGCGGGAGCAGGTAGTTCATCAGGGTGAAGATGGATTTCTTGATCTCCCCGGCGTACCGGGAAACGCCGATCAACCCCAGCCGTTCCGTGAAGTTGAGGGCGATGAAGGTGTTCGAGTGGGTGCCGTCGATCTGGCGGATACCCTTGAAATCGGGCGCGGCGATGAGGGTGAACTCCGGGACGAACTGCTTGTACTCGTCCGCGCTCGCCGGGGGGATCAGCATGTTGCGCGCGAAGAGGCTCTGCCAGGCGAGCTCGGTGATGATCCGCACCGCGACCCGGTAGCGCGGATCGGCGCCGGCATAGACATCCTGCACGAAGAGGTCCCGCCCCTGCAGGTACCCGTTCAGCCGCCGGTGCAGCTCGTCGAACAGCTCCGGCGGGTAGGGACGGTTATACTCCCCCCACCAGACATGCCCCTCGCTGTCCGGTTCGCGGACGATGAACTTGTCGTTGGCCGCGCGGCTGGTGTGTCCGCCGGTCTCGACCACCAGCGCGCCGCCATGGGTCAGCCGCCCCTCGCCGCGGAACACGATCTCCTCGTACAGCGATTCCGCCGGCAGGTTCCAGTACACCTTCCGCAGGTTCATCAGGCCGTGGATCTTGACCCCGAGGTCGCTCGCCAGCTCCCCCGCCTCGTGTTCGGCCGGCGTCTTGATGTTGAGCAGGTTGTTCACAGCCAGTCCCTCACGAGTTTCTTCTCGCCGATGTAGAGTTCGTTCGGCGAGTCGGGGTCGATCACCCACTTGATCCGTTCGATGCCTTCCTTGATGTCCTTCACCGAGCCGCAGATGCTCAGCCGCAGGTGCCCCTCCATCCCGAACTCCACCCCGGGCACGGTGACCACCATCGCCTTCTCGAGAATCAGGCGGGAGAGGGCGAGGGAATCCTCGCTGTACGCCCGGAAATCGGGCAGGCAGTAGAAGGTGCCGTCCGGCACCCGGCAACTCACCCCGGTGAGCGTCTTCAGCTCCTGCATCATCACGTCACGGTTGTTCTGGAGCATCTCCCGCAGCCCGTCGACGGCGGTCTGAACGCCGGTCAGCGCCCCCGTCGCGGCGGCCTGCACCAGCAAAGAAGCGGTGGAGGTGGTCTGCGCCTGGACGTTGATCATGATCTCGACCAGCTTGCGAGGGGCGACGACCCAGCCGATGCGGAACCCGGTCATCCCGTAGAGTTTCGAGACCCCGTTGATCGTGATCACGTGCGTGTCCTCGATATGCTTCGAGGTGAAATCGTACGGGGAAGGCCACTGCTTGCCGTCGAAGATGAGCTGGTGGTAGATGTCGTCGGAGATCAGCCAGATCCCCTTCTGCTCGCAGAACTCCACCAGCTCGGCGATGAACTCCCGCGAGTAGAGCACCCCGGAGGGGTTGTTCGGGCTGTTGACGATGATCGCCTTGGTGTAGGAGCCGACCATCTGGACGATGTCCTCCATCCGGGGATGGAAGCTGCCGTCCTCCGGGGTGACAATCACCGGGACGCCGTACATCATCTTCACCATCTCCGGGTAGCTGACCCAGTAGGGGGCGAGGATGATGACCTCGTCCTGCGGGTTGAGCAGGGTGTAGAGCAGGTTCCACAACGCCTGTTTCGCGCCGTTGGAGACGAGGACGTTCTCCGGCGCGATCAGCTTGTTGTACTGCTCTTCGGTGTACCGGATGATCGCCTGCCGCAGGGAGGGGATGCCCTCGGTGGGGGTGTACTTGATGTCCCCTTCCCGCAATTTCGCGGCGGCGCCGAGAATCGCCGCGATGGGAGCGCGGTTCTTCGGCTCCCCCGCGCCGAGGTGGATCACCGGCTCGCCCTTCACCCGCAGCAGGCGGGCCTGCTCGTTGAGCATCAGGGTCGGTGATTCGGCGATCTCTCTTGCTACCTGGCTGAGACTCATCGTTCGCCTGCTTCCTGTTTCCTGCTTTTGGTGAAGGCGGATTCAGGGGACTTCAAGGTGCTCGCGGCGCGGGTTTCGCCGGTCCATTCCTGCCACCCGCCGCCCGGAAAGCGGCAACATACGTGAAAAGGAGAACAAGCCGCAAGACGACCGCCGGAGCCGTAGTGACGGCGGAGCCATGGTGATGGCCGAGCCATAGTGATGGCGGAGCCGTAGTGACGGCGGAGCCGTAGTGACGGCGGAGCCGTAGTGACGGCG
>CAYOKT010000066.1:0-15700 GCA_964404605.1 uncultured bacterium
GCGAAATATAGACCCACCGGCAGGGGGGAGCAAGCAGTCGTTCGGCCCCGTTCTCCCGGGGAGATTCAAAACCGCTCACGCGGGGAGGCCAAAGACCTTTCACGCGGGGAAGTTCAACACCGTTCTGAGGGGAAACGCCCGGGGGATCGATTCAGGTGAACCGGTCCGCTGGTCACTCGAGCAAGTCGAGGATCTCCCGCAGGGTTCGGCGGGTCTCTTCCAGCAGGTCGCGCTCGATGGGGGGCAACGGCGGTTTCCGCTCTTCCGCCGCCGGCTCGGCCGTAGCGGGCGCAGTGGGAGGAAGATCCGCTTCGAGTGTCAACTGGCCGGGCACAGTGGTGTCCGCCTTCCCGCCCTCTGCGATTCCGCCGGCGATCTGCCGCAGTTGTCGGCGCGCGCCGGCGATGGTGTACTTCTCTTCGTGGACGAGCCGGTGGATGGTACTCAGCAGCTCGATGTCGCTTTCACGGTAGGTGCGGTTCCCGGCGCGGTTCTTTTTCGGGCGGAGCTGGGGGAACTCGCTCTCCCAGTATCGCAGCACATGCGCCGGCACACCGATCCGTTCGGCCACTTCACGGATGCTGTAATACATTTTCCGCATCTGCGCCGCCTGTGCGAAGTTCGCGCCTCGACCCCAAAGGTACGCTCACGTACGCCGCAGGTCAATCACCCCCGCTCGTCGGACGCGGCGACCGCTGCGCCGCCTGCACGGCGGCCGTGCCCCAGCTCCCGGCGCCGAACAGTGCCAGCCGCGCCAGCTCCAGCCGGTGAAGCGGGTGTGCCGGGTTCAGCTTCACGGCGAGCGTGCGCGGGCCATCGCCCCAGTACACGGTCAGGCGCGGCACCAGCCTCAGCCCCTCCGGCGCGGCAACGCCGCGGCGCAGCCGGGTGACCGCCACCCCGTCATAGCCCGCCTCCGCGGCCAGATCCAGCAGCGGCCGGTCGTACCAGCCGAAGGGCGGGGAGAACCAGCGCACGGGTTCGCCGATCATCTCCTCGAGGCGCGCCTTCGCATCGATCACTTCACGCCGCAGTTCCACCAGGCGCAGCAGGCGGGGATGGCGGTGGCCGGCCCCGTGGCATCCGACCTCACCGCCGGCGGCGATCCAATCCCTCAGTTGCTGCCGGTCCATGTGCCGGCGGCGGAATCCGAACCGCCCTGCATCCCAGGCGTTGTCTCGCCCGATGTAGTCCACCGGCGGGAACGCCGTCGCGGTGAAGCCGTGCGCCGCCAGCAGCGGCAGGGCATGGGCGATCAGCCCCTCGTAGGCATCATCGAAGGTCAGCCCGATGGAGGTGTGAGCGGAGGGGGTGGCCGGATGTCGCCTCGGCTCGGAGGAAGCCTCAAGCGGGGTACCCTCGCCCGGGGAGTCGAACAGGTCGGAGAGGGAGCGCGCGCGCACCCCCCGCCGGGCGAGGAAGTCGAGATGAGCGCGGAATGCGGCCGGTGAGACCCGGGTGAAACCCGCTTCGAGGCGGGGGTCCACCTTGTGGTAGAGAAGAACGGGTGGCTGGTTCGGCTCAGACACCGGTGTGCCCGAAGCCCCCCTCGCCGCGGGTTGTGTCCGGCAGGGCGGGGGTTTCCTCCCAGCGGACGCGCTCGACGGGGGCGACGACCATCTGCGCGATGCGTTCGCCGCGATGGAGGGTGAAGCGGTTCCGGGAGAGGTTGGTCAGGAGAATGCGCACCTCGCCCCGGTAGTCGCTGTCGATCGTGCCGGGGCTGTTCGGGACGATGATGCTGCGGCGCATCGCCAGGCCGCTGCGGGGGCGGATCTGGGCCTCATAGCCGGGCGGCACGGCGATGGCGAAGCCCGTGGGTACGGCGACGGTTTCGCCAGGTTCGATGACGAGATCGCCATCCAGCGCCGCGAAGATGTCCATCCCCGCCGCCCCGGGCGACATCGCCCGGGGCAGGGGAATGTCCTCGGTCTTCTCCGGGTGGAGCCGGCGGATGGGAATGCGCAGCGGCTCCCTCACCAGCCCATCACCTCGTCGAGGGGGGTGTACTCGAGGTCGAACGCCTCCGCGACCGCTTCGCAGGTGAGCTTGCCCTCCAGCATGTTCACGCCGAGGGCGAAGCCCGGGTTGCGCTTGCACATCGCTTCCCATCCCTCGTCCGCCAGCATGCGGACATAGGGCAGGGTGGCGTTGGTCAGCGCGAGGGTCGAGGTGTGCGGGACCGCGCCGGGCATGTTCGCCACGGCATAGTGCAGCACGCCCTCCTCGTAGTACACCGGGTCGGTGTGGGTGGTCGGGCGGATCGTCTCGATGCAGCCGCCCTGGTCCACCGCGACGTCCACGATCACCGAACGGGGCTTCATCAGGTGCAGCATGTCCCGGGTGACGAGGTGGGGTGCTTTTCCGCCGGGAATCAGCACCGCGCCGATCAGCAGGTCGGCTTTCACCAGGCCCTGGCGGATGTTTTCCGGGTTGGAGGCCAGGGTGACCACATTGGCGGGCATCACCTCGTTCAGGTAACGCAAACGGTTGAGGTTGATGTCGAGGAGGGTCACCTTCGCTCCGAGTCCGGCGGCCATCATCGCGGCGTTCGTGCCGACGACACCCCCGCCGAGGATCACCACCTCGCCGGGTGAGACTCCGGGAACCCCGCCGAGCAGCAGGCCGCGGCCTCCGCCGTGATACTCGAGGTACTTGGCGCCTTCCTGCACCGCCATGCGCCCCGCGACTTCACTCATCGGGATCAACAGCGGGAGCTGGCCGTTCTCATCCTCGATGGTCTCATAGGCGATGGCGATGCATTTCCGGTCCATCACCCCGTGGGTCAGGTCCTTCGAGGCGGCGAAGTGGAAATAGGTGAAAACGACCTGCCCCTCGCGGATCAGCGGATATTCCTCGGGGAGCGGCTCCTTCACCTTGACGATCATGTCGGCGCGGTTCCAGACCTCCGCCGCATCGGCGACGATCTCCGCGCCGGCCTCCCTGTACATCTCATCGGTAAAGCTGCTGCCGACACCCGCATTCGTCTCGACGAGCACCCTGTGGCCGTGCTCCACCAACAGTTCGGCGCCGACCGGCACCATGCTGACGCGGTTCTCCGCCGTCTTGATCTCCTTCGGTACCCCTACGATCATGATGTTCTCCCCGCTGACGGTAACACATAGGCTGTGTATAGGTCTCCCCGGAACAGGTCTGCTGCCACCTGCTGTACCTGCTCCGTGCTTACGCTGTCGATCCTCGCCAACAGTTCATCGAGGGTGAGGTAGTCCCCAAGGTACATCTCCATCCGGGCGAGGCGATGCATGCGGCTTGAGGAGCTCTCAAGCCCGAGGGTCACGGACCCTTTCAACTGGTCCTTCGCCCGCTTCAACTCCACCGGTTTCAACGGCGTGGAGGCGATACGGTCCAGCTCTTCACGGATGAGTTCTTCCGCGCGGGGGATCTGCGACTCCTCCGTCCCGGCGTAGATGCCGAAGACCCCGGTATCCGCGAAGGATTCGTGGAACGAGTAGACGCTGTACGCGAGGCCGTTGCGCTCCCGGACCCGCTGGAAGAGTCGTGAACTCATCCCCGCCCCGAGGACGGTGTTCATCACGAAGAGGGGATATTTTCGCTCGTCCATGTACCTGAAGCCCCGGCAGCCGAGGCAGATGTGCGCCTGCTGGATGTCGCGCTTCCGCCGGTTCTCCCGGCCGTCGGTCTTCGCAGTGGCTTTTCCCCGCCGCCGTGGTTTTCCCTCGGGCAGGGCGAGGCGCTTTTCGATCAGCCGGACGAGCTGGTCATGGTCCACCCGTCCAGCCGCCGCGACCACGCACCGCGAAGGGCCGTAATGGTGCGCCCAGTAGTCGATCAGGGTCTCCCGGGTGAACGAGGAGACCGTCTTCCGCGTGCCGAGAACCGGCCGCCCGAGGCTGTGATGGGGGAAAAGAAGCCCGAGGAAATCATCGTGCACCACATCTTCGGGGGTGTCCTCCGCGTTGGCGATCTCCTCGAGGATCACGTTCTTTTCCTTCGCGATCCACGCATCCCGGAACTGGGAGTTGGAGAGCATGTCGGCGAGGACATCCACCGCCAGGGGCAGGTGTTCATCGAGGAGATGGGCATAAAAGGCGGTCATCTCCTTGCTCGTGAAAGCGTTGAGATAACCGCCCACCTGTTCGATTTCGCGCGCGATGCGCAGGGCGGAACGCTTTTTCGTTCCCTTGAACACCATGTGTTCGAGGAAATGGCTGATGCCGTTGATCCGGCGGGTTTCATCGCGCGAGCCGGTCTCGAACCAGATGCCGACGGCGACCGAGCGGACGGTGTCCATCCGCTCGGTCACAACACGCAGGCCGTTGTCGAGGCGGGTTTTGCGAACCGTGGTGGATTCGGTCATCGTTCGCACCCCGTGTTCCGGTTACCGCCGGCCGCCGTTCCCGCCGCGTCCGCCGCCCTGGCCTCCCTTGCCGCTCCCGTGACGATCGCGGTTGTCACGATGGCGCCCGCCGCCGGAGTGGCGCGGCCGCTGATCGCTCTCGACGTACCCTTCCGGTTTCGGCAACAGCGCCTTGCGCGACAGGTCGAGCTTCCCCTCGGGCGTGATCTTGATCAGCTTCACCTGCACCTTGTCGCCCACCTTGAGAACGTCCTCGACCCTGTTGATGCGGTGGTGTTCGATCTCGGAGATGTGCAGCAGCCCTTCCTTGCCCGGGAAGAGCTCGCAGAATGCGCCGAAGTCGGTGATTTTCACCACCTTCGCATCATACACGCTGCCGATCTCCGGTTCGGAAGTGATCCCCTGGATGATCTTCAGCGCCTCCTCGACGCCGTCCTGGTTCGGGGAGGAGATGCACACCGTGCCGTCATCGTCGATGTCGATGTTCACATCGTATTCGGTCTGCAGGGCGCGGATCACACGGCCGCCGGGGCCGATCACCTGCCCGATGACCTCCGGATCGATGCTCAGGAAGCGGATGCGCGGAGCGTAGGGCGACATCTCCGGCCGCGGCTCCGGCAGCGCTTCCGCCATGATGTCGAGAATCTGGAGCCGCGCCTCCTTCGCCTGGGCGAGGGCTTCCGCCATGATCTCGCGCGTAATCCCGGCGATCTTGATGTCCATCTGGAAGGCGGTGATCCCCTCGCGGGACCCGGCGACCTTGAAGTCCATGTCGCCCAGGTGGTCCTCGTCACCGAGGATGTCGGTGAGGATTACGTACTTGTCGCCCTCCTTGATCAGCCCCATGGCGATCCCGGCGACCGGGGTCTTCATCGGCACGCCGGCGTCCATCGCCGAAAGGCATCCTGCGCACACGGTGGCCATGGACGAGGAGCCGTTCGATTCGAGGATGTCACTGACGATGCGCACGGTGTACGGGAAGTCCTCCCATTCGGGAAGAACGGCCTTGATCGCCCGCTCCGCCAGGTTCCCATGCCCGGTCTCCCGCCGTCCCGGGGCGAGGAAACGCCGCACTTCCCCCACCGAGAAGGGCGGGAAATTGTAGTGCAGCATGAAGGTCTTCCAGTAGTCGGGGGCGAGATCGTCGATCTTCTGCTCGTCCATCTTCGAGCCGAGGGTGCAGGTGGCCAGGGCCTGGGTCTGTCCCCGGGTGAAGAGGGCGCTGCCGTGAGCCCGGGGAAGCAGGCCCGTTTCGACCGAGATCGGTCGAATGTCCTTCAGCCCCCGCCCGTCCAGCCGGACCCGCTCGTCGAGGACGCGCTTGCGCATCGCATCCTTGATCAGGTCTTCCAACGCCCACTTGATCAGCTTCTCCTGCCCCTCGGCGGACTCGCCGAACTCCTCGATGAGCCGGGCGGCGAGCTCCTTCTCGGCCGTGCGGCGTTCGCTCTTCTCCGCGATGCGGATGATCTCATCCACCTGTCCGCCGACCAGTTTAACCACCTTCGAGGTGATCTCCTCGGGGGTCATCACCGGCTCCCACTCGCGGTCCGGCTTGCCGACCGCCTTCTTGATCTCCTCCTGCAGGTCGATCAGCTTCTTGATGTTCTCGTGGGCGAAGTCAAGGGCCTCGAGGAACACCTCCTCGCTGGCTTCATGGGCTTCGCCTTCCACCATGACAATGGCCTCTTTCGTGCCGGTGACAAGGATGTGAAGATCGCTCTCCTCGACCTGCTGCAGGGTGGGATTGAGGATCAGCTTACCGTCCATCCGGCCCACGGTCACCGCCCCGACGCCGGTGTTGAAGGGAATGTCGGAGATGAGCAGCGCCGTGGAGGCGCCGATTGTTCCGAGGATGTCTCCCTCGTTCTCCCCGTCGAACGACAGCACCGAGACCAGCACCTGGGTCTCGTGGTAGTAGCCCTTCGGGAAGAGGGGGCGGAGGGGGCGGTCGATCATCCGCGAGTTGAGGATCTCCTTGTCATGAGGCCGCCCCTCGCGCTTGAAGAAGCCGCCGGGCACCTTGCCCGCCGCGTACTTCTTCTCGCGATAGTCCACGGTCAGCGGGAAGAAGTCGGTGTTCTCGCTTCGCTCCCGCCGGGAGACCACCGTTGCGAGAATGATCGTCTCTCCGTATTGAACCCACGCCGCGCCGTCCGCCTGCTTGGCGACCTTGCCGACCTCGATGGCGAGTTTGCGGCCACCGAGTTCCATCTCTTTACGTAATACCATGATTCCTCCAAGTGCCGCCGGCCCGTCCGATCTTGTAGTGGCGGGATGCATGACGGCGTTCGTCGTTCCTCTCCAGAATCTCCGGGCTCAGCGTCGGATGCCAAGTTCCTGAATCAGAGAGCGATATCTGCCCACATCCTGCCGCCGCAGGTATTTCAGCAGGCGCGAACGCTTGCCGACCAGCATCAGCAGGCCGCGGCGGGAATGGTGGTCCTTCTTGTGCGTGCGAAAATGTTCCGTCAATTCCTTGATCCGGGCGGTGAGCAGGGCGATCTGCACCTCCGCCCGCCCGGTGTCCTTCTCGTCCTTGCCGAATTTCTTGATGATCTCGGCTTTCTCTTCCTTGGAAAGAGGCATCTTCCGTGCTCCTTTTACGTTGTACCCCCAGCGGGACCGGTGTTTCCGGCGGCCGGGGGCAAATCATTAACTGCACGGGGCCGGTGGTCCCGTGGTACCTGTATCCTCTTGCGCTCCGCGCGATGCGTTCCGCGCCAGGATCGCGCGGGCCGCCTCACCGTCACGCTGCATCTGTGCCGCCAGCTCCTCCGCCGTGGCGAAGGTCTCCTGCGGCCGCAGGTAGTGAAGCCACTCCACGGCGAGGGATTTTCCGTACAGGTCGCCGCTGAAGTCGAACAGGTGTACCTCGACACACAGCGACCCGCCTTCCCGGAACGTCGTCTTCCGCCCGATGGAGGCGACGGCGTCGTACCTCTTCTCGCCGTCATACACCCGGACGGCGTACACCCCCTCGGCCGGGATCAACTGCGCGGCGTTCTTCGGCTCCAGGTTCGCCGTGGGCTGCCCGAGAGACCGGCCCCGGCCGTCCCCGGGAATGACAGTACCGCACATCCGGTAGGGGTGGCCGAGGAAGCTGTTGGCGTCCTCGAGGCGTCGTTCGCTCAGGGCGCGCCGGACCCCGGTGCTGCTGACCACGCTGCCGCCGTCCCCGGTGAACGCCTCCACCACCACCAGTTCGAAGCCGTACTCCGCGGATTTGCGCCTCAGGAACTCCACGTTTCCCCGCCGGTCCTTGCCGAAGAAGTGGTTGAAGCCGACGACGAGCCGGTTCATCCCGATGGTGTCGATGAGGATCTCCCGCAGGAACCGCTCCGCCTCGATGGCCGCGACCTCGTGGGTGAAGGGAATCACCACGACCCGCTCCACGCCGAGGAGATCCAGCTTGCGCAGCTTCTCCTCGAGGGGTGTGAGGACCGGGACCGCATCGGGCCGGCCGGTGAGCACGGCCACCGGGTGCGGCTCGAAGGTGACCACCGTCGGGTGTTTCCCCTCGAGAACCCGGTTGAGCAGATGGCGGTGACCCAGGTGCACCCCGTCGAAGGTGCCGAGGGTCAGCGAAGCGCCAGCCTGCCGCTCGATGGAATCCGTGCCGAAGTGAAAAACCTTCATCCGCCTTCCCGCGCCCATGCCTGTTCCAGTTCGTCCAGGGGCAGGGCATCTTTCACGTGGTACGGCCCCGCCGCGGTGCGCCGGAGCGCTTCCAGCCGCGCCGGCAGCGCCAGCATCCGGCCGAGGTCGCGCGCCACGGAGCGGACGTACAGCCCCCCGGCCCCTGCGACCATGAGTTCGAGCCGTCCCCCGGGGCTCATGTTTCGCAATGTCAGCGTGTCGAACACCACGGGCCTCGCCACGCGCTCCAGCCACCAGCCCCGCCGGGCGAGGCGATACAGCGGCTGCCCCTCCCGCTTGAGGGCGGAGACCATCGGCGGAACCTGCGAGCCCGCCGCGCGGATCTTCCCGAGGCACCGCTCGATGCGCTCCCGCGGGAATTCGGGGAGTGCATCGAGCAGCAGCTCCCACTCGCTGTCGGCGTCCCCGCTCAGGCTGGCCGCGCCGAGGCGCACCGTGGCGAGGTATCGCTTGGTGCCCCGCAGCCCGTCGCCCAACTCCCGGGTGGCCGTTCCCGCGGCGATGACGAGCAGGCCGGTCGCCATCGGGTCCAGGGTTCCGGCATGGCCGACGCGCCGGTAACCCGTGATCCGCCGCACCCGCCTGACGACATCGAAAGAAGTCATCCCCGCGGGCTTGTCCACCAGCAGCCAGGCGCCGCCCTCTGTGCGGATTATCCCCGGTCCGCGAGCGCTCGTTCGCACGCCTCGACCACGTTACGGCGGACCTCCTCGAGGTTTCCCTCGAGACGGGCGCCCGCCGCCTTCCGGTGCCCGCCGCCGCCGAACACCCCGGCGATGTCGGACACGTTGATTTCATTGGCACTGCGGAAGGAGACCTTGAAATAATCCTTCCGGACCTGTTTCAACAGGGCCGCGACCTCGATCCCGCGCACCGAGGCGACATGGTCGACGAATCCCTCGCTGTCCGCATCCGCCTCGTCCAGCGTCAGGTAGGAGGTCGCGATGCGCCCGTCCTCGGTGACCTGCATCCGCTGGAGGACATTCCCGAGGATTTTCAGTTCCCGGATGTCCGTGTTGTGATAGACCTTTTCCGCGGCATAGGCCGGGTCGGCGCCGCGTTCGACGAGCGCCGCGACCGTCGCGAAGGCACGGCTGCTGGTGTTCGAGAAGCGGAAACGCCCCGTGTCGGTCATGATCCCGACGTAGAGGATCATCGCGGTGTCGCTGTCCGGCAGCAGTTTGAAGTGCCGGAACAGGGCGTGGAGCATTTCCGCCGTGGCGCTGGCGGTGGTGTCCACCCACGCCCCGGCGCCGAAGCCCGGGTTGGAGAAATGGTGGTCGATGTTGATCACCGGCATCTCATCGGTGAGGAGGGACTTCACCTCGCCGATGCGGTCGAATTCGCCGGCGTCCAGCACGACCACCGAGCGGAAGGGGCCATGCCCGCGCGCCTCTTCGACGTTCTGAATCTCACCCCAGCGGGGGAGAAAACGGTACCGCTCCGGCACCGGGTCCTGGCAGACAGCGACACAACGCTTGCCCATCGCCCGCAACAGGGAAACCATGCCGAGCAGCGAGGCGACCGCATCGCCGTCGGGGTTCACATGAGCGGTGACGAGATAATCGTCGTGGGCGGCCAGTTCTCGAGCGACATCAGCTAAGGCCACCGGACTCCTCTGAGGGTGGGGATTGGGGGTTGCGGATCTGCTCAAGCAACTGCTCAATCCGGTCAGCACGCTCCATGGTGTCATCCCAGACAAAGCGAAGTTCAGGCAACTGCTTCATCCGTACTGTTTCCGCGGCGGTACGCTTCAACCGGCTCGCGGCACGGAGGATCGCCTTCTGTATTTCGCCGGTTACCTGAGGCTCGGCGTGAAGGGAAACGTAGACCGCCGCCACCTTCAGGTCGTCACTCACACGAACTTCGGACACGGTGATAAGCGCGCCCGGGAACCGTTCTCCCGCCAGTCGCCGCAACTGTTCGGCGAGCACTTTCTGCAGCTCGCCGCCGATGCGGTGGGCGCGTTTGCTTTTCGGGTACTTCATAACCATTGCATCCGGCGTTCGGTGACCTCGATTTCCGGGGTCTGCTCCACGATCTCAGCCACCGAAGCCAGTCGTTTCTCCGCATCAAGCCGTGCGCCGCTGACGGTCACCACCGCGAGGTGGCAGAAGCGAATTCGTTCAACCTCTCCGACCTCGGCGATGGCGATGTTGTGCCTGGCGCGCGCGCGATCCTTGATCGAACGGATCACCCGCCGCTTGTCTTTTCTCGAGCGGGCGTGCGGCAGATGAACCTCGAGCTCCAACAGTCCGATCGCCGCCACGGCTCAGCCGACTTCGATCTCGCGGTCCACCTCGACGATGACGAAGGCTTCGATGGTGTCCCCGACCTTGATATCGTTGAAGCCCGCGATCTTCACCCCGCACTCGAAGCCCTGCGCCACCTCCCGAACATCCTCCTTGAACCGCTTCAGGCTCTCGAGGGTTCCCGTGTAGACTTCCGTGCCGTCCCGCAGGATGCGGACCTGGTTGGTCCGCTCGATCTTGCCCTGGAGGACGTAGCATCCGGCGATGGTGCCGATGCGGGAGATCTTGAACAGGTTGCGCACCTCGAGCGTACCGACCACCTCCTCGGCGGTCTCGCGCCGGTACATCCCCTTCAGGATCTCCTTGATGTCCTCGATCAGCTCGTAGATCACGCGGTATGTCTGGAAGTGTACGTCGTTCCGCTGGGCCAGCTCCCGCGCTTTCAGGTTCGGGTGGACGTTGAAGCCGATCACCATCGCCTTGGAGGCGCTGGCGAGAAGGATGTCGGATTCGTTGATCGGGCCGACGCTGCGGTGGATGATTTTCACCCCGACTTCGTCGGAGGAGAGGCGCATCAGGCTGTCCGCGATCGCCTCGACCGAACCATCCACATCGCCCTTGATCACCAGCCGCAACTCGCGGTACTCGGTGCCGTCGATGGCCTGGAGCAGGTCTCCCTTGCCGACACCTTCGCGCAGGCGCATCTCCTGGTCCCGAATCTGAAGCTGGCGGCGGCCGGCGAGCTCTTTCGCTTCGTGCTCGTTCTGGAAGACGACGAGATGATCCCCGACGTGCGGCGCGGACTCGAAGCCGGTGATCAGCACCGGTTGGCCGGGGACGGCCTCCTTCACCTTGTCGCCGTGCTCGTCGAACATGGCGCGCACGCGCCCGAAGTAGGGCCCGGCGACGAAGACATCACCGACATGCAGCGTTCCCCGCTGCACCAGCACCGTGCAGACCGTCCCGCGCCCCTTGTCGAGGCGTGATTCGATCACCACACCGCGGGCCGGGGCTTCGCGGACCGCCTTCAGGTCGAGCAGCTCGGAGGCGATGAGGATCTTTTCGAGCAGGTCGTCGATCCCCGCCCCGGTCTTCGCCGAGACCTCCGCCGACTGGACTTCGCCGCCCCACTCCTCGACGAGGACGCCGTGGTCGGCGAGCTGCTGGCGCACCTTCTCCGCGTTCGCGCCCGGCTTGTCCATCTTGTTGATCGCGACCACGATGGGCACACCGGCGGCTTTCGCATGATCGATCGCCTCGATGGTCTGCGGCATCACCTGGTCGTCCGCGGCCACGACGAGGACGACGATGTCCGTGGTCTGTGCGCCGCGCGCGCGCATCGCGGTGAACGCCTCGTGACCGGGCGTGTCGAGAAAGGTGATCTTCCTCCCGGCATGCTCGATCTCGTAGGCGCCGATATGCTGCGTGATGCCGCCGGCTTCCCCCTCGGCGACGCGGGTGTGACGGATGTGGTCGAGCAGGGTGGTCTTCCCGTGGTCCACGTGACCCATCACGGTCACCACCGGCGGACGGGGTTCGAGTTCGCCCGCTTCCTCCTCCTCCTCGGACTCCTCGAGCAGGTGCTCTTCTTCCAACTGGTCGATGAACTCGACGCTGTAGCCGTGCTCCTCCGCGAGGAGCTGGATGGTGTCATGCTCGAGGCGCTGGTTGATCGTCACCCGCAGCCCCAGCATCAGGCATTCACGGATCAGGTCGGTCACGGGAAGTTCCAGCAAGCCGGCCAACTCCGCGGTGGAGATGAATTCGGTGATCTT
The DNA here is from genome assembly GCA_964404605.1 of uncultured bacterium. Taxonomy (GTDB): domain Bacteria; phylum Electryoneota; class Electryoneia; order Electryoneales; family Electryoneaceae; genus CAYOKT01. The sequence goes on from CAYOKT010000066.1 coordinate 12,027, forward strand.
GAGGAGGTTGCTCTCCTCGTCCACCATCCCGACCTGCGGCTCGATGCGGCGCTTCTTCTTCTTCCGCCGGCCCGTCTCCTCCATGGCCGCCATCGTCTGACGGATGGATTCCTGGACCTCCTTCTCGTCGACCTTCTTGCGCTTATCGCGTTTGCGGCGTTTCTTGCTCCCGCCGGCCTCGCCGGTGCTCACCCAGCCGCCGGCGCCGGCGCCCGCCTTCGGACGCTCTTCCTCCGGCCGGCGCTTGCGCTTGCGTTTCCGCTTCGGCTTCTCGGTCTCTTCTTCCTTGGCGGGGCGGTGGTCTTCGCGTTTCGGCGCCTCCACGACGGGCGCGGGGGGTGGCGGGGGAGGCGGCGGAGGAGTGAAGGTGAGGATGTCGTCGTTGCTCACCGCGCCGCGAACCGCGACCCCACGGACTGTCTCCGGTGGAGCCTCGGTCTCCTCCCGCTCACCGGTCGCCACGGTTTCGGCGGGTCGGACGGGCGGCGCTTCCGCGACGATTTCCTCCCCGGATTCCCCGCCTCCGGAGGCGGCTTCCATCGTGGCGCCGTCCACGCCGGCGGTGGGGATCACCTCGTCGGGCTCCAGGTGCCGGACGAAGGGAGTCGGTTTGGCGGCTCCGGCTTTTTCCGTCTCCTTGGGATCGCTTTCCAGAATCCGCTGCAGCTCTTCCTCGCGGAACTTTTGGGCGGAGCGGTCCTGCTCCTCGGCCGCGTCACGCTCGGCCTCGGCTTGCAATTCCGCCCATTTTTCGGGCGCCAGCCGCTCGAGCAGCTTGCCGTACATCTCGTCGTCGATCGGCGTCATCTGGGCCTTTGACACTTCGTAGCCCAGATCGATCAGCTCATCGGTCAACGTGGATGTGGCGAGCTTCAGCTCCTTGGCCACTTGAAAGAGCTTGCGGGTTTTCCTCGCCGCCAACAATACCTCCATCCCTGGCAGGGCCGAAGTTCGGTCCCTGCCCTCACTCGAAGTAGGTACCCAGAATGTCGAGCACCTTCTGGCCCGTCTTCTCCCCGATCCCGGGGATCTGAACCAACCGCTCCAAACCGGCGTCCAGCACCTCGTCCGCCGTGGAGTAACCGGCGTTCAGCAGTTTCTGCAACATCGCGGGGGAGAGTTCCTCCACTTCGCTGAGGGCCAGTTCCTCAATGTAATACTCGCTCTCCTTGATCGGCTCGATCTGGTAGCCGGTAATTTCACAGGCCAGCCGGATGTTCTGCCCCCTCCGGCCGATGGCCATCGACATCTGGTCGTCGGGGATCACGACCGTCACCCTCGGTTCGGGATCGTGAAAGATAATCTCGATCGGGATCACCGGCGCCATCGAACGCCGCACCATCAGCTCGCGGTCGTTCGTGTAGTGGATGATATCCATCTTCTCGTTGTTCAGCTCGCGGACGATCGCCTGGATGCGAACGCCCTTCATCCCGACACAGGCGCCGACCGGGTCCACGCGCCGGTCGTTCGAGATCACCGCGATCTTGGTCCGGTCGCCCGCTTCACGGGCGATGGCCTTGATCTCGACGATGTTGTCGTAGATCTCCGGCACCTCGAGCTCGAACAGCCGCTTCACGAAGAGCGGGCTGCGGCGGGAGACGATGATCTCCGGCTCGCGGCTCGTCTCGCGCACGTCGATGATGATCGCCTTGATCGTCTGCCCGCGACGGTACCGCTCGTTGTAGATCTGCTCGGCGGCGGGCATCACCGCTTCCGTCTTGTCGATGTTGATGCGGAGTTCGTACTTGTTGATCTGGTGGACATCCCCGATAACGATCTCGCCGACTCGCTGGGAATACTCCTCGAGCAGGTTCTGCTTCTCGATCTCCTTGATCTTCTGGATCAGGTTCTGCTTGGCGGAGATGACCAGCCTGCGGCCGAACGAGTTGTAATCGATGACCTCGACGAACTCGTCGCCGACCTCCAGGTCGGGGTCCGTCTCCCGCGCCTTCGACAACTCGATCTGGGTCGCGGGATCCTCGACCTCGCCGTCCGCCACGACTTCCTTGTCGGCGTAGATCTCGATGTCACCCTTGTCGAGGTTGAAGATGACGGTGAAGTTTTCGCTGCTGCCGTACTTCTTCTCGATCGCCTTCAGGAAAACCTGCTCGATGATCTCCTGGAAGGTTTCCCTGTCGATGTTCTTCTCCCGGATGATCTGCGAGATCGCTTCGACAACCGCTTGATTCATTCGACTTTTCTCCCGCCGAGCCTTACCAGGGCAGGGCGACCTTTGCTTCGATCACGGCATCCAGGGGGATGCGTGAACCGTCGTCAAACACCAATGTGCCCGCTTCCACCCGCTCAAGACGGAGTGTGCGGGTTTCCGTTCCGCCCCCGTCCTCGCCGCCCTCCCTGCGCAGGGTCAGCTTCAACTCCCGCCCGGCGTTCTTGCGGAACTCCCACTCCTCTTTGAGCGGGTGTCCCACGCCCGGCGAGGTGACATCCAGCGCATAGGAACGCGGCAGGTCATCCCTCAGGTCCAGCAGCTCCTCGAAGCGGCGGGACCACACCGCGCAGTCCTCCAGGCCTACATCCCGCTGTCGGTGGTCGAGGGTGAAGATGAAGTGGGGGCGGGGACCGATGCCTCGAACCTGAACACCGAGCAGGACGAAATCACCGTCCTCGAGCAGGGGGGACACCAGCCTGGACAGCTCTTCGGGGGTGAGCACGATTCGATTCCTATCAAAGAAAAGAGTGGGCGCTCACCCACTCCTGTAACAACGCAAGCTACATCCTGCAAAGCATTGTGTCAAGAGGGTTCCGCCCTGCTATCCCTCGAGATCCTTGAGAATCTCAGTGTGTACCAGCTCCCGCTCCGCGTCCGCGCGGATCGGGGCATCCTTGTACTCTTCCACCACCTTCCGGTATCGCTCACGGGCCAGATCCATCTTCCCCAGGGAGGCATAACATCTCCCCGCGTGGTACAGGGCAAGGGGAACGACGTAGCCGAACCCGTCTTCCTTCACAAGGCGATCATACTTCTCCGCCGCCTCCTCGAACCGCCCGAGGTCCTCCAGCACGGTGGCCTCTCCCTCCATCGCGGCGAGCTTCAGCAGGGGGTCGATGTGATACCGCTTGATGAACTGTCGGTACAGGTCCAGCGCGTCCTCGAACCGCCTCTCCATGAGGGCGATCTCGGCGAGGCTGAAGAGCGCCTCTCCGCCGCCCTGGGTGCCCTTGTACCGGTCGACGATGGCCTGGAGATCGACGCGCGCGCTGTCGATGCTGCTCGTCATGTACGATTGACGCGCCTGGGCGACGGCGATCAGGGCTTCGCGATTGGCGGAATTCCGCATGGAAGCGAACAGCAGGACTGCGAGGATGACCACCACCAGGAACGCCGTGCCGATCCCGATCTTGCGGCCATGCACCTGCACCACTTCCTGCGCCTCGGACACCGCTTTCATCAACGGGTCCTGGCGCAGGTCCTTCTTGGTCAGTTTCTTTTGCGCGCGCGCCATTCAACCGATCCTTCCGGGAATTCTTCACCGTCGGCCGCCGGCCGTGCAGCCGCGACGGCGTGCAATGTAAGCGATGGGCCCGGGTGGCACAAGCCGCCCGCTTTCCCTCTCCTCCCCCCTGGCCACCCCTTGCCGCCCGAAATTGCAGGGGCACGGCGTACCGTGCCCTGCCGTTGCAGACCTGTTTTTTGACGGGTGGCCCTGTCAGCT
>CAYOKT010000067.1:0-15092 GCA_964404605.1 uncultured bacterium
CAGGACGGGTTTGTGGGGGCACGGCGCGCCGTGCCCCTACCAACGTTTTCCCGGGATGCAGTCCTACCCTCGCCTTTGGCTATGGCGCGGCAGTCGCTCCCGGGCTGCCCGCTGCCGCCCCTCCGCCATTCTCAGTGCTTCCGCTCCCCCGCGCGGATCAGGACGTTGATCAGCGAGCTGATGAGGGAGATCAGCAGCGAGCCGATCATCGCCCAGCCGAAACCGACGACGAAGAATCCATCCACCAGCGCCGCCACGAGGTAGAGAAGCAGGGCGTTCAGCACGATCAGGAAGAGTCCGAAGCTGATGAGGGTGAACGGCAGGGTGAGCAGCACCAGCAGCGGCCGGATGAACGCGTTCACCAGCCCGAGGACCAACGCGGCGATCATCGCGGCCAGCGGCCCGCTGACCACGATCCCGGGAATGATATAGGCGGTTGTCAGCACCGCCAGCGTGAGCACGAACCACCTGGTGAGGAAATAGCGCATTCTCCCCTCCTACTCTTCCCCGGCGGGCACGAGGTCGATCCGGCCCATCGCCTCGTCCGCCGCGATGACTTTTACCTTCATCCGCGAGCCCGGCCGCCACAACCCCGCGCCGGACACCTCGACGAACGCGTGCAGCACGCGGTCGAAATAGACCGCCCCCAGGTCCTCCGCCGGGAGGAAGCCGCGCGCGCCGGTGTTCACGATCTCGACGAACAAGCCCTTCGGAATCACGCCGGTCACCAGCCCGTCGAACACCCCGCCGACATGACGCGCAAAATACTCCGCCTGCCGCGCCGCGAGGCTGGCCCGCTCCATCTCCTGCGCGGCCCGCTCCCGTTCGCTGGCGAGCCGGGCGCTGCGCTCCAGCTCTTCTTCCTTCTCCGCGCCGTACCTCGCGGTCCCCTCGAGGTGGTCGAGGAGGATGCGGTGGACGAGCAGATCGGGATAGCGGCGGATGGGGCTGGTGAAGTGGGTGTACAGCGGGAACCCGAGGCCGTAATGCCCGATGTTCTCGGTGGAGTATTCCGCCTTCGCCATCGCCCGCAGGGCATGGATGCGAAGCACCGGGATCAGCGGGTGGTCCCCGAGGGAGGCGAGCCACTCGTTCAGGGCCTTCGCGGGCAGCTCTTCGCGCCGCTTGCCGAAGGGCCACTCGACCCCCAGCGCCTCGACGAAGGCGGCGTACTCCTCGATCCGCTCCGGGTCGGGGTTCGCATGGACACGGTAGATGAACGCCTTCGGTCCCGCGCCGCGCCGGCGGACGGCATACTCGGTGACCGCGCGGTTGGCGGCGAGCATGCACTCCTCGACGAGGTGGTTCGACTCGTACACGGGTCTTTCGGCGATTCCCGCCGCCCTGTCGTCTTCGTCCAGCAGAACCTCGTATTCGGGTACGTCCAGGTTCACCCCGCCCGCCGCGAAGCGCCGCTCCCGCAGGGATCGCGCCAGGGCGGCGAGGTGCGCGATGAACACCATCAGGCTGTCCTTCCGCCAGCGCGGCAGCTCATCGCCCCAGCGCCCCCCGGCCTCCTCGATCCACCCCTGCACCTGGCGGTAGGTGCAGCGTTTCCGGCTGCGGATCACGCTGCGGGCGAGGCGCGCGCCGATGATCTCCCCGTCCCGTGTGACCGTGAGCAGGACGCTCACCGTCCGGCGGTCCTCGCCCTCTCGCAGGCTGCACAGGTCCGAGGAGAGGCGCTCGGGCAGCATCGGCAGGACGCCATGGCTGGTGTAGACCGAGGTGCCGCGCGCCCGCGCCTCCTCGTCCAGCGCGCCCTCCTCGCGCACGTACCAGCTCACATCGGCGATGTGCACACCGAGCTCGTACAGCCCGCCCCGAAGCCTGCGCAGGCTGAGGGCGTCGTCATAATCATGGGCCGATTCGGGGTCGATGGTGATGACGAGTTCCCCGCGCAGATCCTCCCGCGCGGCGAGTTCGGCGGCGGGAATCGCGCCCTCCGCGCGATCGGCCTCCTCCAGCGCGGCGGCGGAGAAGGCCTCGCGGAACTTGAACTGCGCCGCGAGGGCGTGGAAACGGGCACGCGGGTCGTCCTCGCGGCCGAACACCCGCACCACCCGTCCGGCGGGCTGCCGCCCTCCCGACCCCCAGTCGCTCACCACGACCTGGACACGGTCGCCCTCCACCGCGCCGCGCAGGTTGGGCGCGCCGATTCGCACCGGCCCGGGGATGCGCGGGTTGTCCGGGTAGACGAGGCCACCGCCCCCGGAGAAGGTGATCAGCCGGCCGATCACCGGGGTGTCATCCCTCTCCAGCACGCGCAGCACCCGCCCCTGGGGGTGGCCCCAACGCCCGGCGCCGGTGACCAGCGCTTCCACGCGGTCGCCGTTGCGCGCCCCGCGCAGCCGGGAGCGGGAGAGAAACAGGTCTTCGCCGCCGGTCTCCGGCCGGAGAAACCCGAACCCCGCCTCGGCGAGGCGGACCTGGCCCCGCACGAGGTCCGGCACCTCCGAATTGAGGCGCACCCGCCGTCCCTTCACCCGCTGCAGCCGGCCCCGCTCCAGCAGCGAGGCCACCGCGCCGCGCACCTCGCGCGCCTCGCGCGCCGTGTCCGCCAACTCGCGCACGATGTCCGTGGTGCGGAGTGCCTGCCCCCCGCGCCCCTCGAAGAGGGCGAGCACCGCCCGCCGGGCGGCGTCGAGGGCGTCCGCTTCAATGACGGCCTGGGCCGGGCGGTTTCTTCGCCCGGGACGGCGGTGATGGGAAGTCCTTCGTTTCATCTTCGGCCCGTGAGACGGCCGCCGCCGGCACACGCCGGACGCACGGCATGAGACCCGGTCCACCCTCCTTCGCAGAGTTGCGGAGGACAGGAGTCCCGGGCCACCCGGCCTCCTCCCGAAGCGCCGGGATACGACGTGGCGAGCGGGAGGCAGGAGTCCCGGGCCACCCGGCCGGGGAGATAGTACCCGTCCCGGGTGCGAGCACCCGGGACGCACCCCGATTTGTCAGGCGGGCGACACCCAGATCAGATCGGCGGCTTCCTGCGAGAGATGGATGGTTTTCTCCCCGATTCGCAACACCAGCGCGCCCTCGCTGTCCGCCATCCGGCGCAGCCGCACGCCGGGAAAAGCGCCGGCATCGCCCAGTTCCGCCAGCAGCGCCGAGCGGCGGTTGTCCACCCGGCTGAGCACCGCCTCGCCGCCCTCCGGAAGCTTACCCACCGGCAGGTGCGATGTCTCCGGTATGTTCCCTTCCGCGTCCGGGATCGGGTCTCCGTGCGGGTCGTACGAAGGGTGCCCCAGCTTGTCGGCGATGCGTTCCATCAGTTGTTCGCTGACGGCATGTTCGAGGATCTGCACCTCATCATGCACCCGGTCCCAGGGAAATCCGAGCACCTCGACGAGATAGGTCTCCAGCAGGCGGTGACGGCGGATCAGGCGCACGGCGACACGGCGGCCCTCTTCGGTGAGCGACGGCGGGCGGTAGGGCTGGTACCACACCCAGCCGCGCTGCCGCAGCCTGCGCAGCATCCCGGTGACCGAGGGCGCCTTGACCCCGAACAGCCTCGCGAGACGGTTGGTTCCGAGCGCCTCTCCGATCGACTCGTGCCGGAAAAGGGTCAGCAGGTATTCTTCCGCCGAGGGGGAAACCGGCTGGCGGTGGGATTGCATGCAGTATCCATAGTTAGTCCGCGCAAAAAATTACACCCCCGCGCGGCCCCCGGCAAGCGGAATGATCCCTTGCCTCCCGTCCGTGGAGCCGCCGGTTCACGCGGGACGGAACACGATGCCGTCTCGCCGCCGGGCGGATGGAACCCGGGTGGGAACGTTCACGCTGTATCCGTCGATGTATATTATCTGTCCTGTTATCAGCCGCGCCGACCGTACTCCGGGTTTGCGAGCATGGGAAAGCTGGACCGCTACATCGTGCGGGAGCACATCGCTCCCTTCTTCATCAGCATGTCGCTGATCATGTTCCTCTTCACGCTGAACCTGGCGCTGAGGATGCTGGGGCGCATCGTCGGGTCCGGGCTCAGCCTCGGCGTGGTCTTCGAGTTCTTCTTCCTCAACCTGGCGTGGATCCTGACCCTCGCGGTGCCGATGAGCGTCCTCGTGGCGAACCTGATGGCCTTCGGGCGGCTCGCGGGCGACCGTGAGATCATCGCCCTCAAGGCGAGCGGGGTGAGCGTCCTCCGCCTGGTCCGGCCGGTGCTGCTGGCCGGGCTGCTCGTCGGGGCCTTCACCCTCTACTTCCAGGACCGTATCCTCCCCGACATGAACCACCGGAACAAGCTGCTGATGACTTCCATCCGGCGGAAGAAGCCGAACATCGCCGTGCGGGAGGGGATTTTCACACGCGACCTTCCGCGCCAGACGATGCTCGTCAAGCGCATCGATCCCCGGCGCGACCTGTTGCTCAATGTGACCCTGTTCGATGAGAGCAGCGCCTCGCAGCCCGCCACCGTGGTCGCGGACAGCGGGCGGCTGACCTTCGTCGACACCCTCGGGATGTACCATTTCCGCCTCTGGTCCGGGGAAATTCACCAGTTGAAGCGGGACGAGCCGGACTCCTACGAGATCCTCCGTTTCCGCGAAGCGCTCTTCCGGATCAACGCTCCCGACCAACTGCTGCGCCGCCGCGACCAGGGGTACCGCGGCGACCGTGAACTGGGACTCGCCGGGCTGAGACGGCGGATCGACGAGCTGAACAAGCGGGAGAACCGCGACCGTTACCGGCGGCAGATCAACCGCTACAAGGTGGAGTATCACAAGAAGTTCGCGATCAGCGCCGCGGCGATCGTCTTCGTCCTCGTCGGCGCGCCGCTCGGGATCAAGCTCCACCAGGGCGGGCTCGGGGTCTCCGGGGCGCTCTCGGTGTTCTTCTTTCTCGTCTACTGGAGCTTCCTCATCGGGGGGGAGGACTTGGGGGACCGCGGCGTCGTGCCCGCCTGGCTGGCGATGTGGACCCCGAACATCCTCCTCGTCCTCGGCGGAATTCTCCTCATCCGCATCGAGATGCGCGAGCACACGGTGTTCCGTTTCCGCTGGCGCCTGCGGCGCGAAGCCGAGGAAGCCCCGGATCTCGGCGGCTGGAGCGCGCTCACCACGGAGACCGTGGATGCGCTGGCCCGCGCGGAGGCGCAGCGGAGGGAGAGCGATGAACATCGCGCCGGCGAGGCGGACCGCGGGGAAGCGGCGCCGGGTGAGGGGCGGGGGGGGCCCGGAAGCGGGGCCGGCGGCGGCGGGGCCGGGCGTCCACCCGGCGGCGGGGAGGAGGCATGAACCGCCTGGACCGTTACATCGCGCGGCGCTTCTTCCAGTTCTTCTTCTTCTCCCTGTTCGCCGCGCTGGCCATCTACCTCGTCGTCGACCCCATCGAGAACCTCGACAAGTTCCTCGACAAGGGCGTGCCGAAGGTGGAGATCTTCCACTATTACCTGCTGTACATCCCGTACATCCTGTATGTCACCTTCCCCGTGGCGGTGCTCCTCGCGACCATGTTCTGCATCGGCGGGTTGACCAACTCCAACGAGCTGATGGCGATGACCGCCTCCGGGGTCCCGCTCTACCGGCACCTCGTCTCCCTCGGACTCATCGGGCTGATGCTCAGCGCGTTCGCCTTCTGGTGGGGGGAGTCGGTGGTCCCCGAGACGAACCACCAGCGGCTGTCGATCTGGCGCTCCAAGGTGCAGCTCAAGCGCGACTGGCGGATAACCGAGCAGGGACAGGTATACCTGCAGGACGGCCCGGACCGGGTCCTCCACCTCGATGTGTACCAGCCGAAGACGAAGGTCGGGTACGGGGTGGACCTGTTCCGCTTTCGCGCCGCCCGGGTCCGCGAGCGCATCAGCGCCCGGCAGATGAGCTGGGACGGCTCCGGCTGGGTGCTGAAGGACGCCGTCATCAGGACGTTCTCCCCCGAAGGCGAGCGAATCCGGGAACTCGACCGTACCCGTATCGAGCTGGACATCCGGCCCGAGGACATGATCGAGCTGAAGGTCGAGCCGGAGGAGATGGGGATGACGGACCTGCGGGCGTTCGTCGAACGGTTGCGGAAGACAGGCGGGCGGGTGAACCGCTGGCAGGTGGACATCCACAGCAAGGTGGCGCTCCCCTTCGCCGGGTTCATCATCATCCTCTTCGCGGTGCCGGTGTCGGCGGTGCGGCAGCGGAGCGGGGTGATCTTCGGCATCACCCTCAGCCTGTTGATCTCCTTCATCTACTTCGCACTCATGCAGACCGGCAAGGTCCTCGGCTACAAGGAGATCCTCCCGCCCCTGCTCGCCGCCTGGCTGGGGAACCTCGTTTTCGCCGCCCTGGGGTTGACGCTGCTCGTGAGGGTGCCGAAATAGAACGCCGACAGGCTGGTAGAAGGCACGAATTGCGCAGGTGTAACGGAGCGTTGCAATGAAGATTCTCACCACCGCGATCGAAGGGGTCCTGGTCCTCGAACCCCCGGTGTACGGGGATGAGCGGGGCTACTTCCTCGAAACCTGGCACGACCCGCGGTACCGCGAACTCGGCATCGTGGGACCCTTCGTGCAGGACAACGAGAGCCTCTCCCGGCGGGGCGTGCTTCGCGGCCTGCACTACCAGCTCCACCATCCGCAGGGAAAGCTCGTCCGGGTGGTGCTCGGGGAGGTGTTCGACGTCGCGGTGGACATCCGCCGCGGTTCGCCCACCTTCGGCCGCTGGGTGGGGACGCGGCTGGACGGCGGCAGCAAGCGCCAGGTCTGGATTCCGCCCGGCATGGCGCACGGGTTCTGCGTCCTCTCGGAAACCGCGATCTTCAGTTACAAATGCACCGAACTCTACCTCCCCGAGGATGAACGCGGGGTGCTGTGGAACGACCCCGAAATCGGCATCGAATGGCCGCTCGATGAGCCGATGCTCAGTGGAAAGGACCGGCTCTTCCCGCCCCTCGCCGAGGCGGAGCTGCCGGAGTACCGCGGCTGAAGCCGGGGGGGCGCTTCAGGGCTCAACTCCGAGTACCCCGGGCCGGGGAACCGCGGCTACCCGCCCGCCGCGCGAGACACCGCGCCGGGGTGGCTCCGGTCCACCCGCCGTTCCTATATTCGGCGGCGCACCCGGAAACCACGAACCATGGGGAACGGAGCACTTGTGGACCGGTTCACCTGAATCGATCCACCAGGCCGAGGTGGCGGAATTGGTAGACGCAGCGGACTCAAAATCCGCCGAGCTTCATCGCTCATGAGGGTTCGAGTCCCTCCCTCGGTACCACGCCGCCCCGGGCGGCGTTTTTTACGGCGCGGCAGCGATGGGAACCGGGAGATCCCCGGCGGGAGGCTCCCCGGCGGTCGTTTTTCGACAATTCCCGCGGCGCGGCTTCCCCGGAGCGGCGGCAGGCAAGAGAAAGGCGGTCAGCATGGCAGCCACCACCTATCGTGACGCGGGCGTGGACATCGACGCCGGCGAGGAGCTCGTCCGGCGGATCAAACCCCGCGTCCGCGCCGGTTTCGGCCCGGAGGTGCTGGCGGACCTCGGGCTGTTCGGCGGCGCCTTCAAGGGGCTGTTCGAGGGGTACGAAGACCCGGTGCTGATCGCCAGCACGGACGGGGTCGGAACCAAGACCCTCGTCGCCTCCTGGGCGGGCCGCCACGACAACATCGGCCGCGACCTCGTCCACCACTGCGTGAACGATATCTTCACCTGCGGCGCGCGCCCCCTCTTCTTCCTCGACTACTACGCCTGCGGCAAGCTGGACGTGGACACCGCCGAGGAGGTGATCGGGGGCCTGGCGGACGCCTGCCGCGACCTGGGAGTCGCCCTCATCGGCGGGGAGACCGCCGAGATGCCCGACGTCTACCGGGAGAAGGCGTACGACCTCGCCGGGACCATCGTCGGGGTGGTCGACCGCGCGAAGATGATCACCGGCGAGGCGATCCGCGAGGGCGACCTGCTGGTCGGGCTGGCCTCCTCCGGGTTGCACACGAACGGCTACTCCCTCGCGCGGAGGGTGCTGATCGACAAGGCCGGACTGGCGCCCGATGCGAAGCTGGAGGGTCTCGAGGCGCCTCTCGCCGAGGCGCTGCTCGCGCCCCACCGCTGCTACCGGCCCGCGGTGGCGCACTGGCTGGAGCGCGGCCTGCCGGTGCACGGGATGGCGCACATCACCGGGGGCGGCATCGAGGGCAACGTGGCGCGCATCATCCCGGAGGACCTGCGCGCCCTAATCGAGTGGGACGGCTGGCCGATCCCGCCCCTGTTCCGCCGCATCATGGAGCTCGGCGAAGTGCCCCTCGAGGAGATGCGCCGCAGCTTCAACCTCGGCATCGGGTGGGTGATGGCGATCGACCCCGGGCGCAGCAAGGAGTTGATCCTGCACGCCATGGCTTCGGGCATCCCCGCGCTGCGCATCGGGCGCATCGAACGGCGATAGGAGAGCATATGGCGATCCTGCTTCTCGTCATCGTGCCGGGGTACCTGGTCGGCTCCTTCCCCACCGCGGTCCTGGTCGCCCGGCTCAACGGGGTGAACATCTTCCGCGAGGGCAGCGGCAACCCCGGCGCATCGAATGTCTACCGGCTGCTCGGGCTGCGCTGGGCGTTCCTCGTGCTGGCGATAGACTTGATGAAGGGATTCATCCCGGTGGCGCTGGCGGCCCGCTGGCTGGCGATGCACGGCGGGCCACACCCGTTCTCCCACACCGTGATCCTCGCGACCCTGGGTTTCGCCACATTTTTCGGGCATGTCAAGTCGATTTTCCTGCACTTTCAGGGGGGCAAGGGCGTGGCCACCCTGTTCGGGGCGCTGTTCGCCATCGCGCCCCAGGCCATGTCGCTGGTTGTCCTGGTCTACCTGGCGGCCCTGCTCGGCACGCGGACCTTCGCCCTGGCTTCGCTCTGCGCCGCGGCGGCGTTCCCCATCTGCCTGCTCGTGCGGGAAGGGCGGTATGATTGGCCGACCTTCGGCTGGTCGATGCTCGTGCCCACCCTGCTCCTCTGGACGCACCGGAGTAACCTGAAACGGCTGCTGCGGCACGAGGAGCTGCCGATGCGGCACGACGAGGGAGTGTAGCATGGCGGTCATCGCGGTGCTCGGAGCCGGAAGCTGGGGTACGGCGCTCGCCATTCTGCTCGCCGAACACGGCGATCACGATGTGCGTCTCTGGGAGTTCCGTCCCGATGCCGCCGGGAAGCTCGCGGAGGAGCGGGAGAACCGCGAGTTCCTCCCCGGCGCGCCCTTCCCGGACCCGCTGCGGGTGACCAACGACCTGCGCGAGGCGCTCGAGGGCACCGAGGGCGCGCTCATCGTGGTCCCCTCCCAGTTCGTCCGCAGCGCCCTCGAACGCATCGACTGGGATGTCTCCGACAAGCTCTGGATCGGCGCTTCGAAGGGCATCGAGAACCGGACCCTGATGCGCATGTCGGAAGTGGCCACCGAGGTGCTCGGCGAGGGGATACGCGAGCGCTATGTCGCCCTCTCCGGGCCCAGTCACGCCGAGGAGGTGGCGCGGAAGCTGCCGACCACCGTGGTCGCCGCCTGCCCGGACCTGGACCACGCCCGCCGGGTGCAGACCTGGTTCAGCGGCCCCACCTTCCGCGTCTACGCCAGCGATGACATCGTCGGCGTCGAACTCGGGGGCTCCCTGAAGAACACCATCGCCCTCGGCACCGGGATCTGCGACGGTCTCGGGTTCGGCGACAACACCCGCGGCGCGCTGATCACCCGGGGCCTCGCCGAGATCGCCCGCCTCGGCGTACGGTTGGGCGGGCGCCCGGAGACCTTCGCCGGGCTCTCCGGCATGGGCGACCTGATCACCACCTGCACCAGCCCCCACAGCCGGAACCGTTATGTCGGCGAGCAGCTCGGCAAGGGGCGGACCCTCGAGGAGATCCTCTCCTCGATGCACATGGTGGCGGAAGGGGTGGAGACCACCCGCGCGGTGCACCGTCTCTCCCGAAAGGCCGAGGTGGAAATGCCGATCAGCGAACAGGTGTACCGCGTCCTCTTCGAGGGCGCCTCGCCGCGCAAGGCGGTCCAGCAACTGATGACACGATCCCTGAAGGTGGAGAACGCATGAAGCGGGTTATGATCGACGAGTTGCACCGGCATGTCGGCGAAGAGGTCGAGATCGCCGGCTGGCTGTACAACGAGCGGAGCAGCGGCAAGATCCTGTTCCTCGTCGTGCGGGACGGCTCCGGTTTCGTCCAGGCGGTCTGCGCGAAGGGCGAGGTGGACGAGGCGACCTTCGAGGCCGCCGAACGCCTGACCCAGGAGAGCTCCCTTCTCCTCCACGGCCGGGTGCGCGAGGACAGGCGCGCGCCTGGGGGTGTCGAGCTTACGGTCACCGGGCTCCGGCAGGTGGGGGAATCGCGGGAGTACCCGATCTCCTTGAAGGAGCACGGCGACGCCTTCCTCCTCGACCACCGCCACCTCTGGCTGCGCTCGAAAAAGCAGTGGGCCACGCTGCGCATCCGTCACGAGGTGATCTCCGCGATCCGCGACTTCCTCAACGGGCGCGGCTTCATCTGCTTCGACACGCCGATCTTCACCCCCAACGCCGTGGAGGGGACGACCACCCTGTTCTCGACGCGGTACTTCGAGACCTCCGCCTTCCTCGCCCAGTCGGGCCAGCTCTACGCCGAGGCGGGAGCGATGGCCCTCGGCAAGGTGTACACCTTCGGCCCCACCTTCCGCGCGGAGAAGTCGAAAACCCGCCGCCACCTGACCGAGTTCTGGATGATGGAGCCGGAGGTCGCCTACCTCGACCTCGAGGGGGACATGCAGCTCGCCGAGGAGATGATCGCCTACATCGTCGGCCGGTGCCTCGAAAACCGGTCCGGGGAGCTCGAGATCCTCGAGCGGGACACCGCCCCGCTCGAGGCGGTCGCCCCGCCCTTCCCGCGAATCCACTACGACGCCGCCTGCGACACGCTCGAGGAATATGCCCGCGCGCACCCGGACGAGGCGGAGGCCCGCTTCCGGCGCGGCGACGATTTCGGGGGGCGGCACGAGACCATCCTCGCCGAAGCGTACCGCAACCCGGTGATGATCACCCACTTCCCGGCGGCGATCAAGGCGTTCTACATGAAGCGGGACGCCGAGATGCCCGACCGCGTTCTCGGTTTCGACATGATCGCCCCGGAAGGGTACGGCGAGATCATCGGCGGCAGCGAGCGCGAGGCCGACCACGACACCCTGCTGAAGCGCATCGAGGAGCACGGCCTGCCGCGCGAGGCCTTCCAGTGGTACCTCGACCTGCGCAAGTACGGCACGGTGCCGCACTCGGGGTTCGGCCTCGGGCTGGAGCGCACGGTGGCCTGGATCGCCGGGCGGCGCCACCTGCGCGAGTGCATCCCCTTCCCGCGAATGATCTATCGCATGCACCCATGAGCGTGAACGGCCCGGAACAGTCGAAAGCACGCGTGCACGCCGTCATCAACGGCTGGGTTCAGGGGGTCGGGTACCGCTGGTTCACCCTGCAGGAGGCGCGCAGGCTGCAGGTGGACGGCTGGGTGCGCAACCTGATGGACGGGCGGGTCGAGGTCGTGGCGGAGGGCCCGCGTGAAGCCCTCGAAGAGCTGATCGCCGCCCTGCGCCGCGGCCCCTCCGCCGCCCGCGTGTTCGATATCGACACGACCTGGTCGCCGCCGGAGGGCGGGCTCTCGGGGTTCAACGTCCGCTTCTGACCGCCCGAAGGATACCCCATCGCCGGCGCGGCCCCTCCCCCCCGCGGGCACGGAACCACGCGGGCCGGCGGACCTTGGCACACCAACGGCAGGAAAAGAGAATGGCGGAAGAACGGTTCACCCGCGAGGAGTTGACGGCCCGGGTGGAAGCCCTGCGGAGCGCCCTGCGCGGGATGGGACTGGACGGCGCGGTCCTGCTCCAGCGCGCGGACCTGATCTATTACACCGGCAGCGTGTACCAGGGCGCCCTCGTCCTCCCCGCCGAAAGCGGGGGCCGGCTGCTGGTCTGGCGCGGCATGGGACGCATCGGACAGGAATGCCCCTTCACGCCGGAGGCGGTCAAGGGCTTCGGCCGGCTGCCGGAGGCGCTGGGGGGAACGGAGTACGCCGGCTGGAAACGCATCGGGTTCGAGGAGGACACGGTGCCGGTGGGCTGGTGGCGCCTCCTCGGGCCCGGCCTCCGGCCCGGGGCGGAGTTCCTCGACATCTCCCCGGCGATCCGCACCCAGCGCAGTGTCAAGTCGCCCGCCGAGCTGGCGCGGGTGCGCGCCAGCGGGAAGGTGCTGGCCGCCGGATTCGAGGCGCTGCGGGAGCTGATCCGCGAAGGGGTGCCGGAGTACGAGGTGCAGGCGCAGATGGACGTCGTCATGCGACGCGCCGGGGACCAGTCCGCCGGGCGCACGCGCGGGTTCAACGCCGAGGCGCAGGGAGCGGTCGCGAGCGGCCCCTCGGCCGCCGTGGACATCACCTTCGACGGCCCCATCCCCCAGCCCGGCCGCAACCCGCTCGCCCCGGTCGGCGCGGGGAGCGCCCCCCTCCGCGCCGGGGAGCCGATCATCTGCGACTATACCGCCGGGGTGGACGGCTACATGACCGACATGACCCGGACCTACTGCATCGGCGAGTTGGACCGGCGGTTTGTCGACGCCCACAACTTCTGCGTTCACCTCATCGAGGAGTGCGAACGCAGGCTGGTTCCGGGGGCGATCCCCGCCGAGATCTACCTCTGGGCGGTGAGCGAAGCGGGTGCGGCGGGGTACGGCGAGGTGTTCATGAACCGCGGCGCGAACCGGGTGCGCTTCCTCGGGCACGGCATCGGCCTCGAGATGGACGAATGGCCGGTGCTCGCCAAACCCTTCCGCGACCCGCTGGTCGAGGGAACCGTCCTCGCCGTGGAGCCGAAGATCATCTTCGAGGATGGCGGGGTCGGGGTCGAGGACACGCTGATCGTCCGTCCCGGCGGCGCCGAGTCGGTCACCGTGATGGAGCGCGGCCTGATCCGCGCCGGGTGAGAGACGGGTGCTACTCCTCCGCGGGCTTCGCCTTGCAGGTGCTCGCGCCGAAGGGCAGGTACAGCGGGCACCAGCCGAGGAGCGCCGTGCCCAGCGGGATGACGGCCAGCAGTCCCCACCAACTGTGGAACATGATCCCCGCGATTCCGACCGCGAGGCCGATGATGATCCTCAAGGCGCGATCCACTCCGCCGACATTGCATTTCATGGTTGGCTCCTTTCCCTCTTCGCCGTCACGGCCGCCGGGCCGCTCCGGTTGATTGTACCGATGGCGGGGCGCCCGGTTCCCGGGGAACAAGAGCCAACGCCGCGATTCGCCCCTCCCGGGGAGAACCGCGCGAGGCGGAAATGAAACGCCCCGCTGCACATGGCGGGGCGCTTCTCCCTCCCCGCCCCGTGGGGGACGGGAGGGGTTGCCTTTTTGGCTGTGCCTACAGGCGCTCGGCCACCGACTTCGCCTGCATGAAGAGCTGGAGGTAGTCCCGGCCGCCGGCCTTGCTGTCCGTGCCGGACATGTTGAACCCGCCGAAGGGCTGCACGCCGACCAGCGCGCCGGTGATCTTCCGGTTGAGGTAGAGGTTGCCGACGAAGAACTCCCGGCGTGCACGCTCGAGACGCTCGCGGTCGTTCGAGATCAGACCGCCCGTGAGGCCGTACTCGGTGCCGTTGAAGATCTCCACCGCATGGTCGAAGTCATCCGCCTTGATCATCGCGAGCACGGGTCCGAAAATCTCCTCCCGGGCGATACGGTGGTCCGGCTTGACGCCGCTGAAAACGGTCGGCTCGACGAACCAGCCGCCCTCGATGGCCTTTCCGCCGCACTCGATCTTCCCGCCGTCCTCCTCGCCGAAGCGGATGTATTCGAGGATCTTGCCGTGCGCCGCGGCGTCGATCACCGCTCCGAGGTTGGTGTTCTTCTCCGGGTGCCCGACCACCAGCTTCTTCGCCCGTTCGGTCACCTTACGGACCATTTCATCGTACACCGGTGCGGTCACGATCAGGCGGCTCATCGCCGAGCACTTCTGCCCCTGGAAGCCGAAGGCGCCGATGACCGCCTGCTCGGCGGCGTAGTCGAGGTCCGCGGTCTCATCCACCACAAGAGCGTCCTTGCCCCCCATCTCGAGGATGGTGCGCTTGATCCACACCTGGCCCGGCTGGTGCTTCGCCGCGAGTTCATGGATGTGCAGCCCCACCTCCTTCGACCCGGTGAAGGCGATCAGCCGCGTCTTCGGATGGCCGACGAGGGTGTCGCCCACTTCGCTGCCGCCCCCGGGGCAGAAGTTGAGTACCCCCTTCGGCAGCCCGGCGTCCTGCATCAGCTCGACGAACTTCGCCGCGACCACGGGGGCGGTGGAGGCCGGCTTGAGAACCACCGTGTTGCCGGTGACCAGGGCCGCCGAGGTCATCCCGCCCATGATCGCGCAGGGGAAGTTCCACGGCGGGATCACGACCGCCACGCCGAGGGGGATGTAGTAGAGGTTGTTCTCCTCGCCCGGGTAGGGAACCACCGGCTGCGCGCCGCCGAGACGCATCATCTCGCGGGCGTAGAACTCGAGGAAGTCGATCGTTTCGGCGGTGTCCGCATCCGCCTCGACCCAGTTCTTCGACTCCTCGTAGACCATCGTCGCGCTGAACTCGTGCTTGCGTTCGCGCAGCAGCTTCGCCGCCTTGAGCAGGATGCGCGCGCGGAACTTGGGCTCCGTCCACTGCCAGTACTCGGTAAACACCCGGTGCGCCTCGTCCACCGCGCGCCGGGCAAGATCCTTCGTCGCGCGGCCCACGGTGCCGACCACGACATCCGGGTCGGCGGGATCGCGGGACTCGATCACCCGCTCGGTGAGAACCGTCTCCCCGCCGATGAGCAGGTCCCACCGGCGGCCGAACTCCCCCTTGACCTTCGCCAGGGCCGCCTCGAACGCGGCCACGTTCTTCGGGTCGCTGAAATCGGTCAGCGGCTCGTTCCGGAACGGAAGTATGGACATCTGTGATTCCTCCCAGGTACTTGTAAATGTGTTCGTTACGAGGAACATCGCGCCGGACTGCCCCCGCGCTGCGCCGCTTGCAGGCGGCCGCGCTTGTGGCGGATTTCACACGTAGTAGTAAAAGGTCCCGCGCGTGGAGCGGTAAGTTAGAGCGGCGCCCCGTGCCGGTCAAGGCGGCGGGACAGGCGCCCTCCGGGGGAGCGGAAGAACCCTGCACCG
>CAYOKT010000068.1:0-15036 GCA_964404605.1 uncultured bacterium
TCGTCCCCACGTTCACATGGGGCTTCGTACGCTCATACTTCTGCTTCGCCATGGGACCTTCTCCCTCAATAGCCTCTGACTTTCCGGATCACTTCTTCCTGGACGGACTCGGGCACACGCCGGTAATGCTCGAATTCCATGGTGAACAGGGCGCGGCCCTGGGTCATCGACCGGAGTTCCGTCGCATACCCGAACATGGTCGCCAGGGGGACCTCGGCGCGGATCACCTGGGCGTCCGCCCGTGGGTTGATCCCCAGGATCTTCGCGCGCCGGCTGTTCAGGTTGTTCATCACGTCCCCGACATACTCCTCGGGGGTCACCACCTCGAGCCGCATGATCGGCTCGGTGAGGAACGGCCCCGCCTTCTTTGCGGCGTCCTTGAACGCCATGCTGCCGGCGATGCGGAACGCCATCTCGCTCGAGTCCACATCGTGGTAGCTGCCGTCCACCAGGATCGCCTTCACCCCCTCGATGGGGTAGCCGGCGAGCACCCCGGAGCCGAGGGCGTCCCGGATCCCCTCGCGGACCGCCGGGATGAACTCCCGCGGGATCGTGCCGCCGACGATCTTGTCGACGAAGACGAAGCTCTCGTCGCTGTTGACATCCAGCGGCTCGAGTTCGATCACCGCATGGCCGTACTGGCCGCGCCCCCCGGACTGGCGGACGAATCGACCCACCCCCTTCGCCGGGCGTGAGATCCCTTCCTTGTAGGCGACCTGCGGATTGCCCACGCTCGCCTGGACCTGGAACTCCCGCATCAACCGGTCGATGAGAATCTCAAGGTGCAGCTCGCCCATTCCGCTGATATGGGTCTGCCCGGAATCCTCGTCATAACTGATGACGAAGGTGGGATCCTCCTCGGCGAGCTTCATCAGGCTGTTCGTCAGCGCGTCCTGGTCCGCCTTCGTCTTCGGTTCGATCGCCCGGGTGATCACCGGCTTGGGGAAGCTCACCGGCTCGAGGAGAATCGGGTGCTGGTGGGCGCAGAGGGTGTCGCCGGTGCGCATGTCCTTCATTCCGACCAGCGCGACGATGTCCCCGGAGAACGCCTCTTTCCGCTCCTCGCGCTTGTTGGCGAACATCTCGAGGATGCGCCCCACGCGCTCCTTCTTCCCGGTGCGGACGTTGAGCAGCATCTGCCCGGTGCGCATCATGCCGGAATAGATGCGCACGTAGGTCAGGCGGCCCACGTAGGGGTCCGTCATGATCTTGAACGCCAGGGCGCTCAACGGTTCATCGTCGTCCTGCAGCCGGTGCTCGGGCTTATCGTTGTTCGGGTTCCGGCCCTCGACCGCGCCCCGGTCCAGGGGCGAGGGGAGATAGTAGACGATCGCGTCGAGGAGCCGCTGCACGCCCTTGTTCTTGTAGCTGGACCCGCAGAGCACCGGGACGATCTTGCTGTCCAGCGTCGCCTTGCGGATCGCTGTGCGCAGCTTGTCCTCGGGGACCTCCTTCTCCTCGAGGAACAGCTCCATCAGCTCGTCATCGTAGTCGCTGATGGACTCGAGCATCTTCTCGCGCCACTCGCGGGCGGTCTCGGCCAGGTCGTTCGGGATCTCGCCCTCTTCCCACTTTATGCCGAGGCTCTCCTCGTGGTACCAGACCGCCTTGTTGCGGATGAGGTCGATCAGGCCGTTGAACATCTCGCCCTGGCCCATCGGCACCTGTAACGGGATCGGCCGGGTGGCGGAGAAACGGTCCTCGATCATCCGCAGGGCGCGGAAGAAGTCCGCCCCGACGCGGTCCATCTTGTTGATGTAAGCGATCCTCGGCACGCCGTACCTGTCCGCCTGGTGCCACACGGTTTCCGACTGCGGCTCCACGCCGCCCACGGCGCAGAACAGCGCCACCGCCCCGTCGAGAACGCGAAGACTGCGCTCCACCTCCGCGGTGAAATCCACATGGCCGGGAGTGTCGATCAGGCTCAGGCGGTGCTCGTTCCACACCGTGGTGATCGAAGCCGAGGTGATGGTGATTCCGCGCTCCTTCTCCTGCTCCATCCAGTCGGTCTGGGCGGCGCCTTCGTGCACCTCGCCCATCCGGTGGATGCGGCCGGTATAGAAGAGGATGCGTTCCGTGGTCGTCGTCTTGCCCGCGTCGATGTGAGCCATGATCCCGAAGTTGCGGATCCGCTCCATCGGCCACAGGCGACCAGCTTTCGCCTCGTTCTTCTTTTTCCTGTCGTTCACCATTCCCGTCGACGAATCCCGTCCGGCGGCCGCCGCGTCCGGCGCGGCCGCAAATCCTATCGTGGCGACTACCACCGAAAATGGGCGAAGGCCTTGTTCGCCTCCGCCATGCGGTGGGTGTCGTCCTTTTTCTTGATCGTCGCGCCCTCGCCCTTGGCGGCGGACATGAACTCGGCGGCCAGCTTCTCCGCCATGTTCATCCCCGTGCGCGCCTTGGCGAAGGAGATCAGCCAGCGGGTGGCGAGCGCCACGCCGCGGTCCTGGCGCACCTCGATGGGCACCTGGTAGGTGCTGCCGCCGACACGCCGGCTCTTCACCTCGAGCATCGGCTGCGCGTTGCGCAGCGCCTTCTCGAACGTCTCCAGACCCTGACCCTTCGTCCGCTCGTCGATGATCTCGATCGCGCCGTAGAAGATCTGCTCAGCCGTGGACTTCTTGCCGCGCTCCATCAGGTTGTTGATGAACTTCGCGACCTTCAACGACTTGTACTTGGGGTCGGGAAGCACTTCCCGCTTGACCGCTCGTTTCCGCCTCGCCATACGTCCTTCCGAAGGCTGACTGCCGCCCTGCAGAACCCGGAGCCGGCTCTTCGCCGCGCCCCGGCAGGGTCATTTACGACTTCTTCCTCTTGGTGCCGTACTTGCTGCGGCCCCGGTTGCGCTCCGCGACGCCGGAGGCATCCAGCGCCCCGCGAATGATGTGATACCTCACACCCGGGAGGTCCTTCACGCGCCCGCCGCGGATCAGCACAATCGAGTGCTCCTGCAGATTGTGCCCCTCGCCGGGGATATACGCGGTGACCTCGATCCCGTTGGTCAGGCGGACACGAGCCACCTTACGCAGCGCCGAATTCGGCTTCTTCGGAGTGGTTGTGTACACACGGATGCAGACGCCACGCCGCTGCGGGCAGTTCTGCAGCGCCGGGGCGCTGGTTTTCTTGAACTGCTTCTTGCGGCCGCTGCGCACCAACTGGTTGACCGTCGGCATACCTTCTCCTCGTTGTCCTCCCGCCGCGTCCGCCGGTGCGACCCTCTCGCTCACCGGGGTTCTCCCGCGCGCAAGCCCCTGTTTCCGAGGAACCTGCGCCCCGTGCGGGCGGGATAAAAAGCAGGCAAGCGACGCACCCCGGCGCCGCTCGCCACGGCCATCCCCATACCCTTCTGTACCTGTTACCGAGCTCGCGTCCTAACTCCGTCGGGTGGGGACGATGGGGCCCCGGCGGCGGACACCCCCCGGCTGTCTCAGGTTAGTGAAAAGGCTCGTTAGTATAGGCCTTTGTTACGCCCGTGTCAAGCCCCTTCTCCGGGTTCGCCACCCGGAGTCGAAGGTGCCGGATCCTCGCCGCCGGAGGGGATCGATTCGGCCGGCACACCGGCCTCCTCGGCCTCGGCGCCGAGGGCGGCCTCTTCCGCTTCGCGGCGCGCCCGCTCGGCCTCCTCGGCCAACCAGGCGGCCTCCTCCGCTTCGAGCCGCCTGCGCTCCTCCTCCTCGCGGTTCACCACCTTCAGGTTCTGGTACTCCCGAATCCCTGTGCCCGCGGGGATCAGGTGGCCCATGATCATGTTCTCCTTCAGGCCCCGCAGGACATCGGTCTTCCGCTCGACGGCGGCGTCGGGCAGGACCCGCGTGGTCTCCTGGAAGGAGGCGGCGGAGATGAAGGACTCCGTCGAGAGGCTCGCCTGGGTGATCCCGAGGAGCTGCGGCTGGTACAGCGCCGGCCGCGCCTGGCGCCCCTTCGGAGGTTGCAGCTCCAGCTTCTTCAGGCGGCGCACCTCGCGGTTGTACTCGGCCCGATCGACGAGCTGGTCCGCCTCGAAGCGGCTGTCGCCCTCGGTCTCGATCACGACCTTGCCCTGCATGTCGCGGTTGGCGCGGTTGATCCTGTGGATGCTCACCTGGTCGCCCTCGAGGAAGCGGGTGTCGCCCGGATCCTCGACCTTCACCTTCTGCATCATCTGGCGGACGATGACCTCGATGTGCTTGTCATTGATCCGCACGCCCTGCAGGCGGTAGACATCCTGGATTTCGTTGACCAGGTACTCCTGCACCTGCGCCGAGCCGAGGACGCTGAGGATGTCCTGCGGCGACACCGAGCCCTCGCAGAGGCGCTCGCCGGCGGTGATGAACTCCCCGTCATGGACGAGGATGTGCTTGCCGTAGGGGATCTGGTAGGAGTATTCCTTGCCGTCCGGCGCGAAGATCCGGATCTCGCGGTAACCGCGCTTCATCTCGCCGATGCGCACCGTGCCGTCGACCTCGGAGATCACCGCCGGGTCCTTCGGCTGCCGGGCCTCGAACAGCTCCGCCACCCGCGGCAGACCCCCGGTGATGTCCTTCGTCTTGTGCGTCTCGCGCGGAATCTTGACCAGCGGATCGCCCGCCTTGACCTCGTCGCCGTCCTCCACGGAGAGGTGGCTGCCGGTGGGCAGGATGTAGTTGCCGAGCTGGTTCCCCTTCGTATCCTCCAGCGTGATGCGCGGGTTCAGCTTCCGCTGGCCGGGCGCCTCGATGATCACCGTCTGCTTCATGCCGGTGATCTCGTCCACCTCCTCGCGCGCGGTCACCCCGAGCTTGATGTCCTTGAAGTGAACCCGTCCCGATTCGGTGGCGAGAATCGACATCGAGTAGGGGTCCCACTCGAAGAGGATCTCACCCGCCTTGACTTCCTGCCCGTCCACGCAGTGCAGGATCGCGCCGTAGGGGACCGAATACTTGGCCACGATGCGGTTGTTCGTATCGATCAGCTTGACGATGCCGTTCCGGCGGATGGTGACCAGCCTGTCGTCCCGCTTCTTGTTCTTGCCCCTGCCTTTGCCCTCCCCCTTGCCGTCACCCTTGTCGCTGCCGGCCTGGTCGATGGTGTGGATGTTGTCGAAGACGACCAGTCCGTCGCTCTTCGCCTTCACCTGGGACTCGGCCGCGATGCGCGCCGCCGTGCCGCCGATGTGGAAGGTCCGCAGGGTCAACTGGGTGCCGGGCTCGCCGATGGACTGGGCGGCCATCACTCCCACCGCCTCGCCCCGGCCGACCATCTGGCCGGTGGTCAGGTTGATCCCGTAGCAGAGGGAGCAGACGCCGACTTCGCTCTCGCAGGTGAGCACGGAACGGATCCGCACCTTGTCGATCCCCGAGGCGGCGATGACCTCCGCCTCGCTCTGCCCGATGAGAATGTTGCGGTCGAGGACCTTCTCACCGGTGACCGGGTGGATCACCTCCTCGGCGGTGACCCGCCCGAGGATGCGCTCGAAGAGCTGCTCGGTGACCTCCTCGCCCTCCTTCTGCGCCTCGACGACGATCCCCCGCAGGGTGCCGCAGTCCTTCCGGGTGACGACCACGTCCTGGGCGACGTCCACGAGGCGGCGGGTCAGGTACCCGGCGTCCGCCGTCTTCAGCGCCGTGTCCGCGAGCCCCTTCCGCGCGCCGTGCGTCGAGATGAAGTACTCGAGCACCGACAGCCCTTCCTTGAAGTTCGCGGTGATCGGCGACTCGATGATCTCGCCCTTCTGCCCGGTCATGGTCTTCTGCGGCTTGGCCATCAGACCGCGCATCCCGGCGAGCTGGCGGATCTGGTCCTTCGAGCCACGGGCGCCGGAATCGGCCATCATGAAGATCGGGTTGAACCCCTGGCGGTCGTTGCGCATGTAGCGGAACATCACCTCCGCGATGTCGGAGGTGGTGTGCGTCCAGATGTCGATGATCTTGTTGTACCGCTCGCCGTCGGTGATGATGCCGATCTCGTACTGCTGCTGGATCTCGTCCACCTCCTTCTGCGAGCGGGCGATCATCTCCTCCTTCTCTTCCGGGATGACCACGTTCTCGAGGCCGATGGAGAGTCCGCCCTCGGTGGAGAAGGCGAAGCCGAGGTTCTTCAGCTCGTCGAGGAACTTCGCCGTTTCGGCGTTGCCCACGCGGTGGTGGCAGTCGGCGATGATCTCCTCGAGGCGGCGCTTGGTCAGCAGCTCGTTGTAGAAGGTCTCCTCGCGCACCAGGGGCGGCGTGATGCGGTTGAACAGCACGCGTCCCGGGGTCGTCTCCACGAACAGTCCCTTGATGCGGACATGGATCTTCGCGTGCAGGTCCACGGCGCCGTGATTGTAGGCGACGATCACCTCGTCCGCGCTGGCGAAGAACATCCCCTCGCCCTTCGCGCCCGGCTTCACCTTGGTCATGTAGTAGCAGCCGAGGACCATGTCCTGGCTGGGCACGGTGATCGGGCGGCCGTTGGCCGGGTGGAGGATGTTCTGCGCCGCCAGCATCAGCAGGCGCGCCTCGAGCTGGGCCTCGTAGGAGAGCGGCACGTGCACCGCCATCTGGTCGCCGTCGAAGTCGGCGTTGAACGCGGAGCAGACCAGGGGGTGAAGCTGGATCGCCTTGCCCTCGATCATCAGCGGCTGGAAGGCCTGGATGCCGAGACGGTGCAGGGTCGGGGCGCGGTTCAGAAGCACCGGGTGGTTCTCGATGATGTCCTCGAGAATCCCCCAGACCACCTCGTCGCGCCGCTCCACCATCCGCTTGGCGCTCTTCACCGTCTTCGCGTACTCGTGCTCGATCAGCTTGCGGATGACGAAGGGCTTGAACAGCTCGATCGCCATGTCCTTCGGCAGGCCGCACTCGTGCAGCTTGAGGTGGGGCCCGACGACGATCACGCTGCGCCCGGAGTAGTCCACGCGCTTGCCGAGCAGGTTCTGGCGGAACCGGCCCTGCTTGCCCTTCAAATTGTCGGAGAGGCTCTTCAGCGGGCGGTTGCCGTCGCTGCGCACCGCGACGCTCTTGCGGCCGTTGTCGAACAGGCTGTCCACCGCCTCCTGCAGCATCCGCTTCTCATTCCGCAGGATCACCTCGGGCGCGCGGATCTCGATCAGGCGCTTGAGGCGGTTGTTGCGGATGATGACCCGGCGGTAGAGGTCGTTCAGGTCGCTGGTGGCGAAGCGTCCGCCCTCCAGCGGAACCAGCGGGCGGAGGTCCGGCGGGATCACCGGGATCACCGAGAGAACCATCCACTCCGGGCGGATGGGGTCCTTCGCCGGGTTTTCACGCATCGCCTCGACCACGCGCAGGCGCTTGATCGCATCGTGCTTGCGCTGCACGCTGGTCTCGGTCCGCACCCGGTTGCGCAGGTCCGCCGCGAGCGCCTCGATGTCGATGCGGCGCAGCAGGTCGCGGACCGCGACGCCGCCGGTCCCGGCGATGAAGCGCTCGGGGCTGTCCTCCGGGAGCTGGGCGTTCTGCGGGCCGTACTCCTGCATCAGCTCGATGTATTCCGCCTCGGAGATCAGCTCCATCTTCTTCCGGTTCGAGTTGCCCGGCTGGATGATGATGTAGTTCTCGTAGTAGATCACCCGTTCGAGCTCACGGACCGTCATCCCGAGGAGATACCCGATCTTCGAGGGCATGCTCTTGAAGAACCAGATGTGGGCGACGGGGACGGCGAGCTTGATGTGGCCCATCCGCTTCCGGCGGACCTCCTTGCGCGTCACCTCGACGCCGCAGCGGTCGCAGATGATGCCCTTGTAGCGGATGCCGCGGTACTTGCCGCAGTGGCACTCCCAGTCCTTCGTCGGGCCGAAGATCTTCTCGGAGAAGAGCCCGTCGGGCTCCGGCTTGTAGCTCCGGTAGTTGATCGTTTCCGGCTTCGTCACCTCGCCGTACGACCGGGCGAGGATCATCTCGGGACTGGAAATATTGATCGTAATGCTGGAGAACGACTTGATCTCGCTGTCCTGAATCCGGCTGGACGTGACCAAGACTACCTCCTTGTCTTCAATCGTTGATCGAGGGCCGGCTCAAAAAGACTGATCGGGAGTCCGGACCAATTCGTCTCGCGCGGCGCGCCAGGGCGCCGCGACCCGCCACGGCTACTCGAGCTTGACATCCAGGCCGAGTCCCATCAACTCGTTGATCAGCACGTTGAAGGACTCGGGCACTCCGGGCGGAGGAAGGTTCTCCCCCTTGACGATCGCCTCGTAGGTCCTGGCGCGCCCGGAGACGTCATCGCTCTTCACCGTGAGCATCTCCTGCAGCGTGTGCGCCGCGCCGTACGCCTCCAGCGCCCAGACTTCCATCTCGCCGAAGCGCTGGCCGCCGAACTGCGCCTTGCCGCCCAGGGGTTGCTGGGTGATCAGCGAGTACGGCCCGATGCTGCGGGCGTGAATCTTGTCGTCCACAAGGTGGGACAGCTTCATCATGTAGATGGCGCCCACCGTCGTCTTCTGATGGAACGGCTCGCCCGAGCGGCCGTCGTAGAGCTGGATCTGGCCGCTCTCGGGCAGCCCCGCCTCGCGCAGCTCTTTCTGTACGTCTTCCTGCGTCGCCCCGTCGAACACCGGGGTCGAATAGTGCTTGCCGAGCTTCATCCCGGCCCAGCCGAGGATGGTCTCGTAGATCTGGCCGATGTTCATCCGGCTCGGAACGCCCAGCGGGTTGAGGATGATGTCCACCGGGGTGCCGTCCTCGAGGAAGGGCATGTCCTCCATCGGGACGATCTTCCCGACGACGCCCTTGTTGCCGTGCCGCCCGGCCATCTTGTCGCCCACCGACAGCTTGCGGCGCTGGGCGACGTACACCTTGGCCAGTTGCAGAATGCCGGAGGGAAGCTCGTCGCCCACCTGGATCTTGTGGACGCTGTTCCGCATCTCCGTTTCCGCCTTCTCCACGGCCTCGTGATAGTCGACCACGACGTACCTGGCGAGCTGATTGGTCTCCTTGTCCTCGCTCCACTGCACCTCTTCGGGCAGCTTGTCGAGATCCAGGGGCTCGAGAAGCTCCGCGGTGTAGGTGACCCCGCCCGGGACGATGATCTCATCGCTCTCCGGATGCCGGATCTCGACCGTGCCGCGCCCGACGAGCAGACCCTCGAGGGACTCAACGGCCGCGCGGTGCAGCCGCTTGCGCTCGCGCTCAAACTCCTCCTCGAGCTCGGCGACACGCTCCTTGTCGCGCCGCCGGGTCTCGGCGTCCTTCGCCTTGCGGCTGAACAGCTTCGTCCCGATGACGATCCCGTACATCCCCGGGTGCGCTTTCAGGCTGGCATCCTTCACATCGCCCGCCTTGTCGCCGAAGATGGCCTTCAGCAGCTTGTCTTCCGGCGTCAGGTCCGTCTCGCCCTTCGGGGTCACCTTTCCGACCAGGATGTCCCCCGGCTGGATGATGGCGCCGACGCGGACGATGCCGTTCTCGTCCAGGTCCTTGGTCGCCTCCTCCGAGACGTTCGGGATTTCACGGGTCAGCTCTTCCTTGCCCCGCTTGGTCTCCCGCACCTGGAGCTCCAGCTCCTCGATGCGGATCGAGGTGAAGACATCGTCGCGCACCATGCGCTCGGAGATGATGACCGAGTCCTCGAAGTTGTACCCGTGCCACGGCATGAAGGCGACGAGCACGTTGCGCCCGAGGGCCAGCTCGCCGTTCTCCGTGGAGGCGCCGTCGGCGATGACCTGCCCCGCGCGGACGAACTGCCCCTTCTGCACGATGGGACGCTGGTTGATGCAGGTGTCCTGGTTGGTGCGGACGAACTTCCTCAGCCTGTAAGTGCGGTAGCCCGGGGGCAACTCGCTCTGCCGCTCCTTCGAAATGCCCTTCCGGCGGATCTCGAGGACGATCCGGTCCGCGTCCACGTAGACCACGGTGCCGTCCTCCTCCGCGAGGACCACCGCGCCCGAATCGTGCGCCGCCTTGGCCTCCATGCCGGTGCCGACGATCGGCGCCTCCGGCACGAGAAGCGGCACCGCCTGGCGCTGCATGTTCGAGCCCATCAGCGCCCGGTTGGCGTCATCGTGCTCGAGGAACGGAATCAGCGAGGCGGCCACCGAAACGATCTGGTGGGGCGCCACGTCCATGTAGTCGATCTTGTCCGGCGGCATCACCGGGTACTCCGCCCGGTAACGGCACTTGACACGGTCCCGGACGAAACGCCCCTCCCCGTCCAGCGGTGCGTTCGCCTGCGCGATCACGAACTTGTCTTCGTCGTCGGCGGAGAGGTACTGGATCTGCTTGGTCACCCTGCCGTTCTTCACCACCCGGTACGGCGTCTCGACGAAGCCGAGGTCGTTGAACCGGGCATAGGTCGTGAGGCTGGAGATCAGGCCGATGTTCGGCCCTTCCGGCGTCTCGATCGGGCACAGGCGGCCATAATGGGTGTAGTGGACGTCGCGCACCTCGAACCCGGCCCGCTCGCGCGTCAACCCGCCCGGCCCGAGGGCCGAAAGCCGGCGCTTGTGGGTCAGCTCGGTCAACGGGTTCACCTGGTCCATGAACTGGCTGAGCTGGTTGGTGCCGAAGAAGGTGTTGATCACCGAACTCACCGTCCGCACGTTGACCAGGTCCTGCGGCTGCAGCTTCTCCGAGTCGCGGACGTTCATCCGCTCCTTGATGGTCCGCGCCATGCGGCTGAAAGCCACGGAGAACTGGTTGGCGAGCTGTTCGCCCACCGTGCGCACCCGGCGGTTGCCGAGGTGGTCGATGTCGTCCGTCGTCTTCTTGCCGTTCTTCAGCTCGAGGACGTACTTGACGATGGCGACGACGTCGTCCGGGGTGAGGATCGTCGTCTCCTGCGGCACTTTGAGGTCCAGCTTGACGTTGATCCGGTACCGCCCGACGGCGCCGAGGTCATAGCGCTTCTCATCGAAGAACATGCGCTGCAGCAGCTTGCGCGCGGTCTCCGTGTCCGGCGGGTCGCCGTTGCGCATCTCGCGGTAGATCGCCTCGAGGGCCTCGTCCTCGCTGGAGGTGCGGTCCCGGTCGAGGGTGTTCTGCAACACCTGGCGGCTGGCTTCGGCGTCCTTGCCGCGGGCGGATTTGAGCAGCGGCACCCGGCGGATTTTCGCCCGCTTCAGCCGTTTCAGTATCTCCGCATCGAAGGGAGCCCCCTTCTCCGCGAGGATCTCGCCGGAGGCGGGGTCGACGATGTCGTTGGCCACCTCGCGCTCGAAGTAGCTCTCGATGCCCTTGCGGGAGAGCGGGACGTCCTCGCTGAAGTTGAACAGGGAGAGGATGTCGCCGTCCGTCGAGAACCCGATGGCCCGCAGGAAGGTGGTCACCGGGAACTTCTTCCGCCGGTCGATGTAGACGAAGATCGAGTTGTTGATGTCGGTGGTGAACTCGATCCAGCTCCCGCGGAAGGGGATGATGCGGGCGGAGAACAGCCGCGTGCCGTTGGGGTGGATCGAATCGCTGAAGAAGACACCCGGGCTGCGGTGGAGCTGGCTGACGATCACCCGCTCCGCGCCGTTGATGATGAACGTGCCGGTGTCCGTCATCATCGGCAGGTTGCCGAGATAGACGTCCGACTCGATGGTCTGCTCGAACCCGTCGGCCTCGTCCGAATCGCCCTTGCTCGAGAGACGCAGTTTCGCCTTCAGGGGAACCGTATAGCTGACACCGCGCTCCTTGCATTCCACGACGGAATACTTGGCCGGTTCGATGTAATATTCGACGAATTCGAGGATGTGCTCCTCACGGTTGTCGACGATCGGGAAGACGCTGTGAAACACCGCCTGCAAGCCCCTCTTCTCGCGCTTCTCCGGCGGCACGTCGTGCTGCAGGAAATCGCGGAAGGACTTGAGCTGCACTTCCAGCAGGTTGGGAATGTCGAGAACCGGAGTGATGCCGGCGAAGCTGTGACGTTGGATCATGCCCTTTTTCGTCACGCGACCCTCCTCCGTGGTTCAGGTCCGCTGCGGTCGGTAATTCAACACCAAAAAGCGGAGTCCTCCCCTAAGCGGGGCGGTCCGCTTGAAAAACTCGCGGGATTGCGTCGTGCACCTCGGGAGCCCTACTTCAGCTCCACGCCGCCGCCGACCTCTTCGATCTTGGCTTTGATCTCGTCGGCCTCTTCCTTGGTGACCCCTTCCTTGATCGGCTTCGGGGCGCCGTCGACGAGATCCTTGGCCTCCTTGAGACCGAGACCGGTGATCTGGCGGACGACCTTGATCACCTGGATTTTGGTCGGGCCGACATCCTTGAGAATGACGTCGAATTCCGTCTTCTCCTCGGCGGCCTGCGCTTCGGCGCCGGCGGCCGGCATCGCGGCAGCGGCCATCATCGGCGCGGCCGCCGTCACACCGAACTCCTCCTCGAGAGCGTTCTTCAGCTCGACCAGCTCGAGGACTTTCATGTTCTTGATGGTTTCAATCAGTTCCTGCACCTTGAACCTCCGCGGATCTCTTGGTTACCACACTCAACACCGTGGGCCGCCCGGGGCGGGCATCCGCCCGCCTTCGCCTCAGGCGCCCTCTTCGGCCTTCTTCTTCTCGATAATGGCGTCCAGCACGCCGACAAAACTGCGTAAGGTCTCGTTCAACACGCCCACGAACCCGGAGAGGGGGCTGGCAATCGCGCCGACAACCATCGCGCGAAGCTGCTCGACCGGCGGCAGATCCTTCAGCCGGTCCACCTGCTCCTTGTCGTAGAACTCGCCCTCGAGCAGCCCGCCCTTGAACACGGGCTTCTCGTTCGCCTTCGCAAAATCCGCGATCACCCGCACCGGGGCGACCGGATCCCGGTACCCGAGCGCAAGACCGGTGGGACCGCGAAGGACCTCCTCGACGGCATCCACTTTCTTGTCACCGAGGGCGATCTCGATCAGCGTGTTCTTCGCGACGAGGAACTCCACATCACCCGCCTCGAAGAACTTGCTCCGCAACTCATCCATCTTCGCCACCGTCAGACCGGTGAAATCGGTGAAATAGATGGATTCCGCCTTGCTAAGCTTTTCCTGCAGCTTGGCGACTTTCTCGCGCTTCGCCTCGTTGACCTTCGTTTCCATGCCTGGATCACTCCTGCGGGTAGGCGGACCCGATGCCCCTGAGGGGCGTTGATCGCCTGTGTTACTTGATCTCGTTCAGGGTGACGGACCGGTCCACCTTGACCCCGGGTCCCATGGTGGACGAGACGGTAATCTTCCGGATGTAGGCCCCCTTCACCGTCGACGGGCGAAGGCGGTTGATGGTGCGCAGCACCTCGTAGATGTTCTCCCGCAGCGCCTCGACCCCGAAGCTGGCCTTGCCGACCCCGAGGTGAACGATGCCGTAGCGGTCCACCCGGAAGTCGATGCGCCCGGCCTTGACCTCCCTGACCGCGGTGCCGACCTCGAAGGTCACGGTGCCCGTCTTCGGGTTCGGCATCAGGCCGCGCGGACCGAGCAGGCGCCCGAGCTTGCCGACCTCGCGCATGGAGTCCGGCGTGGCGATGCAGACATCGAACTCGAACCATCCACCCTGGATCTTCTCGATGTACTCCTCGAACCCGACGTAGTCGGCCCCCGCCTCCTGGGCTTCCTTCTGCTTCTCGCCCTTGGTGAGCACGAGAACGCGGACGGACTTCCCGGTGCCGTGCGGCAGGGTCACCGTGCCGCGCACCATCTGGTCCGCCTTGCGGGGATCCACCCCGAGATTGACCGAAAGTTCAACCGTTTCATCGAACTTGGTGAACCCGGCAAGCTCCTTGACGAGGGTGAGCCCCTCATCAAGCAGGTATTCGCGGCGACGGTCAACCTTCTCCATCGCCTCCCTGTAGCGCCGGCTGCGCTTCATCCCGTCACTCCTCCACCGTCACACCCATCGACCGCGCGGTGCCGGCGATGATCCTCATCGCCGCCTCGACGGTGTGGGCGTTGAGATCCTGCATCTTCGTCTCGGCGATCTGGCGAACCTGTTCGCTGCTGAGCCGGCCCACCTTCGTCCGGTTGGACTCGGGGGACCCCTTCTCGAGACCCGCCGCGCGCTTGATCAGGTAGCTCGCGGGAGGAGTCTTCGTGATGAAGGTGAAGCTGTGGTCCACGTAGACCGTGACCTCCACCGGGATCAACACCCCCGGCTGGTCCTGGGTCTTGGCGTTGAACGCCTTGACGAATTCCATGATGTTCACGCCCTTGGGACCGAGAGCGGTCCCCACGGGCGGGGCCGGGGAAGCCTGCCCCCCGGGAATCTGCAACTTCGCTGAACCGATGACTTTTTTCGCCATCCTACGACTCGCTGAAATCCGTGCTCACCTGGAGAAAGTCCACTTCGACCGGCGTCTCGCGCCCGAAGATGGATACCAGAACCTTGAGTTTCCGCTTCTCTTCGTTGATCTCGCGTATCGTCCCCTGGAAATCCTTGAAGGGACCGTCGATGATTTTCACCTTGTCGTCGATGTCGAAGGGGATCTCCATCGTCGCCTGGCCGGCCTTCTCCTCGACGCGGCCGAAGATGCGATCCACCTCCTGCTGCTGCAGCGGCTCGGGATCATACCCGCTGCCGCCGACGAACCCGATCACGCCCGGCGCGTTGGTCACCAGGTGCTTCGTCTCGTTGTTCAACTCCATCTCGATCAGCAGGTAGCCCGGGAAGAAGTTGCGCTTCTTCATCCGCTTCTTCCCGTCCCGCATCTCGATCACGTCCTCCGCGGGGATCATCACCCGGGCAAGCCGGTCGGTCAGCCCGAGGCGCTCCGCCTCGCGCTCGATGTACTCCTTGACCCGGTTCTCCTGCCCGGTGAATACGTGTGCGACAAACCAGTCCATGTCCGCGGCTCAGATCAGAAGATTGATGAGACGTGAGATGATCATGTCCGCCAGGAAGACGAAGATGGCGAGCACGAGGGAAAGCAGCAGGGTGATGCCCGTGGATTCCACGAGCTGTTCGCGGCTGGGCCAGGTGACCTTGTTCATCTCGACCCGCACGCTCTTCAGGTATTCAGCGATCCTGCGAAACATGATCGAACCCGTCGATTATCCATCCCCGGGACAGCGGAGGCGCCCTACCGCCTGGCGCCCGATGGCAGGTCCGGAGGGACTCGAACCCCCAACCCCCGGTTTTGGAGACCGGTGCTCTACCAATTGAGCTACGGACCTTCGGCGGCCGGCTTTGTGGCC
>CAYOKT010000069.1:0-14721 GCA_964404605.1 uncultured bacterium
TCCCCGGCGAGAACGAGGATCGCCTTCGCCGCGCGCTCGGCGGCCCGGCCGTCGATCGGCCCGACGAGGCGCGGACCGTACCGCCGGCGCAGTTCAGCCTTCTCCTCCGGGTGGGCGAAACAACGGTCCACCGCCGCGGTCATCTCCCCGGCGGAGCCCACCTGCAGGCCCACATCCCGCCAGGCGTACTCGATATCGTTCGGATCGTAGTGGTGGAAGTTCTCCCGCAGCGGGTTGTTCACCAGCACGACCGGCTTGTCCAGCGCGATGGCTTCCATGTAGGCGGAGGAGACGTCGGAGAGGACGACATCCGCGGCGACGAGACTCGGGGTCAGGTCCTCCTCCTCGACGAACCGGATCCGCTCCTCCAGCAGGGCCAGCAGGCGGTACATCTCGGTCCAGATCGGGGGAGCCATGCCGTGCAGCTTAATCAGCAGCCACCGCCCGCCCCGGACCAGCTCGCGCACCCTGTCGGTGAGGACCGGCACCGCGGACAATTCGAGGTTGTAGGTCGGCGCGAAGAGGATGACTTCGGCCCCCTCCGGAACGCCGAACCGCGCCCGGGCGCTTGAGCGGGTCAGTTCGCCCCGGCCCACGGGGTCGAACTTGACGAATCCGGTCGCGAGGACGGGCTTGTGCAGCACCTGGCGGAGTACCTCGGCGTGGTGCTCCCCGGGCACGCAGATCAGGTCCGCGCCGTTCTCGCGCTGCACATCGCGGGCTGTCGTGTAGAACGTCCCCTTGCTGATCAGGCCGTGGTTCACATTGGCGATCTTCCCGCCCCAGTCGATCCCGGAGAAGTCGGCGTCGGCAACCACCGTGACATGGGGAGCCCACCTCCGCACCTCCGTCACCGGAATCCATTCGATGCCTTTCAGCTCGAGTTCACGGGCCTGCGCCGGGGTCAGCCCGATGCCGGGCAGGTTCTCCCGCGAGGGGACATAGGGGGGCGAGGAGACGCGGATCTCCACCCGCGGCTCATGCTCAGCCAGCCAGGCGCGGATCGGTTCGAGGTGGGGCAGGTGGAGGTTGCGTTTCGCGTAGAAGAGAACCCTGGTCATCGACGTTCTCCCGGGCTGTGTTCACCTTCGCGCATCGCTCACCGCCTGTGCCCGTTGGCCGGGGCGCCGTAATGCAGCACGGTCTCGACGAGTCGTTCCCCCGGGTCCTGCGGTTGCTCGAAGACGATGTGCTGGATGGTCGAGAACAGGGGCAGCGGAAGGTTCAACTCCTCGAGGCGGGTGACCGTCTTCAGCATCTCGACCCCTTCGACCACCATCCCGACCTCGCCGAGCGCCGCTTCGCTGTCCCTGCCCTGCGCGAGAAGCTGCCCGAAGCGCCGGTTCCGCCCGGAGGGGCTCAGGCTGGAGGTGACCATGTCGCCGAGGCCCGCGATGCCGTACACCGTGCTCTCGGCGGCCCCCATGAAGGTCGCGAGGGTGACGAATTCCCGCATCCCGTAGGTCATCAGCAGGCCGATGAAGTTGTCCCCGAGGTCGTGGCCGTCGGCGAGCCCGATGGCGATGGCGAGAATGCCTTTCAACGACGCACAGAGTTCGACACCCCGCAGGTCACGGCTGGTCTCGAAGACGAGGCGGTCATGCCGCAGCAGGCGCATCGCCCGGCTGAGGGCTTCCAGCCGTTTCCCGGCGAGTACAGCACGCGCGGGCTTGCCCGCCGCGATTTCCCGGGCGATGTTCGGCCCGCTGAGGGAGACGATGTCGCTCTCCGGCAGCAGTTCGATGAGCACCTCGCTCATCGTCTTCAGGCTCTCGTGCTCGAACCCCTTGGCGGCGTTGATCACCAGCCTGCCGGCGAGCTGTCCGGTGACAGGCTGGACAGCGCTGCGGACCTTGTGACTCGGCACGGCGATGAGGAGAGCGTCCTCCGGCTCCAGGTCGCTCCCGCCGGCCGGTTCGACCGCCAGCTCCCCGGGCAGGGTGACACCCGGCAGGTAGGCGTGGTTCTCCCGCTCCCGCGCCATCTGTTCCGCCTGCCCGGGTGTGCGGGTCCAGAGCAGGGTGGGACGGCGCTCCGCGTAGAGGGTCGCGAGGGCCGTGCCCCAGTTTCCCGCGCCGAGAATGACCAGCCTGCCGACCGGTTTCTGCGCGCCCGCCTTCGTCATGGCGTGGCTCCCATCTCGTCGAAATCGACCCCGAGGCGACCCGCCAGGGCGAGAACTTCCTCGTCCCCGGGGTTCTCCTCCCAGGCCGCGCGGAGGTGACGGAGCGCTTCCGCCGGCCTGCCGCGCTTCTCGAAGTGCAGCGCGAGGCGCAGGTGGCCGCTTCCGTTCCCGTTCTTCCCCCTGGTAGCCGGTCCGGCCGGGGTTGAGGGCGCCGGGCCGCTTGCTGAGCGGGGGACGATCCGCCCGATCCATGCCGCCAGCTCTTCGACCCGCCGCTCGACGGCTTCCCGCTGCCCGGGGGCCAGGGGCGGCCGCAGGGCGTCCAGGTCGACCGGGGCCCGGCGCGGGGTGCGAACGACCACATCGAGGGCGAGGAGCGCCCGCTCGAACGCGCCGGGCGCGGGAGGCCGTCCGGAGCGCGCCTGCTCCAGCAGGATGTCCGCGGCCGGGGTTCCGGCCCGTGCGGCCCACACATCGGTGTGCGGCGGGCCGTGCAGCGGGGCCGTTTGCGCCACCAGGGCGCTCTTCACCTGCCGGTCCAGCTCGAGGGCATCCTCCACCACCCCGGGGCCGAGCCCGATGCGCTGGGCGGGGTCCTGCGCGGGGGAGCCGCCGGGAATCATCGGAAGGACGGCGGCGAGACCGGGGTCGCGGCGGAGGTGGTTGACAAGCCGGAACAGCCAGCGGTCCCCCGTCTCCGTCCCCGGGGCAAGGTACACGATGTGCACCGTCCCCGGCGGGAGCGAAGAGGCGCCGGCCCCCTCCGGCGGGAGGACCCTCAGCCTGTCGCCCCATTTCGCCCGCAGGGGCGCGAAGTCCGCGCCTGCGCCTCCGCGGTCGACGAGGACCACCTGTGCGTGGTCGCCGCCCCGGGCCAGGGCGACATCCGCCGCTTCTCCCGCCGCGGTTTCACGGCCGGCTTCGACGGGGATGAACACCACCGTCGTACCGGCGAGTGTCGCTACGGGGTCGTATCGCCCGGCGAGCAGGTCGCGCACCGCCTGGACGATTCGCTGCGAGCTGCGTCCATCCCTCGCGACCAGGAGCTGTTCGGCCGCGCGCCGCCTGCGTTCAGCCTTCTCCCCGGGGTGGGCGAGGCAGTGACGGACCGCGGCGACGACCTCCCCGAAGGTGGAGGCTTCCACCCCCACATCCCGCCAGGCGTACTCGATGTCCCGGGGGTCGTAGTTGGGATACTCCCCCACGTTCGGGTTGTTGAACAGCACCACCGGCTTGTCGAGGAGGATGAACTCCATGAAGGCGGAGGAGACATCCGAAAGCATCACATCCGCCATCTGCATGTAGGGAACGAGGTCGAGATCGGCGATGAAGAGGATGTTCGGATGGTTGTCGGCGAGGCGCAGGTGCGCCTCGCTGAACTCCGGCGGGGTGGAGGGGTGGAGTTTGATCAGCAGGTAGGTATCATCGTCCGCGAGCGCGCGGACCCGCGTCCAGAGGATGGGAATCGCCGAGAGTTCCGGGTTGAAGGTGGGGGCGTAGAGCACCACCTTTTTCGCCGGGTCCAGCCGCAGCCTTCTCATCAGGACGTCGCGGGGCGCGAAGCTGCCGTTGAACAGGGGGTCCAGCTTGGCCATTCCGGTGGCGGCCACCGGGATGAACACCTTCCCGCTCTCCTCGATTCTCCGCTTGTGGTACGGGCCGGGGACGCAGAGCAGGTGCTCGAGGTTCTCGCGGTGAATGAACCCGGAGTCGGTGAAATACTGCCCCTTGGAGAGGAGGCCGTGCCCGACGTTGACGATTTTCCCCCCGTTCTCCACCAGGGGAGCGACGTTGTCGGCGATGAGGGTGACATCGGCGTTCCACTCCTGCGGCGTCCTCACGAAGGGGAACGGCTGCTTCCTCAGGGCGGCCTCCTCTTCGGGGAGCAGGCCCGCGCGGATCTCCCGGTCGTACGGGTGGAGCGCGAAGGCGATCTCGAACCCCCCGGTGCGGTTCATCGCATGCGCGATCGGCAGCAGAATCGGGACATGGACGTTCTTGTAGAAGTAGAACAGCGCGCGGGCCATGCTATCCCCTCCCTCCGGCTTCGACGGCTGCGTCCTCCGGTTCGCCCTCGGTGACATCACCCAGGGGCTGCCAGGCGAGTTCGATGTTCTCGGGCGGCAGGGGGGAATCGATCCCCATCCGGCTCTCCGGGACAGCTTTGTCATCCACCGTGGCGCCGGTTGAAATCTCGCCCTCTGCGCCTGCCGCGAGGTGGGCGAAACCCGGAACCACCGGCCGCCTTCCGCCGAGGAGATCGCGGTACAGCCCAAGAGTCACCCCGGCGATCTCCTCGATGGTGGGCACGGCGGGGATTCCCGCGGAAAGACGCTCCACGGTGCCCCTGTCCCGGAATGCCCGGAGCAGTTGCTCCCGCAGGTCTTCCACCGAGCCGGCACGGAACAGCAGACCGTTCACCCCGTGCCGGACCATCTCGGGGATGCCGCCGGTGTCCGCGGCGATCACCGGGGTGCGGTTGAGGAACGCCTCGAGGACGGTGAGCGGGTGGTTGTCCATGCGCGAGGGGACCACCGCGATGTCCACTCCGGCGTAGAGGCGGGGCAGCTCGCCCGGCGTGTATTCCCCGCGGAACTCCACGTTCGGCAGCCGTCCGGCCGCGGCGATCACCCGCTTCCCGTACTCCTCCTCGTCGACCGTTTTTCCGCGGATCACCAGCCGCGCTCCCGCGAGCGCCGGGTGGTCGAAGGCCTTCACCAGCAGGTCCAGTCCCTTGCGCTGGATGATCTGCCCGAAGAAGCCGAAGACGAATGGTTCGTGCTTCTCCTTCGGCAGGGGGTTCATCGGTTCGCTGCCGCAGGGCAGGTACTGTACCCCGGTGAGCCCGTACTCGGCGAAGAGGTCACGGAAGTATTCGCTTGGCGCGAGGGCGAGGTCGATCTGCGCAAACGCCCTTTGGAACATCTCCCGGCGCTTCCGCTTGTAGTCGAGGGCCGTGTTCAGCACCGCCGGGTCCGGCGGCAGGCCAAGGGTGCGCAGGTAGCAATCGGCGCACTTATGGTAGGATTCCGGCCCGTTGCAGATCGAGCCGTCGGGCTGCACGAGGTGCCAGCGGTCGCAGATCAGCCAGAAATCATGCAGCGTCATCACCACCGGCAGGCCATGCCGCTTGGCGCTGAAAAGCGGTGCGGTGGACAACTGGCCGAAACCGTGAATATGCACCAGGTCGAAATGGTGTTCGCCCAGGAAACGGTCGAAGACCTGCTCCACCCGGACGTTGAACACCTTCTCGTGCTCGTAGTTATCATCCTTCGCCAGCTTGTGGACGACGATTCCCTCGTAGATGCTCGTGTGGATGCGGTAATCGGGCTCGAGATCGCCCCGCACCACGGGGAAGATGACTTCGACTTCGACTCCCCGTGACTTGAGCTGTTTCGCCAGTTTCAGGGCGTAGAGCTGCGCGCCGGCGACACGGTGCGGGGGAAAGTCATGACAGATGAAGAGCACCTTTCGCGGAGATGCCTGGGGGTACCCGGCCGGTGAGGCCGCCGTTACGGCCGTTTGATGGCTTTGATCGCCGGGTTTTCCCGCGCCGGGGGAGCAGGGAGGAGCGGCGGCCCGGTCCTCTCCGCCTTCAGCGCGTTCCGTTCCGTCCTCCGGGCGATGGGACGGTTCGACGGCGAACCGGCGCGGCGCGGACGCCTCCAGCTCGGCCAGCCGGTCGGTGAGGACCAGGGAGCCGGGGATCTCCCTCTGCTGCGCGAGGCTGTCGATGGCCCCCCGGTCGAGCGCCCGGTAGGCTTCCGGGTGAGCGAGGACGATTTGCAGCTTGCAGCGGAGATCATGATCCCGCACCGTGTTGATCAAGTGGGAGACACCCGTTTCGCTCCGGTGATAGAAGAAGAGCACCTCGGGCAATGGTTCGGGGCGGAACCCGGCGAGGGTCGCCCGGATCCAGAACTCCCAGTCCTCGAGCCCCTCGCGCATCGTCTCGAGCATTCCGCCCAGCTCTTCCCAAACTTCGCGACGCATCAGCATCGTGATGTTGAACAGGTTGCGCGAAAGCTGGACTTCCAGGCTGAAGGGCTCGTAGCCGTAGAGCCGGTTGACCTCGCCGTATTGCAGGGTGAGCGGCTGAATCCATGCCGCGGCGGGCGAGGCGGCCAGCCGTTCGCGGGAGCGCTCGAGGAAGCGGGGTGCGATCGTGTCGTCCGAATCGAGCATCAGGAGGAAGCGGCCGCGCGATTCATCGACCCCGCGGTTCCGGGCCGCCGCCCGGCCGAGGTTGCGCGGGAGTTCCAGCACCCGGATGCGGCCATGGGGATCCAGCCCCGCCAACCGGCGCATCTCGCGGCCGGTGTCGTCCGAGGAGCCGTCAT
The DNA here is from genome assembly GCA_964404605.1 of uncultured bacterium. Lineage (GTDB taxonomy): Bacteria > Electryoneota > Electryoneia > Electryoneales > Electryoneaceae > CAYOKT01. The sequence goes on from CAYOKT010000069.1 coordinate 6,466, forward strand.
CGACGAGGAGCATCTCCCAGCCGGAAACGGTCTGCGCGAGCACGCTGCGCACCGTCTTCTCGAGTCCCTCGGTGCGGTTATGGGAGGGGGTGATGATGCTGATTTCGGGGTGCTCCGGGTCGGCGGGCGGGGAGAGGGAGGAGGCCCCTCCGGCCTGCGCCTGCGAACGGATCCACTCCATCACCCGCGGGGCGTTCCAGAAAGCCGCCTGGCGGCGGATGACACCGCTCAAGCGGTCAGAACCGGCCGCGTTTTCCAGGTCCTGCAGGGCGCGCTCCTCGCGGGCGGCCCGGTAGGCTTCCCCGGCGCGCTGTTCGATCAGCCTCAGGGTCTTGATCGCGGGGACGCAACCCGGGTCGATCTCGAGGGCGCCGTCCAGCGCCCGGACCGCCATGCCGGCATCGCCCGAGCGGAGTGCCTCCTCGGCCCTGTGCAGCAGGCTTTCGGTTCTCCCGCCGTTCCCGCCGGCGGGGGTCTCACCTGAGAGTGGTTTCCGTAGCGTCACGTCGTTCCTCGATTTCAGGGTCCCGGCTTATGCGCGGAATCATGACCGGCGAAGCCTGCCGCTCCGCGGAAGGGCGGTTCGCCGCCCGGCCCTCCGGTTGCACGGCGGGGAGCGGGAGGGTGGTGTGCTCGGTTCGGTGCGGGGCGTGGATGAGTTCCTGCTGGGAGGGCAGGTTGAGACCCGAGGGCAGCAGCCTCAGCGAGCCGTTCAGGTTCACCCCCCGCCTCCCGCGAAGAAGGGCCAGGTTCCGCCTCACCTCCGGCAGGTTCACCTTGGCGGCGAGGCTTTCGAAGAGTTTTGCCGCATCGTCCACGGCGCCGAGGAGCGCCAGCGCCGCCGCCGCGTTGTTCAGCGGCGCGACCCAGCCGGGGGCGAGGGCGGCGGCCCGCTCGAAGCACGCGAGGGCGAATTCCGGCCGGCGGCGGGTCACCCCGTCGGGGCAGGGATACCCGAGGGCCCGCTGTCCCATGTCCGCGTGGATGCGGGCGCGCTGCTCGGGGCTGTCCGGCGAGACTCCCTCCCCGGCGTAGAGCGATTCGACCATCTCCGGGGTATGAAACGTCTCCAGGATGCGCCGGTTCTCCCGCGCCATGGTTCCGTCACGGTGGCTGATGGCGCCTTCGTGGACGAGGTACAGCCCCAGCTCATCCTCGATGTGCAGCGCCCGTTCCCGCCGGGCGAAGCGCAGGGCGAACTCCCAGTCGCCGGCCGCGCGGTAGTCGGGGTTGAACAGGCCGACGCGGTCGTGGATCTCCCGCCGCCACATCGGCTGCGGTCCGAAGAAGAAGTAGAGGAGAAGGCTCGGGGCGAAGTAGCGCTGGGTGAGGAAACGCCTGTCGCGCGGGTTGTTCGCCCAGGTCTCGTTCGGCGTGGTGGAGTAGTAGCTGTTGCCATAAACCAGGGAGACGTCCGGGTGGGCGTCGAGAGCCGCGACCATCAGCTTGAACGCATCCGGGCGGTGGCGGTCGTCCGCGTTCGCGTTGGTCAGGAACTCCCCCCGCGCCTCGAGGATCGCGCGGTTCCAGGAGGCGTAGAGGCTCTCCCGCTCGCGCGTACGGACGGCCCGGAGGTTGGGGAGCCGGCGGGCCAGTTCGCTCAGGATGCTCCATTCGTTTTCCGGACTGGCGCTGTCGATGACGATGATCTCCAATTCGCCGCGGCCGTAAAGGGTCTGGGTGACGAGGTCATCGATGCAGCCGCGCAGGTAGGCGGCGGAGGCGTAGGTCGAGACGATCGCACTGACCCGGTAACGGGGCCGGGTACGGGTGTCGATCTCCCGCTCGATACCCTCTCGCGCGTTTTTCGCCGTCATCGGTTTCCCGGTTGAGCCCTGGAGGCCGGGGTGGTGTCCGCGACCCGGACACGCCGCTCCCCTCGACGTGGAGTTCCCCCCACGCGCGTACGAAGCGCAAGAGATGTGCCACGCGTAAGTTTATGAATTACAAGCTATAAGTCGGGGTCAGGGCGGCAGGGTTCCCCCGGGCGGGGGAAAAGCTTTCCACGGCGTCCGAAACGGGGAGCCCGGCGGGCCGTCCCGCGGGATCCGGAGGGGGAGGGGAAAGGCGGTAGATTCGATGCGGAGGTGCCCCGGGAACCTGGCCGGCCGGTTCGACGTGCCATACGGGAACCGGGGCCGCGCGGCAACTCCGAAGGGGGTGGATGATGCTTGCTTCCATGGGTGCGCGAGCCTACCTTTGCAGGTTCGAAACGGCGACATTCAGTGTTGAGGAATAGAACGATGAAGCAGGGTATTCATCCGGCGTATCATTACGTCAAGGTCAGTTGCGCCTGCGGGAACACGTTCCACACCCGCAGCACGCAGCCGGGTGAGATCAAGGTCGAAATCTGTTCCAACTGCCACCCGTTCTTCACCGGCAAGCAGAAGCTGGTAGACACCGCAGGGCGCGTCGACAAGTTCTACAAGAAGTACGGCCTCAAGCCCGAGGCGACAGCCTGAGTCGGGGAGCCGGCATGGCGAATCGTCCTCCGACGGTCGGCGGCCAGGCGGTGCTCGAAGGCGTGATGATGCGCAGCCCCTGGCGCGTGGCGACCGCCGTGCGCGACCCCGGGGGAGTCATCCGTGTCAAGGCCCGGCCGTTTGTCAGCCTCACCCGCAGGGTGGGGCTTTTGAAACTGCCCGTGCTGCGCGGCGCGGTGGGCCTGTTCGAGGCGCTGCGGATCGGCATGGGCGCACTCTCCTGGTCGGGCGAGATCGCCGGTGAGGAGGAGGCCGGGCAACGGGGGTGGATCGACCACGCGGTCTCCGCCCTGGTGATTCTGCTGGCGTTCGCGGCGGGCATCGGGCTGTTCATGTTGACCCCCTACGCCGTGGCGGGATTGGTCCCCCGGACCGGGAACCAGGTCGTCTTTCACCTCGTCGCCGGTGGTCTGCGCATCCTCCTGCTCGTGGGATACATGGCGGCGATCACCCTCCTGCGAGACATCCGCCGGGTTCTGCAATATCACGGTGCCGAGCACAAGAGCATCTTCGCCTTCGAGTCCGGCCTGCCCCTCGAGCCTTCCAGCGCCTGTCCGCAGAGCCGATTCCATCCCCGCTGCGGGACCAGTTTTCTCCTCCTGGCCGCGGTGCTGACGATGATCGGGTTCATGGCGCTGGACACCCTCATCGTCTCCTTCGCCGGACCCTTCCGGAGCGCGCTGCACCGGGTGCTCGTCCATCTTCCCCTCCTGCCTCTCGTCGCCGGGGCCGCGTACGAGGTCCTGCGCATCGCGGAGCGGTACGCGGAGCATCCCTTCGGGAGGCCGTTCGTCCTTCCCGGGTTCCTGCTGCAACGCCTGACGACACGGGAACCGGACGAGAGCCAGGTCGAAGTCGCCCTCGCCTCTCTCCAGGAGGCGCTGCGGAGAGACGAAGGTGCCTACGAGGGGCCCGCGCGGGAGCCGGAGACCGCGCCGGATTCCGGGGCGGCGGTTGCTGCGCTCGATGAAATCAGCGCGCCACAGCGTGCCGCCGCGCCCGCCGCCTCCTGATTTCAGGGGGAGGTTGTCTCATTGGAAATGAAATCCCGAAGTTCCGTCATGGGAGTTCCCGGAGCGCCCACCCTCGCCCGCGCCATCTCCGCAGAAGCCGTGGACAAGTTGCGGGACACCTATCTCCCCTGGTTGAGGGCGGCCCTCGCCTCGGCGGACGACCCCCTCGTATGGCGCCGCCCCGCGCCCGGTGCGAACAGCATCGGGAACCTGCTGCTGCACCTCGAGGGGAATGTCCGCCAATGGGTGCTACACGGCCTCGCGGGTCGTGGTGATGCCCGCGACCGCGACAGCGAGTTCTCCGCCGACGAGGGGCCGGGCGGCGCGGAACTCCTCGCCCGCCTCGAGGCGACGGTGCTCGAAGCCTGTGATACCCTTCTCGCGTTGGACTGGAGCGAAGAGGAGTGGCTCGCCGAGAGGACGATCCAGGGGTTCCGGACCACCGGCTTCGCGGCGGTGATGCACGTGGTCGAGCACTTCGCCTATCATACCGGGCAGATCGTCTGGATCGTCAAGGCAGCCACAGGCCGGGACATGGGATTCTATGGCCTGTAGCGCCCCTCCGGACACACGGGCTGTTTACCGACGTCGAAGGGGCGCAGCGCTCGCCGCGGCGAATTCCGAAGTCGGGGCACGGCGCGCCGTGCCCCTGCACCATTCCCCGGTTACCGTCGAGACATCCGGACATAGCCTGGGAGTGTGTTGCCCGTAGCGGGTTTTCCGCCCGCCCCCGGGTGAAACCCGGGGCAAGCCCCGGGCCACCCCGGCGGTGCATCACGGGGAGGCGGTCACACTCCCGGCGGGAGATGGAGCGGATAGTGCAGGTCTTGCTCCATTGTGAATAGTTGGACATATTGGACGCTGTATCCTCGGGGCGGGTTCCGCATCTGAAGATTACCGGTTTTCCCTCGCCCCGCCGCGATGAGCGATGGATCGTTTCGCACGGAAAACCGGGGCTGTTGTCTACCCCCGCCGGGAACGGGCACCGCGGGGAGAATCCCACCCGGAGGAGCAGGGAGGAGGTTTTATGGACCCGGTTCTGCTTGCGCGCATCCAGTTCGCGATGACCATCGGTTTCCACTATCTTTTTCCGCCGATCTCCATCGGTCTCGCTTGGCTGCTGGTGATCGTCGAGACCATCGCCTGGCGGCGCAAGGATGAGCTGTACGAGCGCATCGGCAAGTTCTTTGCCCACCTGCTGGCCCTCACCTTCGCCGTAGGTGTCGCCACCGGAATCGTGATGGAATTCCAGTTCGGCACCAACTGGGCGGAATACTCAAAGTTCGTCGGGGATGTGTTCGGCGCGCCGCTGGCGGCGGAGGGGATCTTCGCCTTCTTCCTCGAGTCGGGGTTCCTCGGGCTTTACCTCTTCGGGCGCAACCGCGTGTCGAAGGGCGTACACTGGTTCAGCGTGCTGATGGTGGCGGTCGGGACGACCCTCTCCGCCTTCTGGATCCTCGTCGCCAACTCCTGGCAGCAGACCCCCGCCGGGTTCGTGTTGCGGAACGGCCGGGCCGAACTGGTGGACTTCGGTGCGGCGGTCTTCAACCCCTCGACCGTCATCCGTTTCTTTCACACCGTGGATGCCGCCCTGATCACCGGCGCTTTCTTCATGGCCGGCATCGCCGCGTACCTCCTGCTGAAGAGGAAAGGCATCGATGTCGCGAAGAAGGCGCTGAAGCTGTCCCTGCTCTTCGGGCTGGTCGTCTCGCTGCTCGAGGTGTTTCCCTTCGGCCACGAACATGCGCGCCAGGTTGCCCGCACCCAGCCGGAGAAGTTCTCCGCCATCGAGGGGCTGTACACGACCCAGAACGGCGCGCCGCTGGTGATCTTCGGGGTGCCGAGCGGCACTCCGCCGCGTCTGAAGGCGAAGATCGAGATACCCTACCTGTCGAGCTGGCTTACTTATGGTGATCCGAACCACCGGATCCGCGGCGTCGATGCATTCCCCCCGGACGAGATCCCCCCGTTGTGGATCACCTTCGTCGCCTTCCACAACATGGTGTTGCTCGGGATGTACTTCATCCTCGTCACAGCCCTCGGGGTGTTCTACCTCTGGAGGGGGAGCCTGTACGGCAAGAAGTGGTTCCTGACCCTCCTCGTCATCTCCATCCCCCTGCCGCTGGCCGCGAACCAGTTCGGGTGGGTGGCCGCGGAGGTCGGGCGCCAGCCCTGGATCGTCTACAAGCTGCTGCGGACCAGCGAAGGGGTGTCGATCAACGTGCCGGCGGGGCAGATCCTCTTCTCGATCATCCTCCTCGGGCTGATCTACCTCTTCCTGCTGGCGATGTACATCTTCCTGGCGGTGCGCCGGGCGAACCAGGGACCGGAGCCCGCTCCGGCCGCAGCCGGGAAGGAGGTGGCATGATGGACCTGAACACGGTCTGGTTCCTGCTGATCGGCGTGCTTCTCGGCGGTTATGCGGTTCTCGACGGATTCGACTTCGGCGTGGGGATCTTGCACCTCCTCGCCCGCGATGACACCGAGCGCCGCATTCACCTGAATGCCATCGGCCCGGTGTGGGACGGTAACGAGGTCTGGCTGATCACCGGGGGCGGCGCGCTGTTCGCCGCCTTTCCCATCGTCTATGCGACCATCTTCAGCGGGTTCTACATCGCGCTGATGTTGCTCCTCGCTGCGCTCATCTTCCGCGCCGTCTCGCTGGAGTTCCGCGGCAAGGTGGAGGATGTGCGCTGGCGCCGTTTCTGGGACTGGTGCTTCGGCCTTGGCAGCCTGCTGCCCGCCCTGCTCCTCGGGGTGGCGCTGGGCAATGTGCTCCGCGGCGTGCCCATCAATCAGCATCCTCTCTTCACGGGCGACTTCTTTACGCTGCTGAACCCGTTTGCCCTCCTGGTCGGGCTCACCGGCTTCGCCCTGTTCGTGATGCACGGCGCGCTCTACATGACGATGAAGACCGAGGGCGATCTGCGGGAGCGGAACTTCGCCTACGCCTCCCGCGCCTGGTTCGCGTTCGTCGTCCTCTATGTGCTGACCACGCTGGCGACGTTCTTCTATGCGCCCCACCTGTTCCGGGCCGTGCCCAACCGGCCGCTGTTCTACCTGTTCCTGCTCCTGCTGCTCGCGGGGGTGGTGTATATCCCCGTTGCGATCAAGGCACAGCGGGGGGGAGCGGGGTTCCTCGCCTCCTCGGTGACGATCCTCAGCCTGATGGGGCTCGCAGCGGTGAGCCTCTATCCCCGGATCGTCCCCTCGACCCTCTCGCCGGAGTACACCCTGACGATCTATAACGCCTCCTCCTCGCAGAAGACGCTTCAGACGATGCTGATTATCGCCCTGATCGGGATGCCGCTGGTCGTCGCGTACACGATTTTCATCTACCGCCAATTCCGCGGGAAGGTGGTCCTCGGGGATCACAGTTATTGATACGGTCCGCCGGGTGAAGATTCCATCCGCGCGGCGCAGGGAGGAAGCGCAACCGCGGCGCCGTCTTGTTCACGCCATGGTGAAAGTGATATCTTGCCTGCGGGGGATGCGGCGTCTCCGGCGTGCCGTTTTCACGGTTTATCACGGGAAAGGGATGGTGGATGAGCGCGAGCTTCAACATCGACGAGGTCTTCGAAATCGCCGAGCAGATCGAGCGCAACGGCGCGAAGTACTACCGCAAGGCGGCCGGCTACATGGAGGACCCGGAGGCGGTCACGCTTCTCGAGGACCTCGCCGCGATGGAGGATGAGCACGAGCAGGTGTTCGCCGGTCTGCGCACCCGCCTGGCGGCCTCCGAGTTCGGAGAGACGGTCTTCGATCCGGACAATGAAGCCGCCCAGTACCTGCAAGCCCTGGCGGACGGCGCCGTGTTCGACCCCAATGCCGATCCCGCGGACCGGCTGAAGGGAACCGAGTCCCTCGGGGAAATCCTCGAGATCGCCATCACGCTGGAGAAGGAGTCGATCAACTACTACCTCGGGGTCAAGGAGGTCGTCCCCGAATCCCTCGGCCGGGACCGCGTGGACACCATCATCAAGGAAGAGATGGGCCATGTCACCCTGCTGACCAACCGGAAACGCAGGCTCACCGGATCGTGATCGTCATGCACCTCGGGCGCGATCCGATGCACCTTCCCGCGGCGGCGCCGTGTTCCACCTGACCGCCGGGAGCGGGGGAGAAGTTGTTTGATCTTGCTGCGAAACGATCCCTCACACTTCAAGGAGAGGTACCCGCATGAAAATCGTACGACTGTTCGGAACCGTTCTGCTGGCATTCACTTTCATCGCCTGCTCGAACCAGGGCGGGCGGCAGGCCGCTTCGCAGGAGAGTGACAAGGGCGGCGAGATCGCCGTCGGCGAACTCACATTGCAGGAGACCCTTCCCCTCGTCGAGCTGACGGCCCACCCGGAGACCTATCTCGGGAAGACCGTTCTGCTCGAGGGAAAGGTCACCGGCCGTTGCCAGGGTTCGGGCTGCTGGGTGTCGCTGGACACGGGCGATCCCGAGAAACCCTTCTACGTAAAAAGCGCGGATGAATCGTTCGTCTTCCCCAAGGAGTGCGAGGGGCGGACGATTAGGGTCCAAGGGGTCATGATGGAGGGGGCCCAAGCCGCCGAGCACAAGCACCAGCACGAGGAGGGCGAGCTCGAGCCGGACCATGTCTGCCCGACGCCGCAGTATTTCGTCAACCCCCAGGCGATGAAAGTCGTCGCGGGGAGCGCGACAGGTGAGTCGGAGAAAGAGACGAGCGCCTGAGGGATTGGGTTCGGAGGTATCCGCCGCGCCGGTGAGGGTAACCGACGCGGTTTTTTTCG
>CAYOKT010000070.1:0-14344 GCA_964404605.1 uncultured bacterium
TAAGATGTTCAGGATGACATGTAAGATGTTCAGGATGACCGTTGACGGTTGCGTTTCACGGATTATACGCGTGATAAAACCCGGGACAAGCCCGCCCTGGACAGACAAGCCCTGGGCCATCCGCGGGTTATCTGTTCGGTAAAAAAATCACATGGATCGAGCAAGAAGATAGCCGCCTCTTCTTCGCGGGGACCCGTGGAGCACACGGACGAGCCGCTCAAACGCGCCCGCTCACACCGCCCGGACCGTGCCGAACACGGCCTCAGGGCGCGCCGGAGTCCTTCTCTTCTCCCTCGTGATCCGGCCGGCGGGGCGCCACGCGGACCGGGGGCGCTCCGGCGGGGCGGGGCAGCAGGCGCAACCTCCCCTCGATCCGGGCCCGCAGGGACCCGGCGATCTGCTTCAGCCGGCTGTCCTCACTGATCAGGTCACGCACCACCGCGGCGGTGGCGGGCAGGACCACTGTGGTCCAGAAAGTGGGTTTGCCGAGCAGGCTCCTCCCCGCGGCGCCACCCGGCCCGGTCCCTATCGCGCGACCCGCTCCCCGCAGACGCAGCCGGCGGCGAACGCCGCCGGGTCCCTCTCCACGCCCTGACTCGAACATCTTCTCACCCCACATCGTCAACCCTCGAGCGAGGCGATCCCGCCACAACCGCAGGTCACCCCGATCGTCCCGGCACCTTGATCCCGTACTGCTCAAGCTTCCGGTCGAGGGTCGTTCTCGCGATGTTCAACTGCTCGCAGGTCTGCTTCTTTTTCCAGCCGTTCACCTGCAGGGCATGTAAAATATAACGACGTTCGATCTCTTCGAGCGGCATGATCTCCTCGGGGAAGCGGATGCGGCCCCCCTCCATCGATTCATCGCGGTGGCTGACCAGCGGCGGGAGGTCCTGCGGGAGCAGGGTGTCGCCCTTCGCCATCACCAGGGCGTGACGCAGGATGTTCTCCAGCTCCCGCACGTTCCCCGGATAGTCGTACTCCTTCAACCGGACGAGGGCTTCCGGGTCGATCCGGCGGATGCTCCTCCCCAGCTCCTTGTTGATCTTGTCGACGAGATATTCGGCGAGGCGCGGGATGTCCTCCCGCCGCTCCCGCAGGGGAGGAACGGCGATGCGGACGACGGCGAGGCGATAGAAGAGGTCCTCGCGGAACTCCTCCCCGGCGATCATCTCATCCAGGTCACGGTGGGTGGCGGCGATCACCCTCGCCTCGAAGGGGATGCGCTTGTTCCCGCCCACGCGGCTGAACTCGCGCTCCTGCAGCACGCGCAGCAGCTTCGCCTGCACCGCCGGGGGCATGTCGCCGATCTCATCGAGGAACAGCGTCCCCCTGCCGGCCAGCTCGAACTGGCCGCGTGTGGTCGCCACGGCACCGGTGAAGGCTCCCTTCTCATGGCCGAAGAGCTCGCTCTCGATCAGTCCTTCGGGGATGGCGCTGCAATTCACGGGGACGAAAGGCTCCTCGCGGTCGGGGCTGTTGTAGTGGATCGCCTTCGCGATCAACTCCTTTCCCGTCCCCGATTCCCCGCCGATGAGCACGCTCACCCGGCTGACAGACACCTGGCCGATGGTCTTGAAGATCTCCTGCATCGCCGGTGTGGAGCCGACGAGGTTGTTCATCCTGTACTGCTGGCAGATCTCATCAACCATCTTGCTCAGGCGGCGCTGGCGGCGCACGGTCGCCAGGGCCCGGTCGATCAGCAGTTCCAGCTCCCCGGTGTCCACCGGCTTGCGGACATACTCGAAGGCACCGAGCTGCATCGCCCGGATGGTCGTCTCCATGTCCTCGTAGGCGGTGATCATGATGACCGGCAGGTCCGTGTGCAGCTCGCGGATCTTCCCCAGCAGGGTGAGCCCGTCCATTTTCGGCATCCGGATGTCACAGATGACCGCATCCGGCTCCACCTCGCCGAGGAGGCGAAGCCCCTCCATGCCGTCGTTGGCGACCTCCCAGTGGTACCGTCCCTCGCCCACGTTGAGGACGATGGATTCGGTCAACTTGACATCGTCATCGATCAACAGCAGGGTCGGCATGACCGTCTCCCTTCAGGTCGGCAGCACCCTCAACGCCGCCGGGTCTTCGAGCGGAGAAGGCGGTTCGGGGGGCAGGCGGAGGAAGAACGTGGTCCCCACCCCCTCCTCGCTGCTCACCTCCACCTCGCCGCCGTGTTCCTGTGCGATCTTGTGCACGTTCGCCAGCCCGAGGCCCGTGCCCCCTGCCTTGGTGGTGAAGAACGGGTTGAAGATATCCCGCTGCAGGGGCTTGGGGATACCCGGGCCGGTGTCGCTCACCTGCAGCTCCACCCCGGCGCCGTACCGCTCCGCCCGCAAGGTGATCCGTCCTCCCTCCTCCAGCGCCTGCGCGGCGTTGAGGATCAGGTTGATCAGCGCCTGCATCAAGCGGTCCTCATCACCCCGGATCTCCGGCAGGTCCTTTTCGCATTCCGTTTCGACCAAAATCTTCCTGGAGGCGGTCTCCGCCTCGATACTCCTCAGGCTGCGGCGGAAGAGATGATCCAGGTCGATGGGGACCAGGTTCAAGGGGGTCCGGCGGGCGAGGTTCATCAGGTCGCCGACGATGTTGTTAAGGCGCTCGATCTCATCGAGGCTGATCTGCACCCGTCGGCGGTCCCGGTCGCTCAGCCCCGTCGCGCGCCCGAGGCCCTGGAGATTCATCTTCATGCTCGTCAAGGGGTTGCGCATCTCGTGCGCGATCCCGGTGGCGAGCTGTCCAATGGACGCCAGCTTCTCCGTCGCGAGGAGCTTTTCGTTCGCCTCCGCCGCGCTGCGCAGCATCATCACATGATCCGCCGCGAGGGTGATGATCGGCACCACATCCGACAGGAGCGCCTTCTCCGCCTCGCCGAACGGTTCACCCGATCTCTTCCCGCCGAGCATCAGGATTCCCACCAGCCGTTCGCGGCAGATGAGCATCTCGCTGTGCGCCGCCGTGGCGGGCGTCAGCCCGCCGGTGTCGTCTCCCCCCTCTCCCCCCTCCCAGGGTTCCATCTCGCTCACGCGCTCGACAGCGATGCTCGTCCTGCCGTTCAAGCGCCGGATATGGGTCGCCTCCAGCGCGAACGGCTGGTCGTAATAGAGGGTGAGCTGCGCGTCATCGACCCCGAGCACCGGCGCAATCTCCTCGAGGAACCAGGTGCCGAGCGCCTGTATCTCGCCCTGGTCGGCGGCCCCCTCGCGCAGCCCGGCCAGCCACTCCGCACCGGATCCTCCCGCGCGCCGGGGGGTCTCCTCTCGAGCCGCCCCTTCGAGAAGGCGGAAACCGTAGAGGACGGCCACGGCGAGAAGCACCCCGATGCCCCACCTTGCCACCGGCGAGACGCCGGCCGGCGCGAGGAAAAGGGCCGCGCCGAGCCCGAGCGCCACGGCAACCGCGGCGCCGGCCAGGTCGAGCATCCAATCCTGCACACGGGTTACACGCATCGTTCCCGCCGATTCCCCCACGATGACGGCCTGCTTTTCAAGTATAATACCACCCGGATCGAGACACACGTCCGCCGCCGACTTCCCGGCAACCGGGCAAGCGGCTATTCTCCGCCCCCGCCGGCCACCGCGCGCGCCTCGGTGGCCCAGGGCTCCTCCAACCCACGCTCCAGGGCGCCCGCAAACGCCCTGCGGGCACCGTCATCATCGCCGAAGCGAAGGCGGATGTCCCCTTCGACGTACCACGGCCACGGGGACTCGGGCCAGAGGCGTTTCGCCTCTTCTAGCTTCACATACGCCTTCCCGGCTCCCTCCTCTCCGAGGTGACGCGCGAGGATCTCCGCCTCCGCCACCGCCAGCCGCCCGCGATACCCCGGCACCGCGCGCTGGATGCGCAGCGCTTCCCGGTAATGGGAGACAGCCCTCGCCCACTCCCCGCGCCGGAGAGCCTCATCCCCCTGCCCGGCGGCGACCTTCGCATCCATGATCGCGCGTTCGATCAGCGCCAGCCGCTGGCTCCATTCACGGCGTCGCAGGCCGGGCATGGGCATCGAGGCGGAGAGGAGATCGCGGGCGAGCAGCAGGTCGCCCGCCTTCATCGAGAGGTCGATCAACAGCCGCTGTTCGGCGGGGGAGAGCGTGTCGTGCGCGAGAGGAAGGAGGGTGGTGAAGGCCCCGAGGCTGTCTTCCAGCTCCAGTTGCGCCCGGGCGACCATCCAGCGGGCTTCGACATCCCCCGGATGCACTTCCAGCCACCGCTGCCCCTGGGCGACGGCAGCGGGATAATCTGCGCTCCGGAAGGCCTTTCCGGGGTGCTTCACCCCCGCCACGCAACCCGCGAAGAGCAGCACCGCGAGGGCCAACGGCGGCAGGAATCCCCGCCACACCGTTCTCCTGTCCGTTTTCACGCCGCTCCCGGCCATGCGCGTCTCCCTCCTTCTGCGAACGGGGGTCTCCCCCGTCATCATCATCAAACCACCCGCACCAGGCCCGGCGGCAGCCTCCGCAGGAGCAGGTCCGCCAGCGAGCCGACGATCGCTCCCGCGAGGATCGCCGCGACCAGGCTCGGCCCCACGAGGGCAAGAACGCCCAGGTGGCGCACGATGAGCAAGGCCACGAGGGTGAACTGGGTCAGCATGTGGGCGAAGGCCCCCGCCGCGGAAACCCCGACCGGCCCGACCCTCTCCCCCGCGAAGCGATGGACCAGCGCCATGACGGCGACGGCCGCGACACCACCCCCGAGGGAGAGCAGAAACGCAGGGCTCGCCCAGGTGCCGAACAGGGCCGCGACCACCGCGGCGCGCAGCAGGTTCACCCCCAGGGCGGCACGCCAGCCGATGCCGTAGAGGACGACCAGCGCGGCGCCGTTCGCCAGCCCCAGCCGAACCCAGGGCAGGGGCGAGGGCAGCAGCCGCTCCATCCCGGCGAGCACGACTCCGCACGCGGTCCAGAGGGCGATCCGGGCGGCGATCCGGGCTCGAACCGCGCCGGCCGGTCGAGCCCGGCCCGGCGCCGGGGCCCTCCCCCGGCGATCCGCTCCGCCATCCCCTTCCGCCGCCTCCCGCCTGCCGGTCATCAGCCGGTCACCCCGTCCACGCCGCTCTTCCCGTCACCGATGATTCTCACCGCCACCCGGTTCGGCACGCAGATGATCGCCTGGCCGCGCATCGTGATCCGCCCCTGACGCACGCAATAATGGTGCGGGCAGGGGGAGGAGACGATTCTCACCCCGGACCCGTCCGTCTCGACGACCGTCACCCCGAGCGGCCCCTCGACCTCGAGGCGGCCGGGCAGGTCCAGCCGAACCTTCGCCACCGGGTCGCCGCCGACGGTGACCACGGCGGTTTTTCCGGCCGCTCCCGGCCGGGCAAGCGCGGTCAGGGCCAGCGCCGCGGCGAGGAGAACCGCGAGCATGATGATGTCGCCCGGGCGAATCCGGCCGCCGCCTTTCATCCCGTCTTCTCCGCCACGGTGAGAGTCACCGCGCCGCCGGTGAAGGTGCGTTGCTTGCACACCCCGAAGCCGGCAGCCCGCAATTCGTCCACCAGTCGATCCGCCGTCCAGAAGCCGCCCGCGCTCTCGCTGAGGTAGCGGTAGGCCTCCCGGTCTCCCGAAATCCAGCCCCCGACACGCGGCAGGAGGTGCTCGAGATAGAAGCCGGCCGCTCTCCCCGCGCCCCAGCCGCCGGTGCCGCCGGGGTGAAACTCGAGCAGGACGAGGACGCCGCCGCCCCGCAGCACCCGCCGCAGCTCCCGCAGCCCGGTCCGGCGGTCGGCGAAGTTCCGCAGGCCGAAGGCGACCGTGACCCCGTCCACGCTCCCCCCCGCGAGCGGGATCTCCTCGGCCGCCGCGAGCAGGCGCGGCACGCCGGCCAGGATTCCCCGTCGTTCCAGCAGGGCCAGCAGTTTCGCCGAGGGATCGAGCGCGATCCACCGGCTTCCCGGTGCCCGCCGGAGTCCGGCGGCAATCATGTCACCGCTCCCCGCGGCGACATCCAGCCAGAGCTGACCATCGGACACTCCCCCGGCGCGGACGGCGGCGCGGCGCCAGGCGATGTCCAGCCCGAGGCTGAGGATACGGTTCAGCCGGTCGTAGGAGGGTGCGATACGGTCGAACCGCGCGACCGTCTCACGCCGCTTCTCTCTCACTTCTCTTCCCCGGCTCCACGCACCGCTTCACCACCGCCTCTCCCCTCTTCCCCGCCAGTCACAGCGCGCCGGGCGAGCCCGAACCGTCTCCCCCGGCGCTTCATAACCGTTTCATCAGCAGTGCGACCCGGAAAACACCACCCCGGACCGTCCACCTCGTTTCCCCTATTTGAGCAGGACAACGCGCCTGGTGGCCTCACCGCCCGGGGCGATCACCCGGATCCAGTACACCCCGCTGGAGGTGCCGGCATCGGGCCGCCAGAGAACCCGGTGCACGCCCGGCGCCTGAACCCCGTCCGCCAGCCGCGCCACCCGCCGGCCGAGCAGGTCGAAGACATCCACCGACCACTCCCCCCGTCGCGGAAGGCTGATCTCCAGGGATGTTTCCGCGTTGAAGGGGTTCGGCCATGGCGACGATAAGACGAAACTCCGCGGCACTCCCTCTCCCCCCTCGGCCACCTCCGTGACATCGGCGAGGGCGAGAATCCACTGCTCGGGATCGTAACTCATCCAGGTCGGGGAGAAGGTCAACCCGGTGATGGTCAGCGTTTGCGTCCGCTCGGGGGCCACCTCGACACGGACCAGGGTATCGCGCCCCGAGGTGAAGAACTTCAAGGGCAGAGGAATGGTGAAGATCGGCGCGTTCGTCTGCGACTGGTTCAGTTCGAGGGAGGCGGTGTAGGTTCCATCCCCCTGGAGGCGGGGAACGAGGTTGCTGAAGTGGTAGATCGGGTAGCCGGCCTGGTAGATCCACTCATCGAAGAAGCTGTCCAGGTCCAGCCCGGAAGCCAGCTCCATCGCGCCCTGGAACTCATCGATGGTCGCCGAGCCGTAGGCGTAGGTCTGGCCGTAGAGCTGCAGGCCCGCGAAGAAGTCATCATCCCCCATCAGGTAGCGCAGCATGTGGAGCACCCAGGCGCCCTTGTCGTAGATCGCGCTGCCGAAGAGGAAATTCGGCGGCGGGTCGTAGATCGGGTAGCGCAGCTCGTTGTTGTCCTCGTACATATAGGAGTCCCTGAACGAGGACATGCGGCCATGAAAGGCGCTCGACGACAGGTGCTCCGCCCACAGTGCATCGGCGTAGGAGGCGAAGCCTTCGTTCAGCCAGATGTGGGCGAAGGTGAGCGGACCGACCATGTCCCCCCACCACTGGTGTCCGAGTTCGTGGGCGACGATGCTCTCGAAGGTGCGGCCGCCGTATTCCACGAGCCTGAAGCCGTAGGTGGTCGCCGTCTGGTGCTCCATCGCGCCCCAGCCGTTGAAGATCGGGGCCATCGCCTGGTCGTACTTGTTGAAGGGGTACGGCCCGAACAGGCCCTCGAAGACGTCGATCATCTCCGCCGTGCGGCCGAACTCGTAGGCGGCCTGGGCGGAGTCGGGACGGTACGCCCAGAAGGAGACCGGGATGTCGTTCTCGCCGCCCGTCCCGCCGTCGATGACCGCGTAGGGATGGGCGGCGAGGCTGATGAGATAGGTCGAGATCGGGTCGGGGTTGTCCCACACCGTGCGCGTTACACCGGGGGCGATCTCCACCTCCTCGGTGCGCACGCCGTTGGAGAGGACACGGTACTCGCTGTCCATGATCACCGTGACCCGGCTGGTCACCTTGTCGAAGGGCAGGTCATAGCAGGCGAGCCAGTAGCGCGTGGTGTAGGGCTCGCCGAAGGTGTAGAGGACATCGTTGGTGCTGGAATAGATCATCCCGCCGAAATAATTGTTGCCGCGCAAAAGGCCGCTGTACACCACGGTGACATCCACGGTGTCGCCCAGCGGCGGCGGGTTGTCGAAGGTGATCGTAACCAGCTCGCCGCCGGCCGAGTAGGCGACGGCCTCGCCATCGGCGAGGATCGAGTCGATGGTGCAGCCCGCGAGGTGGAAACTCAACTGGGAAAGCGGATCTTCGTTCGAGACGACGGACATCGTGACCACCGCATCGAACAGGTCGGCGGGGATGTCCGGCTGGATCTCGATTTCGAGATGCAGGGCATCGTAGCTGTGGACGCTGTCCGCGGCGATCTCGCAGACCTGCGGCCCGAAGGGGAGTCTCATCGATCCGGGATCCCATCGTTCTCCCGGGAGGGGAGTTCCGGCCAGGGCACGCACACTCGGCGGGGGGATCGCGGAAGCTGCGGTGATCAACAGGGGGACGCACAAGGCGGCCAGTATCGTCATACATGTCAACCGTTTCATCGGGCGTTCTCCTCTCTCGTCGTCTCAGCCCTCCACACTTCCTTTTCCCGGACACCTGCCCGGTGGCTTGTGCAACTTGCGATGAATGGAACAATATTGGATCGATTCAGATGAATCGATGTGTTCTGAGCGCTCCGCATCGTTCAATGTAAGACGCGCCGCCGATGAAATAGTGGAGCTGTTTCGAGAAGGCGCAACGCAGCAGTCTGATGCGGCGCGCTCCCGAGGGGCTTAACGCCAAGCAGAACCACGCGATCCAGGTGAACCGGTCCAATATAGGGATTCGCCGCCTTGAAGAGCACATGGCCAGCCGCTAACTTAGCCCCGATGGTTTCCCCCGGGTTGAGCAGGTTTGTCACGGCCCTGTTGCGGCCGGTGATGGTGTTGATTCTCCTTGTCCCGCTCTCGGCGGTCGAAGCGCAGGAGAGCGCGCGGGACCGTCTTGAAAGCCTGAGGACGGAGATCGACAGCCTCGAAACCCTCCTGCAGGTCCGCCGGAAAGACGAGAAGAACCTCGTCGGCCGGATCAACGCGCTCGATGAGAGTATCGCCGCCCGGCGGCGGCTGATCCAGGGACTGGAACGGGAGCGGAAACTCGCGCTGGCCGAAGTCCGCCGTTACGAGGCGCGGATCCGCACATCGCAGGGGCGGCTTTCTCACACACGGGACCGGCTCGCCCTGGCCCGCAGCGAGGTTTCCGCCCTCGAGGACCTGATCCGCCGCCGCGCCGTGTTCGTCTACAAGCGGGGGGGAAACGAGGAACTGCGCTTCCTTCTCGCCGCGCGCAGCCCGGGGGATTTTCTCCGCCGCAGGGTGTATATCCGGCGAATCCAGGACCGGGACCGGCGGAACCTCGAGTCCCTGCGGAACGCGCGGGAACGCGAGTCCGAGGAGGAGGCCCGGCTCAGCAAGACTCTCGCCGACCTCGCCGAGGCGCGGAACCAGCGCGCCCGGGCGGTGGAGCGGGCGACCCGGCTTGTCGCCGAGCGAAAGGCGGAGGCGGCGACCCTCGAACGCGATCGCGGCCGGCTGGCGGATCTGCTCGCCGATGTGAGGCAGAATCGCGAGAGCCTGAGCCGGATGATCGCCGAGCGCGAAGCTTCGGCGAAGCAGGTGGAGCAGTGGATCGCCTCGCTGGAACGGCAGCGGCTGCAGGGCGAGGTCCAGGAGATCCGCCTCGACACCCGCGGGGCGCAGGTTGTCGTCCACCCGGTGAAAGACTTCGGGACCTTCGCGAGCGCGGAGGGCAAGCTGCCCTGGCCCGTGCGGGGAAAGGTGATCAGCAGGTTCGGGCTGGAGAAAAACCGCCTGACGGGCACGTTCACCGAGAACCCCGGGATCGACATCGCGGCGAAGGAGGGCGATGAGGTGATCGCCGTGCAGGGCGGGCGCTGCACCCGGATCACCTACCTTCGCGGCTTCGGCACCACCGTGCTCGTGGAACATGGGGACGGATATTATACCGTGTACGCCCACCTCGGCGAGGTATGGGTGAGCGAGGGCGAGAGGATCGTGCCGGGGCGGGTTATCGGGACCGTGGGACGGAGCGGCGCGTCCGCTTCGCCCCGCCTGCACTTCCAGGTTTGGCACAAGCGCCGGAAGGAGGACCCCCTGCAGTGGCTGGGGTGAGGAACGATAAACAGGATGCGGCCGGCGGCGGGGTGCGATTCCCGCACCTGGTGGCGCAGGAACGGGCGGCGGATGTGCTCCGGCGCGCCCTGCGCTCCGGCAGACTGCCCCACGCCTACCTCTTCCTCGGCCCGGAAGGAGCCGGCAAGGAGGCCGCCGCCATCGGCCTCGCCCGCGCCCTCCTGTGCGACAAATACCGGGATGCGGACGCGGGGGGGGAAGCCGTCCTCCCCTGCGAAGAGTGCCCGGGCTGCGCACAGAGCCGCAGGCTGACCCACCCCAATCTCCGCATCCTCTTCCCCCTGCCGAAGCCGAAGGAAGGGGGCGGCGAGGAGATCCGCGAGGAGTATTCCACCGCCCAGCAGAAGCGGATCGACGAGGTCCTCGCCGCGAAAGAGCAGGACCCCTATACCCCCCTCAGCGTCCCGGGGGGGCAGGAGATCCTCGTCGAACATATTCGTGCGCTGAGGCGGGAGTTTCGCTTAACTTCCTTCTCCGGCGAATGGCGTGTCGTGCTGATCAGCCAGGCCGACCGCCTGCGCCTGCAGGCGGCGAACGCGTTCCTCAAGCTGCTCGAGGAACCTCCCAAGGGGGTGCTGTTTCTTCTCACCTCCTCCCGGGAGTCGCGTTTGCTGCCGACCATCGTCTCCCGGTGCCAGACCCTGCGCTTCCCCGCGCTCTCCACCGAGCGGATCGCGGAGGAGCTGCAGGCGCGCCTCGACGCCGACCGCGGCACGGCGGAACTCGCCGCGCGGTTGGCACGCGGGTCGTGGCGCGCGGCGACGGAATGGGTCCGGGCGGACCCGGCGGCCGAGATCGAACGCGCGGTGGAAGTGCTGCGCATCCTGGTCAAGGGCGACCCGGGAGAGATGGACGTGGAGGTGGATCGACTCGCCTCCGGGCCGGGCGAAGCTTTCGCCCGGTTGCTGGTCGTACTCGCCGACTGGCTGCGTGATGTGATGCGCTACGAGGCGGACCCGGAACGCTATGCGCACCTGGGCCGTTCCCAGGTGCTGGTCAAATTCGCCCGTCACTGCGCCGGGCGGCCGTTCGAACAGGCCATCGAGGCGGTGGATGATGCCCGCCTCGACCTCGAACGGCGTGTCCAACCCGCCCTCGTCGCCCATCAGCTTTTCTTTCACCTGCGGCGGCTGCTGTTCGCACCGATGCCCGCGGTGGGATGAGACAGGTGGATCGTCCATGCGGACGGCCGCCCGATGGAGCAGGGCATGATTCCCCTCATCGAGGTTGAATTCAAGGGACACCGCAAGGGTATCTACTCCAACCCCCAGGAGTTCCCCCTCCGGAAACACGATTTCGTCATCGTCCAGGCCGACCGGGGCGAAGACCTCGGACGGGTCAACCTCCTCGGAACGGACTGGCAGGAACGGCTGAGCGCCGGCCGGGAAGAAGGGGAATTCGAGCCGATCCTGCGGAGAGCGAACGCGGACGAGATCGCCGTCGACAGGGAGAACCGCAGGCTCGAACTGGAGGCGCGCGGCTTTTTCCGCGAGGAGGTGAAGCGGCAGAACCTCGTGATGAAGCTGGTGGACGCCGAGTACCAGTTCGACCGCCGGAAGCTCACCTTCTACTTCACCGCCGACGGCCGGGTGGATTTCCGCAGCCTGGTCAAGGAACTCGCGCACCATTTCAAGACACGCATCGACCTGCGGCAGATCGGCGCGCGGGACGAGGCGAAACGGCTGGGCGGCATCGGCCTCTGCGGGCGCGAACTGTGCTGTTCGGCCTTCATCCGCGAGTTCAACCCGGTGACCACCTCGATGCTGAAGGAGCAGAACCTGCTCCTCAACCCGCAGAAGAACACCGGGTTGTGCGGGAAACTGCGCTGCTGCCTGCGTTACGAGGTGGACCAGTACCGCGAGGTGAACCGCCTCTTCCCGAAGCCGAACTTCCGGGTGAAGGGGCCGCGGGGCGACGGCGTCGTCGAGAAGATCAGCATGTGCAGCCGTTCCTGCGGCATCCGCTGGGGGGACGGCAAGCGCTTCTCCTACACCTACGACCAGTTGCGGACCAACTCGGACTGGGACCCTGACCGCCGCGGCGAGCTCGAGGTGATTCTCTTCCGGGAAGATCCCTCCCTGGAGCAGGAGGAGGGCGGGATTCTCGTCGCCAGCGAGAGCCCGAACGGGCAGGAGAACGGCCCCGCACGCGGCCGCGGGGGCAAAGCCCCGAGGGGCGGCCGAGGCCGACGGAAACCGGCGGCCGGAAAGAAACCGGGCGGGAAACCCGGCGGGGAGGGTTCGGGGAAAGAAAAACCGGCGCGCTCCGGGGGCCGCAAGCGTTCCCACGGCGGCCCCAAGGGGCGGCCTCCCCGGAAAAAGGGCGCGGGAGGGCGGGAAGACCGGAACCGTTCCGCCCGCGGTCCGGCCGATGCCGGGGGTGACCGGAAAGGCGGACCGGACAAGGCCCAGGCGGGCAAACCACCGGCCGAAAACACCGCCGTCGAGCACGCGAAAAAGAAGACCCCGCCTCCGCGCGGCGGGCGCAGGCGCAGGAGATAACCGCATGCAGCAACCGCTATACCTGACCACACCGCTGTACTACGTCAACGACGAGGCGCACATCGGGCACGCTTACACGACCATTCTCGCCGATGTCCTCGCCCGCTTCCACCGCTTTTTCGGCCGCGACGTCCACTTCCTCACCGGGCTGGACGAGCACGGCCAGAAGGTGATGCAGGCCGCGGAGAAACTGGGCCGAACCCCGCAGGAACACTGCGATGCCATGGCCCCCCTGTGGAAACAGGTCTGGGAACAACTCGAGATCGAATACGACGACTTCATCCGCACGACCGAGCCCCGGCACGAGGAGGTGGTGAAGGAGATCCTCCTCCGCCTGCGGGACAAGGGAGACATCTACCAGGAGAAGTACGAGGGCTGGTACTCGGTGTTCGAGGAGCGGTTCTTCACCGAAAAGGACCTCGTCGATGGGATGGACCCCATCGGCGGGCGGCCGGTGGAGTGGATCCAGGAGACGAACTACTTTTTCCGCATGTCCAGGTACCAGGACTGGCTGGTCAAACACTACGAGGAGCACGAGGACGCGGTGATCCCCTCCTTCCGGCGGAACGAGGTGCTCGGGTTCCTCCGCAAGCCGCTGGGCGACCTCTGCATCAGCCGGCCGAAGAGCCGCCTCGCCTGGGGCATCCCCCTCCCCTGGGACGAGGAGTATGTGACCTACGTCTGGTTTGATGCCCTGCTCAACTACTACTCCGCGACGGTCTCCCCGCCGGCGGGCGCCCGGGTGAGCTGGCCCGCCGACTACCACCTGATCGGCAAGGACATCCTGACCACCCACGCGGTCTACTGGCCGATCATGCTGCACGCGGCCGGGATCGAGCCGCCGCGCCATATCCTCGCGCACGGCTGGTGGCTGGCGAAGGACGCGGCGAAGATGTCCAAGTCTTCCGGGAACGTGATCCGCCCGCTGGACCTGGCGAAGCTCTACGGGGCGGACCCGTTCCGTTACGTCCTGATGCGCGAAATGGTCGTCGGGCAGGATGCCAGCTTCAGCGAGGAGCTGTTCATCAAGCGGGTGAACTCCGACCTGGCCAATGACCTCGGCAACCTCGTCAACCGGGTGACCCGCCTGGTCGCGAAACACTTCGAAGGCATCGTCCCGGAGGTGGAGCCCCGGGCGGAGGACCCCCTCGCGGAACTCGCCGGCCGGACCGCCGAGGAGGTGCGGAAGCTGGTCGAACGGTTCCAGATCCACGCCGCCATCGAGGAGACGCTGCAATTCGTCCGGGCGATCAACCGCGACCTCTCCGAAGCCGCGCCCTGGACGACGGTGAAGTCCGACCGCGAGGCAGCGGGCGAGGCGCTCGCGCGCGCGCTGGAAGGGGTGCGCATCGCGGCTGTCCTGCTCAGCCCGGTGATGCCGGAAAAAGCCGCCGAACTGGCCGGGCGCATCGGCGCGGAGGTGAAGGAGCGGTACACCTGGGAGGATGCCGCCTGGTCGAACCGCCTGGCCGGCGCGAAAATCACGCACGGCGCGGCGATCTTCCCGCGCGTGGAGCGGGAACGGGGAAAACCCGCCGGAGCCGCGGGGGCGAAACAGCCCTCCACGGGAAAACCGAAAACGAGGGAGGCCGCCGAGATGGGCGATGACCTGGTACCCTTCGACCAGTTCAAGAAGCTGGACCTGCGCACCGCGATCGTCCGGCAGGCCGAACGCATCCCGAAGACGGACAAGCTGCTGCGCCTGGAGGTCGAAGTCGGCGAGGAGATGCGGCAACTGGTCGCCGGGGTGGCGGAACACTACACCCCGGAGGAGATGGTCGGCAAGACGATTGTCATCGTCGCCAACCTGCAGCCGGCGACGATCCGCGGTGTGGAGAGCCGGGGAATGCTCCTCGCCGTGCACGACGGCGGCACCCTCCGCCTACTCATTCCTGACGGTGAAGTCGGCAGCGGG
>CAYOKT010000071.1:0-14092 GCA_964404605.1 uncultured bacterium
GGCGCAGCCTTGGCGAAGCCGGGCAGTCCCGGGTCTCACCTCCCCGTCATCTCCCAGGGCTGCCTCGCCGGGAATCCCCTCAAACCCCGCCATCGAACCCGCCACGGTGAGCAGGGCTGGCAGGGCCACCCGACACCCGCCCCCGGCGGCGCTCAGCCCGTTCGGTCCCCCCGCGCACCGCGCACAGCCTGCAAGATAGCGCGGCGCCCACCCCCGCGCACCGCCTCCGGGGCGGGAAGAGCAACGCCGCCGGACACCTCCCTATACCAAGCGCCCGACCCACTGACCGGATCGGGCGCTTGCCACGTCTCCCCCGCGGCAGGCCGCGGGAAGGCGCTGTGTGCATCAGATCTTGACGATGCAGGGATCATCCTCCTCCTGCACCGGGCAGACCTCGATGCACTGCGGCTCGTCATGGTACCCTTCGCACTCCACGCAGACATCGGGATCGATGACGAAGATCTCGTCGCCCTCGCTGATCGCGTCCACCGGACATTCCGGTTCACACGCTCCGCAGTTGATGCATTTCTCGAGAATCTTGAGGGCCATCTCTTCCTCCAAACCCCAAGCGGTTCAAGAGCGCGGTCCACAGAATCCGGGGGATTCGACCGCGCAACCCGTCACGTGAACCGATCCACTGGCAGGCCAGGGCAAATGTAGCGCGGTGGTTTTTCCAAGGGCAAGCATTTCGGCGAGGCTAAACCTCCAGGATCTCCTTCTCCTTCTCCTCCATCGCCTCGTCGATCTGCTTGATATGGCCGTCGGTCAGTTTCTGTACCTCGTCCAGCGCCCGGTACATCTCGTCCTCCGGGAGGTCGCCGTCCTTCTCGAGTTTCTTCAGGTTCTCGTTGGCGTCCCTTCGCACCTGCCGCACCGCCGTGCGCGCATCCTCGGCGTAACGATGGACGATCTTGACCAGTTCCTTGCGCCGTTCCTCCGTGAGCTGCGGGATGGCGATCCTGATCACCGTGCCGTCGTTCACCGGGTTCAGGCCGAGGTCGGACGTGAGGATGGCTTTTTCGATCACGGGGATGGCGTTCTTGTCATACGGCTGGACGACGATCAGGCGAGGCTCGGGGGTGAGCAGGTTGGCGCATTGGGTCAGCTCCATCTCCGCGCCGTAGAGGTTGATCTTGATGCCGTTGAGCAGGGCCGCAGAAGCCTTCCCCGTCCGGACCTGCCCGAGGTGCTGCCGGAAAACCAGCACCGATTTATCCATGCGCTCATCGGCGTCGAGCAGAATGTCGTCTCTGTCCATGGCCTGCCCCCGTTGCCTGTGGCGCCCGGCCCCCGATCAGGCCGTGTCGACCACGCTCCCCACCTCCTCGCCGCGGATCACCCGGATCAAAGTGCCGCGCTTGGTCATATTGAACACCCGAATCGGAATCAGGTTGTCATGGCAGAAGGTGATCGCCGTCATGTCCATCACCCGCAGGTCGCCGCCGATCGCATCACGGAAGGTGAGCCGCGGGATCAGCACCGCGTCCGGGTGCTTCTCCGGGTCCTTGTCATACACCCCGTCCACCCGCGTGCCCTTCAAGAGCACGTCGGCCCCGATCTCCCCCGCCCGCAATGCGGCGGCGGTGTCGGTGGTGAAGAAGGGGTTCCCGGTACCCGAGGCGAAGATGACGATCCGCCCTTTTTCGAGGTGACGGATGGCGCGGCGGCGGATATACGGTTCGGCGACCTCGTCCACCGAGATCGCCGAAAGGACACGCGTCTGGATTTCGTAGCGCTCGAGGTAGTTCTGCAGCGCGACGGCGTTGATCACCGTCGCCAGCATGCCCATGTGATCGCCGGGGACACGCTCCATGCCGCGGCCGACACCCTGCATCCCGCGGAAGATGTTGCCGCCGCCGACCACGATGCCGAGCTGCACGCCGAGGTCCATCACCTCTTTCAATTCGAGGGAGATCGAGATCAGCATATCCTCGTCGAGGCCGAACTTGCCCGCCCCCGCGAGCATCTCCCCCGACAGTTTGAGCAACACCCGCTTGTAGGGTGATTCACCCACGCGATGCCTCTCCCACTTTGAAGCGGAGGAAGGCGAGCACCCGCAGCTCGCCGCCGGCCTCCTCGCCGGCCCGGGCGACGCGCGAGGACACCTTCGTCTTCGACTCCTTCACATATTCCTGCTCGAGGAGGCAGAACTCCTCGTAGAACTTGTTCAGCTTGCCCGCGGCGATCTTGTCGAGAATCGCTTCCGGCTTGCCCTCGTTGCGCATCTGGGTCTTGTAGATCTCCATCTCGCGCTCGACCACGTCGGCGGGGACATCATCCCGCCGCACATAGTGCGGTCCCGCGGCGGCGATTTGCAAGGCGAGATCATGCGCCAGCTCCCTCGCCGCGCCGGAGGCGAGCGCCGCCTCGTCCCCGCCCAGCGCGACCAGCACCCCGAGTTGATCGCCCGGGTGGACGTAGCTGTCAACATACGCCGGCGCCGGGAAACGCAGGAAGCCCGCCCGGTTGAGCTGGAGGTTCTCCCCGATGCGGCCCGCGAGATGTTTCAACTCGCTGAGGTCGAACGCCTCCACCGGGATCAGGCCGTCCACCGCCGCCTCCCCGCCGTTCGCCAGCGCCCAGTCCGCCAGGTGATCGACCAACTTGATGAACTCGGCGTTCCGCGCGACGAAATCCGTCTCGCTGTTCACTTCGACCATCGCGCCGTGCAGGTGATCTTCGCCGACCCGCACCGCCACGCGGCCCTCGCCGGCCACGCGGTCCGCGCGCTTCTTCGCGGCCGCCATCCCCTTCTCCCGCAGCCACTTTACCGCGGCATCGAGGTCACCCCCGGTCTCCTTAAGCGCCTTCTTGCAATCCATCATTCCCGCGCCGGTCTTCCGGCGCAGAGTCATCACATCCTTTGCTGCGATCTCCATCGAACAGACTCCCTATCCCTCGCGCCCCGCCGCCCGCCGGACGACACGGCGATTGTACCCTGCACCCCGGCCGTAACGACCCGCCGGGAAACTGGAAAGCTACTCTTTTTCCTTGCCCGCTTCGGCCTTGGCGGGTTCAGGTTTCGCAACCTCGGGTTTCGCAGCTTCGGGCTTCGCAACCTCGGACTTGGCGGTCTCGGGTTTCACGGCCTCGGGTTTCGCAGGCTCGGGCTTCTCCCCGGTCCCGGACTCGGGCTTGTCCCTCTTCTCCTTCGCCGCGGCGCTGTCGCCGGAAGGCCTCGCCTCGCCCCGGGCGGGGCGCCCGGCGCCGCGACGGCGGCGCGGACCCGTCTTGCGCTGAGGCTGCTCGGCCCTGGCGGCCTCCGCCGCTTCCGCGGCCTCATCCACCTTCTTGATCTCGGCTTTCGCCTTGCCTTCGATCACCGCATCGGTGAACGTCTTCGTGATCAGCCCGATGGACTTGTACGCATCGTCGTTCGCCGGGATCGGGTAGGTAACCAGGTCGGGGTCGGAATTCGTGTCCACGATGGCGAAGACCGGAAGCCCGAGCTTGGTCGCCTCGCGCAGGGCGATCTCCTCCTGCACCGTGTCCACGATGAACACCGCGCCCGGAAGCCGCTTCATCGAGCGAATCCCCTCGAGGGCCTTCAACAGCTTCCCCTTCTGCTTCTCGATGGTCAGGCGTTCCTTCTTGGAGATGATGTCGTAGGTGCCGTCCGTCGCCTTCTTCTCGAGCGCTTCCAGCTTCTTCACCGACTTGCGGATGGTGGTGAAATTGGTCAGCATCCCGCCCAGCCAGCGCTCGTTGACATAGGGCATTCCGGCGCGGGTCGCCTCGTGCCGGATGATGTCGCGGGCCTGCTTCTTCGTCCCGATGAAAAGGATATCCTCACCCTTGGACGCGATGCGCGCAGCAGCCTCGTTCGCCTTCTCCAGCATGGAGAGGGTCTTGTTCATGTCGATGATGTAGATGCCGTTCTTCTCCATGAAGATGAACGGCTTCATCTTCGGATTCCACCGCCGTGTGAGGTGCCCGAAATGGGCGCCGGCGAGGATGAGCTGCTGCAGGGTCACTCTGGCCATGAATCACTCCTTCGTCGTGCAGGTGGCCGTGTCGGGCGCGAGGCAGGGGCGCCTCCGGTGGCGCACCCTTGGCCCTTCACAGCCGGTTTCCGCGGCGCCGCGTGGAGCGCCGCCGTGTTCCGCCCCGCTCCTCCGCGGGGCCTGAGCCTGTCGCGGGTCGCGCGCGCTGCACGCGTTCCCGTGTCTCCGGGCAGGCGATCAGCCGTCCGGGTAAACGAATCGGGAGCATCGCTCCCGATCCTGGTTCGTTTGGAGATGTCAAACCGCTGCGGCGCGGCGGTGCCGGCCGGTCCGGGGCAGCGGACTCATCGTTTCGAGAACTGGTACTTCTTCCGGGCGCCGGGCTGGCCGTACTTCTTCCGCTCCACCTCGCGCGGATCGCGGGTGAGGAAACCGCCGCGGCGGAGTACCGGGCGCAGCTCCTCGTTCAGCTTCACCAGCGCGCGGCTGATCCCGAGGCGCATCGCCCCCGCCTGTCCGGCGAGGCCGCCGCCCTTGCACACCGCGTAAATGTCGTACTTGCCGATCCCGTCCACCGCCGACAGCGGCTGCTCGAGGATCTGTTGCAGCACCGGGCGCTTGAAATGATCGAGCATCGTGCGCCCGTTCACCACCACCTCCCCGTTGCCGGGGGCCAGCCACACCTTCGCGATGGAGGACTTGCGCCGGCCGGTCGCATAGACGGAATTCGCAGGAATCTTCGCCATCTTCCCTTCCCTTACAACGGCAGCGGATCGGGCTGCTGTGCCTGGTGCGGGTGCTCGGCACCGGCGTACACTTTCAATTTGCGGATCTGGCGGCGGCCCAGCGGACCCTTGGGGAGCATGCCCCACACCGCCTTGCGGATGACACGGTCCGGGTGCTTCTCAAGCATCTCGTGCAGCAGGGTGCGCCGCATCCCCCCGGGATAGCCCGTGTGACGATAGTAGGTTTTCTGTTCGGCTTTCCGGCCCGTGACACGCACCTTTTCGGCGTTGGTCACGATCACGAAATCACCGCCGTCCACATGGGGCGAAAAGGTCGCCTTGTGCTTGCCGCGGAGCACGGTCGCGATGCGCGTGGCGAGACGGCCCAGCACCATCCCCTCCGCATCCACGACGTACCAGTGCCGCTCGACGGTGTCCTTGTTCAAATGCGCGGTTTTCACGAGTTCCCTCTTCCGTTTCAAGCTTGGGAATATAGACCTCCTCCAAACGGGAGTCAACCACCACCGTGGAGGCTCAGGGCTCCCCCTCCCCTCGCGGAAAAGCGCCGCCCCGCCGCGGCGTTTCCGCCCGGAGCCCCTTCTCATCGTTCCCCCGGAGCACGGCGGTCCCGGGGGGACGGCTGCTCGTTCGCGCAGGGGGGGACGGCGGGTTATATTCCACGGTTCGGAGTGGAGTGAACCGCACGGGAGCAGGCGGTGTCCTACCTTGTCATGGCACGGCGCTGGCGGCCGCAGCGTTTCGCCGATGTGATCGGTCAGGATCATGTGACGAAAACCCTTCAGCGGGCCATCGCCCGCGGACGGGTGGCGCACGCCTATATCTTCGCCGGCCCCCGCGGCGTGGGCAAAACCACCACCGCCCGCCTGCTCGCGAAAGCGATCAACTGCCACCAGCCGGTCACCGACGAGCACGGCCTGCCGGAGCCGTGCAACGAGTGCCCCGCCTGCGAGGACATCACCGGCGGCGGCGCCCTCGATGTCATCGAGATCGACGGCGCCTCGAACAACAAGGTCGAGGATGTCCGCACCCTGCGCGAAAACATCAAGTTCGCCCCCTCCTCCCTGCGGCGGAAGGTGTACATCATCGACGAGGTGCACATGCTCAGCCCGGCGGCCTTCAACGCCCTGCTGAAGACCCTCGAGGAGCCGCCGGAACATGCGATGTTCATCTTCGCGACCACCGAGATCCACAAGGTCCCGGCTACCGTCCTCTCCCGCTGCCAGCGCTTCGACTTCAAGCGCATCCCGGCCCGCGAAATCAAGCGTCAACTGGAAAAAATCGTCGCCGGCGACAAGCTCAAGGTGGAGGACGACGCCCTCGTCGCCATCTCCCTGAAGGCGGAAGGGGCCCTGCGCGACGGGCTCTCCATCCTCGACCAGCTCGTCGCCTACCAGGGCGAGGAGGGCATCACCCTCGAGGGCGTGCGCCAGGCCCTCGGGCTGATCGGCACCGAACTCTACTTCCGCACCACCGGCCTCGCCGCCGGGGGCATGGTCGCCCCCGCCCTCGCCCTCGCCGATGACCTCGCCGCCGGGGGGCATGACCCCCGGGAATACCTGCGCGGCCTCCAGCGGCACCTGATGAACCTCCTCTTCCTCCGCGCCGGGGGGAGCCCCGAGGAGCTGGACGCCGGGGAGGAGGATCGCGCCCGCTACGCCGAAGCCGCCCGGGGACTCAGCGACGAGGACCTGCTGCGGATGGGGGAATGGGCGGCGGAGACGGAGGACATCCTCCGCGACGCCCTCGACCCGGGCGTGCGGCTGGAGCTGTTCCTCGTCCGCCTCGCGGTGATGGACCGCGCCGTGGAGATCGGCGCGCTGCTCGAGCGCCTCGGCGTGGCGCCGGAATCCCTCCGCCGCGCGCAGGGGACGGACACCCCTCCCGCCGCCCGGCCATCAGCCCCGCCGGCGCGGGCCACGGCGAGCCCGGACATGGCGGCCCCCGCGGCCGCGAGCCCGGCCGCGAAGCAGGCATCGCCGCCGCCGGGCGAATCACCGGCTGCGACCGCCGCATCATCCGGGGGCGGCGGGAGCACGCCGGAAACGGCCGCCGGGAAGCAGGAAAGCCCCGGCGCGGAACGTGACGGGAGCGGCGGGCAGCCCTCCGGCGGGACCGACAAGCCCGCCACGCCGGGCAAGCCGAAACCGCCCGGGGACTCCCCCGAACCGCCGCCGGATGACGACCCCGGTCCCCCGCCGCCGAAGCCGCCCGACTCACCCTCGCCGGGGGCCTCCGGTCCCTCGCCCGAGGAGAACGGGGAGCCGGAGGAGGAGAACGACATCCTCGCCGCGGACGAGGGCGAGAGCACGCAGCTCAGCCTGGTGGACCTGCGGGCGGGGTGGCTCGAACTCTGCGACCGGGTGAACGGCCTCCGCCGCACCCTCGGCGTTCACCTCGAGCAGGGGGCGCCGACCGCGGTGGAGAACGGCGCCGTGGAGATCACCTTCGACCCGGCCAACGAATTCGAATACGAACAGGTCGCCCGCCACCGTCAGTACATCCAGCGGGCCCTGCGGCTCCACTTCGGGGCGAGCAGGAAGGTGATCCTGAAGCGCGGTTCCGTGCCCGAGTCCGCCCGTCCCCCGCGCCGCAAGAGCCTCGGGGAAAAACAGCGCGAACTCCTGAAAAAAGCGCTGGAGCGGAACCCGGTCTGGCGGGACATGATGCAGCGTTTCGACCTCGAACTCGAGGAGAGGGGCGGCGGCCGGGGCAGGTGAGCGCGGGTGGCCCGGGAAAACTGGAGGGTGGCCCGGGGCTTGCCCCGGGTTTCATCAGGGATTCCGCGATAAACAGTGATGAAATGAGCCCGGAGTCCGGCGCGCGCGGCGGACCCGGTGGGAAGGAGAACGGTATGAAGGGATCACCGATGGCGGGCCTGCTGAAGCAGGCGCAGAAGATGCAGGAGCAGATGCTCAAGGCGCAGGAGGAGCTCGCCGAACTCGAGGTGACGGCCTCCAGCGGCGGAGGCATGGTCACCGTGCGCGCCAACGGCAAGGCGGAAATCCTCGAGATCCGGATCAACCCGGAGGCGGTGGACCCGGAGGACGTGGAGATGCTGGAGGACCTGGTCGTCGCAGCGGTGAACGAAGCCCTGCGCCAGGCGCAGGCCGCCGCCGCCGACCACATGGCGAAGGCCGCCGGTCCCCTCGCCGGGATGATGCCCCCCGGCATGAACCTCCCGGGCGTCTGACCCGCATCCCCCGACAACGGCAAGGAGCGGCATGAAACGTCCGGCGGCACGCGTTTTTATCGGGGCTGGCAGACCGGTTCACCTGACCTGGTCCACCAGTCTCTTGCCGGCCCTCTTCGGCTCTCTGCCTATCTTACAGGCCGGAGTAATGGTGGAGGCGGTCAGGGACCTCCTCGCCGCCGCAAGAACGGAAGGGAAACGCTGAGGATGGCTGCGAGTCTCCCGCCCGCGGTGAACGAACTGACCGCGCAACTGGCGAAGATGCCTGGCATCGGACGGAAGTCCGCGCTGCGCATGGCGCTGTACCTGCTCATGACCGACCGCGAGGAGGTCAAGGCCCTCGCGCGCGCCGTGCTCGATGTCAAGGACAAGGTGAAGGTCTGCAGCCGCTGCGGTTTCCTCTCCGACGTGGACCCCTGCGACATCTGCACCGACCCGAAGCGGGACGGCGCCCTGCTCTGTGTCGTCGAGTCGCCCGGCGATGTCATCGCCCTCGAGAAGGGGGCATTGTTCCACGGGCGGTACCACGTCCTCGGCGGGGCCATCGCGCCCCTGGACGGCGTCGGCCCGGAGGACCTGCGCATCCGCGAGCTGATCGACCGCCTCGAGCCCGAGGGGGTCCGGGAAGTGATCGTAGCCACCAACCCGACGCCGGAGGGGGAGCAGACCGCCCTCTACCTGGCGCGACTCCTCGAAAAGCGCGATGTGCGTGTCTCGCGCATCGCCCGCGGGGTTCCGGTGGGCTCGGACCTCGAGCACGCGGACGACCTGACCCTCGCCCGCGCCCTCGAGGGGCGCAGCACCCTGTAGCGCCACCGGCGCGGCCGCGGGGCGCGGCTCCCGTCGCCGCCGGCGCAGGCCCTGACCCCGACGGCGGCCCACCCTCCATCGACGGGCGGCGACGCAGCCGCCGCGGAAACGAAACATGACCGACTTCAGCCTCTACCTGCACATCCCCTTCTGCCGCCGGCTGTGTCCCTACTGCGCCTTCTCGAAGATCCCCTTCCGCGGCCCGGCGGAGGCGGAGGAGCTGATCGATGCACTCCTCATCGAGGCCGCGACCCGCGCCGGCGAGGAACCCTGGAGGGGCGGATGCATCGTCACGGTGTTCCTCGGCGGCGGAACCCCCTCGCTGCTCACCGGCGCGCAGGTGCTCCGCCTGCTGGACGGCCTGCGCTCCCTCTTCCCCTTCGCCCCGGACGCCGAGATCTCCCTCGAGGCGAACCCGGGCACGCTGGACGAGGAGAAGCTGGAGGGCTGGCGCGGCGCGGGGATCAACCGGGTCAGCCTCGGCGTGCAGGCGCTGGACGGCGCGAGCCTGCGCCGTCTCGGGCGCGATCACAGCCCCGAAGAGGCCCGCGACGCGGTCGAGAAGCTGCGCCGATGGGGGGTGGACAGCCTGAACCTGGACCTGATGTACGGGTTCAACCCCGGTCCCCTGGCGGGCGGTGCCCGGCGTGAGGGCGCGCGCAGGAACGGCGCACCGCCGCTCCCCGCCGGGGACGAAAGCATGGAAAAACCCGGCGCCGGCGGCACACCCGGCCCGGACCCCGGGGCGATCGCCCTCTGGGAGCGAACCCTCGAAGAGGCGCTCGCCCTCCGGCCGGACCATGTCAGCGCCTACGGCCTGACCCTCGAGGAGGACACCGCCTTCATGCGCGGAACCCGAAAGGGGCTGCGCTTCACCACCGGCGAAGAGACCGGCCTGGCGCAGTACCGGGCGGCGATGGAGCGGCTCCAGGCCGCCGGGCTGCCCCAGTACGAGATCTCCAACTGGGCGCGCCCGGGGCACCGGTGCCGCCACAACCTGCTGACCTGGCGCGGCAAACCCTACCTCGGCCTCGGCCCGGCGGCGCACAGCCATGACGGCGACGCGCTCCGCACCTGGAACGAGTTCCATACCGACGCCTGGCTGCGCACCGTCGCCGCCCGCGGCCGCGGCCTCGGTGGGAGCGAACGCTTGACCCCGGAGCAGCGGTTCTACGAAACCGTCTCCCTCGGCCTGCGTCTCGTGGAGGGGATCGACGAGGACCTGCTCGCCGGGCGCGCCGCCGATGCGGGGTACGCCTGGCCCCCCGGGCGCCTCGCCGACCTCCTCGAGCGGGGCCTGCTGGAGCGCGCCGGGGGCCGTCTCCGGCTGACCCCTCTCGGCCGCCCTCTCGCGGACGCCATCGAAGTCGACCTGGTGCGTTGATCGTCCTGCTCCCGGAGGCGTTCTTCCCACGCCGCCGGGCCCGCCGCACCCCGGTTTCCGGGCGCCCGGCCCGCCGCGGCGGCTTCCTGCGAAAAAAAACAGCATCTTCGCCCGCTCTTGGTCGACAAGTATGATAAATAAATCACAAACTCGACCTTATGCGCCCCTGGCGGGAGATTTCGCCGGGGTGTGGTATGGCCTCCAAGACGCCAATTTCCATGACCTTATGGATTAAGCCCGCCTAACATATTGGTCCTCTTGCTTTTACAATCCCCTTATGCGATATTCTTCACACCTGCAGTACAGGCAACCTGGTGCGGAGGAGGAACGCTCCGTAATAGCGGAAAGGAACTGTCATGCCGCGCAACTTCGTCATGATCGACGGCAACGAAGCGGCAGCTTTTGTCGCGCACAAAACCAACGAAATATGTGCCATCTATCCGATCACCCCCTCCTCGGGGATGGGCGAATGGGCGGACGAGTGGTCGGCCCGGGGGAAGAAGAATCTTTGGGGCACGGTACCGCAAATCGTCGAGATGCAGTCCGAGGGCGGCGCCTCCGCGGCGGTGCACGGGGCGCTGCAGACCGGCAGCCTGACCAGCACCTTCACCGCCTCGCAGGGGCTGCTGCTGATGATCCCCAGCATGTTCAAGATCGCCGGGGAGCTGACCCCGACCGTGTTTCATGTCTCGGCGAGAACGGTGGCGACGCAGGCTCTCTCGATTTTCGGCGACCACTCGGACATCAACGCCGTCCGCTCCACCGGCTTCGCCCTGCTGGCCTCGGGCTCGGTGCAGGAGGTGATGGACCTCGCGCTGATCGCCCAGGCCTCCACCCTCGAGTCGCGGGTGCCGTTCGTTCACTTCTTTGACGGCTTCCGCACCAGCCACGAGGAGCAGAAGATCGAGCCCTTGAGCGACGAGCAGATGCTCGCCCTGCTGAACGAGGAGAAGATCTGGGAGCACCGGCGGCGGGCGCTCGACTCGGAAAAACCCGTGCTGCGCGGCTCCTCGCAAAACCCGGATGTCTTCTTCCAGGCGCGCGAGACGGTGAACCCCTACTACGCGAAGGCGCCGGAAATCGTGCAGAATGTGATGGACCGCTTCCACGAGGTGGTCGGCCGCCGGTACAACCTGTTCGACTATGTCGGCGCGCCCGACGCCGAGCGGGTGATCGTCCTCATGGGCAGCGGCGCGGAGACCGCCCACGAGACCGTCGAGTGGATGGCCGAACGCGGGGAGAAGGTCGGGGTGGTCAAGGTGCGCCTCTACCGCCCCTTCTCCGTGAAGCACTTCATCGACACCCTGCCGAAAACCGTGAAGAGGATCGCCGTCCTCGACCGGACGAAGGAGCCCGGCGCCGTCGGCGAGCCGCTCTATCTCGACTGCATCACCGCGGTGGAGGAGGCCTGCTTCGACGGGAATTCCCGTTTCGCGCAGAGACCGGCGTTGGTCGGCGGGCGGTACGGCCTCTCCTCGAAGGAGTTCACCCCGGCGATGGTCAAGGCGGTCTTTGACGAGCTGAAAAAGGAGAAGCCGAAGAACCACTTCACGATCGGCATCGAGGACGATGTCAGCGGCACGAGTATTCCCTTCGACCCCCATTTCTCCGTCGAACCGGACGAGATCTTCCGCGGCAAGTTCTACGGGCTCGGGTCGGACGGCACGGTCGGCGCGAACAAGAACTCGATCAAGATCATCGGCGAGACCACGGATAATTACGCCCAGGGGTATTTCGTTTACGACTCGAAGAAAGCCGGGGCGATCACCGTCAGCCACCTGCGTTTCGGCCCGAAACCGATCCGCTCCACCTACCTGGTGAACAAGGCGAATTTCGTCGCCTGCCACCAGACGGTGTTCCTCGAGCGCTACGAGATGCTCGCGGACGCCGTGGAGGGCGCCACCTTCCTGCTCAACACGCCCTTCGGCCCCGATGAGGTGTGGGACACGTTGCCGCGCCCGGTGCAGGAGCAGTTGGTTGCGAAGAAGATGAAGTTCTACGTGATCGACGCCTACAAGGTGGCCAAGGAGACGGGCATGGGCGCCCGGATCAACACCATCATGCAGACCTGCTTCTTCGCCATCAGCGGGGTGATCCCGCGCGACGAGGCCATCGAAAAGATCAAGGACGCGATCCGGAGCACCTACGGGAAGAAGGGCGAGCAGGTCGTGCAGATGAACTTCAAGGCCGTGGACGCGGCGGTGGGGAACCTGCACGAGGTGAAGGTGCCGGATGCCGTGACGAGTACCATCGAGCGCCCGCCGACGGTGCCGGACCACGCCCCGGACTATGTGAAGTCGGTGCTCGGACGCATCATCGCCGGCGAGGGGGACGAGCTCCCGGTGAGCGCCTTCGCGCCGGACGGCACCTTTCCCACGGGGACCACGCAGTACGAGAAGCGGAACATCGCCCTCGAGATCCCGGTGTGGGACGAAGATATCTGCATCCAGTGCGGCAAGTGCATTCTCGTCTGCCCCCACGCCGCCATCCGGGCGAAGGTCTACGATCCGAAGCACCTCGAGGGCGCGCCGGAGACCTTCAAGTCCGCCGACTATCGCGGCAAGGAATACCCGGGGATGAAGTACACCATCCAGGTCGCCCCGGAGGACTGCACCGGGTGCGAGTTGTGCGTCGAGGTCTGCCCGGCGAAGGACAAGAAGACGGAGAAACTGGCCCTCGAGATGGCGCCGCAGCTTCCCCTGCGCGTACCGGAGCGGAAGAACTACGCCTTCTTCCTCGACAAGCTGCCGGAGATCGACCGCGGCACGGTGAAACGTCACACGGTCAAGGGCGTGCAGTTCCTCGAGCCGCTCTTCGAGTATTCCGGCGCCTGCAGCGGCTGCGGCGAGACGCCGTATGTGAAACTCTTGAGCCAGCTCTTCGGGGACCGGGCGGTGATCGCCAACGCCACCGGCTGCTCCTCGATCTACGGCGGCAACCTGCCGACGACACCCTGGACGACGAACGCCGACGGGCGCGGCCCGGCCTGGAACAACAGCCTCTTCGAGGATGCCGCCGAGTTCGGCCTCGGGTTCCGGTTGACCATCGACAAGCAGAGGGAATATGCCGGTGAGCTGTTGCGCGGCCTCTCCGGCGCGGTCGGCTCGACCCTGGTGACCGAGATCCTCGAGGCCGACCAGTCGGACGAGATGGGCATCTTCGAGCAGCGCAAGCGGGTCACCGTCCTGAAGGAAAAGCTGAAGGCGTTGGACGACCCGGATGCGAAGCGGCTGCTCACCGTGGTGGACATGCTGGTCAAGCGAAGCGTCTGGTCGGTCGGGGGCGATGGCTGGGCCTACGACATCGGGTACGGCGGGCTGGATCACGTCCTCGCCAGCGGGCGCGACATCAACCTCCTCGTCCTCGACACCGGCGTCTACTCGAACACCGGCGGGCAGTGCTCGAAGGCGACCCCGCTGGGCGCCGTGGCGAAGTTCGCCGCCGGCGGCAAGCCCACCCGCCGCAAGGACATCGGGATGATGGCGATGAGTTACGGCTCGGTGTACGTCGCCCAGGTGGCGATGGGGGCCAATGACGCCCAGTGTGTCAAGGCCTTCCTCGAGGCGGAGGCATACGACGGCCCCTCGATCATCATCGCCTACAGCCACTGCATCGCGCACGGGATCGACATGGCGAAGGGACTGGATTCGCAGAAACTCGCCGCGCAGAGCGGCTCCTGGCTGCTCTTCCGCTACAACCCGACCCTGAAGCAGGAAGGCAAGAACCCGCTGAGTCTCGACTCCCGCCCGCCGAAAATCCCGGTGGAGGAGTGGACCCGGCAGGAAAACCGCTTCCGGATGCTGATGAAATCCCACCCGGAGGCGGCGGAACGCCTGGCGGAACTCGCGCAGAAGGACGCCGAGGAGCACTACCGTTACTACGAGCAGCTCGCGAAGCTGGACTTTCACCAGCCCGGCGAGGAGCCTGCCGCCGCGAGCGAATAGACCCCTCCTTTCTCGTGCTGGCAACAGCCGGGGAAACCACACAGACAAGGGGAAGGGCGTGCCCTTCCCCTTGT
>CAYOKT010000072.1:0-11412 GCA_964404605.1 uncultured bacterium
GTCGCGGGACATCGGGATTCCAGTACTCATAGAGCATGAGGAACATTTCGCCGGGTGACCATCCGCGTTCGGCTTCCACAAAACACCCATAATAATTCTGCATATCAGGTAATGGACGCCATCCCTCCCAGGTCATCATCGTGTCCAGGGATACATTCGTTCGTAGATGATCAGTATCAAAATCCATGTAATACACTTCGCCGGGCGCATAGCCACGTGCAATTGCGCTACTATATATTCCTTCGCCATTTAGATTCAATGTGCCTCGCAAAACGAAAGTATCCGCATAGGATGTTGAGAAATAAAACGCTGTAGAATCGTAAGCGCTACCCAAGGAGGCCATATCGCCGGGTGACCACCCTAAACAGGTATACTGCTCTATGCTATAAAAGTGATGATTCTCATCTTGTCCTCTCCACCGTGATGACTGCCAGGTTCGCAACGAATCAAAGGAATATCCTCGCTGAGAACTATAAGCAATCCAGGCGGATGTATCCGGCAGCCACTCGTGTGATACTCCCAAAATTGGTGACCAAACGGTATCTGTCACAAAGTTATCTGGCGTTAACAATAGTGATGAACCACTATCATGTGGAAGTGATATGGTTAATATATGGTTTATCCTATGAAAGCAAGGTTCAATCCCTGAGTCATGAACAGTCGTCCAAGTATAGCCATAATCAGATGAATAGCGAATTGTTGAACGATGCTCCCAATAATTTGGAGATGGATCCCAATGGAGCATCCACAACTCGCCGGGAACATTCGAGGATGCCAGATTATGGCTCTCGAGCGCGACGCTGCTGGTCGTCCACCAGGGGGCGATAAGGAGAATCATCCATGGGAGACGCCAGACGGGTTTATTCCGTTTTCCCATCTTGCCCTCCCTTAATTATAACTATTTACAGAATGTTAGCCTTAGATGTCTCAACTCCTTTGTATTATAAAGCGCAGATCAGACAGACGAAAGGGTTGCGTCCGGAAATCGTATAAAAGGACGAGGCCGGAGGAAGCCAACGAGAATAGAAAGGTTATAGTTTACCTGCTACATCTTGTTCGCGTTACTCGCGAACACGCACGACAGGAGAAAGAGTCATTGACACGGAAGCAAGGTGGTGTAGAAATTCATTCGTTGCAGGCGGTATTGGTGGATGATCAGGAGTTTTATGAGTGAGATCGTCCGCTCATCGCCCGCCCAGCCTTCCCGTGACCGTGCCGCACCCTTTCGCCTCTTCGAGGGACCGGAGACAGGAACTTGACGTTTATACTATTCTAACACTATTCGTGTTGTGGCCAAGATCACGGTTTCATCTTCTTGAAGCGAGTTGCGTTCAGCACAGAACCTCTATGAAACCCAGGGTACCCCCCCTTCGCAGAGCTACGGGAGGCAGGAGCCCCGGGCCACCCGTCGGCGGTAAGTGGTTTGTCTTACCGGCGGCAGCGGGTGAGGTAGCGGGCAGGGTGGCCCGGGCCGGCCGCCTCCCCTCTTGATGCACTAGCCTACATTTGTTATACTATTCTACCAACCTGGGCGGCCGTCTAATAGATGAGGAAAGCGTGAAAGGTCTGCCCTGAAAGTTTGGACAACCTAACACAGTGTCAGGTAACTTGTTCATGGGAGGAGGGGGATATTGAAAGCCAAGTTGCTTTGGACGGCCCTGTTGCTGCTGAGCCTGTCGTTCACCGCCCTCGCGGGTGACAAGGCCGCGCTGATGATCGTCGCCCATGGGTCGCCGGAGGAGAGCTGGAACAGGCTTCTGCTCGATGTGGGCGAGGATGTGCGGCGGCTCGCCGGGGAGAGGAGGGTGAACGACTTTGAGGACATCGGGGTTGCGTTCCTGGAGTTCGCGGAGCCAACGATCTGCACCATGGCCGAACAGTTCGATTCGGTGGGTATCAACGATGTGTACGTGGTGCCGCTGTTCATCGCGCCATCGGGCCATTCGGGGCGGGACGTGCCGGCGGCCCTCGGTGTCTATCGTGACCCGGAGGTCATCGCTGCCCTGGCCGCGGAGGGGGTGCGGATACCGGACACGCGGTTGAAGTTCGTCATCGGCCCGACGCTGTTTCCCGGTGATGTCATCCCCGGAATCGTCCTTGACAGGGTGCGCGCCTGTTCAACCGACCCGAAGGAAGAGGCGGTTGTCGTCCTGGCTCATGGCGACGAGTACTACCGCGGCTACTGGGATGACCTGGTTCACGAGACGGGCGGTTTTCTGTGCGGGAGACTGGGTATCGAGGAACACCGGGGGGCGTTCATTCATATCGGACAGAGCTTTTCGGCGGATGGCCTGCCGGCGATCCAGCATGCTCTGGAGAAGAAGAAAACCGTGATCGTGGCGAACCTGTTCCTCTCGCTGGATCTGGAAGCGGTGGCGAACTCCTGTACGCTCGACTTCATGGGACACCGGGTCACCGGGGAGCAGATTCTGCAGGGCAGGGATGTCCGCTATTGCCGGGCGCTGCTGCCGGACAGCCGGATCGCCGAGTGGGTCCTGGACACCGCGCTGGAGATGGCAACCCCTCCGCCGGAGCCGGCGCAGCGTCGAGAGCCGCCGGCGGGCCACACGGCGGCGCACTGACGCCGGGCAGCCCGCCGGATGACCCTCAGAACTCGCGCGGGACCGGGTTCCGCGGGTCCTCGCGGTAGTCGTAAAAGCCCTGGCCGGTCTTGTTGCCGAGGTACCCGGCGGCGACCATCTTCCGCAGCAGGGGGCAGGGGCGATACTTGCTGTCGCCGAGTCCCTCGTGCAGCACCTCCATGATCGCGAGGCAGACATCGTTGCCGATCAGGTCGGCGAGGCGCAGCGGACCCATCGGGTGCGCCATGCCGAGCTTCATCACCCCGTCGATCGCCTCCACCGTGCCGACGCCCTCCATCAGGGCGTACACCGCCTCGTTGATCATCGGCATCAGGATGCGGTTGGAGACGAAACCGGGGTAGTCGTTGACCAGGATGGGCACCTTCCCCATCCGTTCGGCGAGCTCCTTGACCGTCGCGTAGGTCTCCTCGGAGGTGGCGAGGCCCTTGATCACCTCGACCAGCTTCATCACCGGCACCGGGTTCATGAAGTGCATTCCGATCACCTTGTCCGGGCGCTTCGTGTGCGCCGCGATCCCGGTGATCGAGATGGTGGAGGTGTTCGAGGCGAGGAGTGTCTCCGGCCCGGTCAACTCGTCCAGCTTCGCGAACAGGTCGTACTTCGCCTCCGGCTTCTCGATGATCGCCTCGACCACGAGGTCGCGGCCGGCGACGGCGTCGAGGTCGGTGGTGAAGGTGATGCGCGACAGGGCCTCATCCGCCTGTTCCCGGGAGAGTTTCTCCTTCGCCACCAGGCGGCCGAGGTTTTTTTCGATGGTCGCCCTGGCGCGGTCGAGGAACTCCTGCTTGACATCCACGGCGATGACATCGAGGCCTGTCTGGCCCGCGACCTGCGCGATGCCGTTGCCCATGGTTCCGACGCCGATCACCGCGAGTTTTTCTACCGTCATGTTTCACCCCCTTGATTTCCCGCCGGTTCGGGAGATTCTCTTTTGTCGTCTCTCAGGGAACGCCCGTAGTTCCGTGCCCTCAAAGCATTTCCACCGCGAGGGCGGTCGCCTCGCCGCCGCCGTTGCACAGGCTGGCGATGCCGCGCTTGCCGCCACCCTGCTTCAGGATGTGCAGCAGGGTGACGAGGATGCGTGCGCCCGAGGCGCCGATGGGGTGCCCCAGCGCCACCGCCCCGCCGCGCACGTTCACCTTCGCATCGTCGAGACCGAGGGCGCGGTTGTTGTAGAGCGAAACCACGGCGAAGGCCTCGTTGATCTCGAAGACGTCCACCTCTTCCAGCTTCCACCCGATCTTGTCGAGCAGCTTGTTGATCGCACCGGCGGGGGCGGTGGTGAACCACTCCGGCGCCTGGCTGTGGGTCGCCCAGCCGACGATCTCCGCGATGGGCTTGAGGTCGCGTTCGGCGGCGAGGTCGGGGTCGGCGACGATCAGCGCCGCGCCGCCGTCGTTGATCGAGCTGGCGTTGGCGGCGGTCACCGTGCCGTCCTTCTTGAACGCGGGCCGCAGGGTCGGCACCTTGTCCGGCTTGCCGCGCCCCGGCTCCTCATCGGTGTCGAGGATGGTTTCGCCCTTCTTCCCCGGCAGGACGATGGGGACGATCTCCTCCTTGAAGAGGCCGTCCTTGATCGCCGCGTTCGCCCGGCGGTAGGACTCGAGGGCGAAGACGTCCTGCTCCTCGCGGGTGATGTTGTGCTCGGCGGCGCACAGCTCCGCGCAGGAGCCCATGTGCTGGTTGGAATAGGGGTCCCAGAGGCCGTCGTGCATCATCATGTCCACCACCTGTCCGTGGCCGTACCGGTAGCCGTTGCGGGCGTTCGGCAGCAGGTAGGGGGCGAGGGTCATGTTCTCCATGCCGCCGGCGGCGACGATGCCGTTCTCCCCGAGGAGCACCGAGCCCGCGGCCTCCATCACCGCCTTCAGGCCGGAGGAGCAGACCTTGTTGATCGTCCAGGCGGATTTCTCGTTCGGCACCCCGGCGAGTTTCGCCGCCTGGCGGGCCGGTGCCTGCCCGACGCCGCCCTGGAGCACCATGCCCATGATCACCTCGTCCACATCGCCGGGCGCGATGCCGGCCTTGGTGATCGCGTTCTTGATCGCCGCGCCGCCGAGCTGCACGGCGGGCACGCGCTTGAACATACCGTTGAAGCTGCCGACGGGCGTCCGGGCGCCCGACAGGATCACTGCCCGTTTCATCCATGACCTCCCGTAGTCGTTGGCCGCCGCCGCACCGGAGGGACCCGGCGCCGGCGCTTGTGGGCCGGTCTGCACCTGTTCTCCCGGGGAAGATACGCTCGCGACCGCCCCGCTGGCGAATTTCTTCACAAGGACAAATCTACCACGCGGAGGGGCGGGTCTCAACCGTGCGCTCGCCGTCCGGCGGGTGAGGCTCGCGGGCGGGAAGGGAACCGGGCGGGGGAGAATGATCAGCGGGGGAAGCTTCGCGGTATTTCTCAGGTGTACGGGTGGAACCGCCGGTTTTCAGGCCGGATCCTCCCATCGCCGCACCTGCACACCCATCTCCGCGCACGCTTCCAGCAGCGGCTCCGGGTCGGCGTATTGGCCCATCAGGTGCAGGCCGGGCCGGCCGCCTCCCGCGGAGAGCATCTGTTCGACCAGGGCGACGACGGGGATGGCGGTCAAGTCGTAGCCGTCCTCGTCCTGCAGCGCGATGCCGGGCCGCAGGGCATCTCCGCGCCGCACCCCGGCCGTCCTCGCCTGGAGCACGATGCCGAAGGGCGGGCGGGCGAGTGCGCCGGTCGACCAACTGAAGAGCCGGCCGAGGGGCTCGAGGGGCCGCCTGCCCCACAGGGGAAGCGCGAGCATGATCAGCGGGGTCACGATCCAGTCGGAGAGCCAGTTCATCCCGGCGATGGAGAAACCGAGGCGGCGCAGCGTGGGGATGCGTTCCGGGAGCCGGCGCATCTCCTCGAGGTCGAAGGGGCTGGTCCAGCGGCGCCCGAAGCCGAACTCGAAGTCCACGCGCGGGAACGCCTCCGGGCGGGTGAACCGGATGCGCCTCCACCGGCCCTGCTCGTAGACATGCGCCCGGTAATGACGGAAGCTCTCGAGCAGCTCATCGACCGCCGGGGTGTAGGGCAGCCCGCCGCGGGGGCGAATCACCGCCGCGACCCAGGCTTCCCGGAGTTCGTCCACCTGTCCGGCCGCCCAGCGGACCAACACGGCGGGCAGGCCGGGGTGGAAGCCGCCCTGCGCGATGAAGCAGCGCCCTGCTTCCCGGATTCTCTCCTCGAGCCCTCGCAGGGCGGCGAGGGAGCGGGGCTCGAAGTGGGTGTCCAGCCAGTCCGTCCCGGTCTCCAGCGCCGCCTCGGCGAGACCGCGGGTGTGTTCGACCGCCGTGGAGGCATCGATCAGCAGGTCCGCCTCCTCCAGCGCATCCCGCACGGCGCGGGTGTCGGCGGCGTCCAGCGCCATCGGACGGACACGGTCGCCGGCTGTGTCCCGCAGCGCGGCCGCGGCCGCCTCCGCCCTGGCGGGGTTCCGCCCCGCGATCACCAGCTTGAGCTGCGTGCGCGAGGCCAGCCGGGACGCGATGCGGCGGCCGGTCTCGCCGTAACCGCCGAGAATGAGGACGGTGCCGTATCCCATTTTGCCTCCGCGTGATGGCAGGGTGGCCGGGTGTGTTCTATTCTACAAGCGGGGGCGGCCGGAGTCCAGTGTTTCGTCTCGCGTGAACCGTATGAAACCCGGGGCAAGCCCCGGGCCACCCGCCGGGGAGCGGGAACGAGCCGCTTGACGGGCGTGGCCTCCGCCTTAGGGGCTTCTCGACCCCGAGCGGCGCCTGCCAGTAGATCTCGGAGTGGAGCGTCCCCGGTTCCGTGTGGTGTGAGGCGAGAAACCGCAAGCGGTGGGGAGGGAGCGGTGAAGTTACTCCTGCGCGCCGTCGTACCGCGCCTGTTCCATGTCGACTTCGCGCAGCGTCCAGCGGCCGCGGTCATCCCGGGCCAGGTGCCCGGCCACGCGCGAGGCCCCGTGCTCGAAGAAGAGCAGGTACCGCCCCTCCCAGGCCTCCTCGAGGAAGCGCTC
Organism: uncultured bacterium; assembly: GCA_964404605.1. Lineage (GTDB taxonomy): Bacteria > Electryoneota > Electryoneia > Electryoneales > Electryoneaceae > CAYOKT01. The sequence goes on from CAYOKT010000072.1 coordinate 6,599, forward strand.
CTTGAAGGCCATCGTGTCCGCGGGGTAGAGGTCGTACCCCATCACCCAGGCGGGCGGAATATGGCTCGCGGTGGGGATCAGGTCGGCGAGGAAGACCAGCGTGTGCCCGCCGGATTCCACCTGCACGACCTGGTGATGCTTCGTGTGCCCGCCGGTGACCCGGACGCGGATGCCGGGCAGCACCTCGCCGTCCCCCTCGAGGAACTCGATCGCCCCGGCCTCCTCGAGCGGGTCGAGGTTTTCCGGCAGGTAGCTGGCGCGGTCGCGGGGGTTGGGATGGCGGGCGATCTCCCACTCGCCCCGCTGGATGAAGTAGCGGGCGTTGGGGAACTGCACCTTCAAGCCGCCGTCTTTGTCGATGAAGGTCCCGCCGCCGGCATGGTCGAAGTGCAGGTGGGAGAGGATGACATGCGTGACCTCGCCGGGGTGGACATCGCAGCGGGCGAGGTCCGTGATCATCAGCCGCGGTTCCTCGATGTGGAACATGTCGCGCTGTTTCTCTTCCCACTTGCCGCCGCAGCCGGTGTCCACGAGAATCGTGTTCCCGCCGGCCTTGATGAGCAGCAGGTTGCAGGCGAGCTGGATACGGTTGCGCTCGTCCGCCGGGTCCCGCCTGGACCAGAGGACCTTCGGGACCACGCCGAACATCGCGCCGCCGTCGAGGCGGAAGCCGCCGTCCTCGATATGGAAGATCTCGAAATCGCCGAATCGCATCTGCCGGTACCGGGTTAGGTTGTCCGAATCGTGCGGAAATATACGGCGGGCTACCGTTGCTGTCGAGAGCGCGGGTGGGGCCGGGGAGACGGTGGAGCGAGGAGGCGGCGGGGCGTAAAAAGGGGGCCGGGAGGAGTGCTCCGCCCGGCCCGGTGAACCTGGCTGGATGACGTCGAGCGCCGCGCCGCCGCTATGCCCGGCCGAGGAGGGTGCGGGCGATGACCAGGCGCTGGATCTCGCTGGTGCCCTCGCCGATCTCGGTCAGCTTGGCGTCACGGAACATCCGCTCCACCGGGTATTCCTTGATGTAGCCGTACCCGCCGTGCACCTGGAGGGCGCTGTTCGCCACCCGCATCGCCACCTCGCTGGCGTACAGCTTCGCCATCGAACTCTGGCGGACGTAATCCTTGCCGGCGTCCCGCAGGCGCGCGGCGTGGTAGACCAGGTGGCGGGCCGCCTCGATCTCGGTGGCCATGTCGGCGAGCTTGAACTGGATCGCCTGGAAGGCGGCGATGGGCTTGCCGAACTGGTACCGTTCCTGCGAGTACCGCAGCGCCTCCTCGAAGGCGCCCTGCGCGATGCCGAGCGCCATCGCGCCGATGGAGATCCGCCCGCCGTCGAGGGTGATCAGGAATTGCTTGAACCCCTCACCGGGCTTGCCGAGCAGGTTCTCCTCCGGGACACGGCAGTCGTTGAAATGGAGCATCACGGTGTTCGAGCCGCGGATGCCGAGCTTGCGCTCCTTCTTGCCGACGGTGAAGCCCGGGGTGCCGGCGGGGACGATGAAGTTGCTGATTCCCTTCGTCCCCTTCTCCTTGTCGGTGACCGCGGTGCAGACGACCGTGCCCGCGTAGGAACCATTGGTGCAGTAGATCTTCGACCCGTTGAGCACGTAGTGGTCGCCGTCCTTGACCGCCGTGGTCTCCGTGCCGCCGGCGTCCGACCCGGCGTTCGGCTCGGTGAGCCCGAAGGCGCCGAGATATTCCCCCCCGCAGAGCGGCGGCATCCAGCGCTTCTTCTGCTCCTCGTTGCCGAAGTAGTGGATGGGAGCGACGCCGAGGGAGATGTGCGCGGCGAGGGTGATCCCGGTGGAGGCGCAGACACGGCTCAACTCCTCGACGGCGATGGCGTAGGAGACGGTGTCCATGCCGCTGCCGCCGTACTCCTCCGGGAAGGTGATCCCGAGGAGGCCGAGTTCGGCCATCTTGGCGACGGTCTCCTCCGGGAAGCGTTCCTCCTCGTCGATCTCGGCGGCGATCGGCTTCACCTCGTTCTCGGCGAAGTCGCGCACCATCTCCTGCAGCATCTTCTGCTCTTCCGTGAGGAAAAAGTCGGTCGCTTCCATGGTCTCCCTCGAAAGTTCATGTGGAATTTATCACGCGCCAAAGGTAGCAACTCCCGCCGCCGGATGCCTCCCCGGCGCTCCGCTCACTCCACCGGCAGCCAGCCGCAGCGCTCGGCGATCACCTCCGCGGGGTGCTTGACCTTGACCCCGGCCGCCTCGTCGCGTGCTGAGAGGTTCGTACGGATCTGCTCGATGCAACCGGGGCTGGAGGCCACGGCCACCGCCGTCCCGGTGGCGAGGATGTTGTCCACCTTGCGACCGGTCCAGCGCTGCGCCTCCTCCGGGTAGAGCGAGGAGAAAGAGCCGCCGAAACCGCAGCAGATATCGCTCTCGGCCATCTCGTGGATTTCGACCCCCGGCAGCCGGGCGAGGAGCTCGCGCACCTTGTTCTCCACGTGCTGTGTGTGGGCGAGGTGGCAGGAGTCGTGCACTGTCACCCGCAGGGGCGGCGCGGTGGTCTCCGGGAAGGTGGGGTCGAGAACATCGAGGACGAAACCCGCCCAGTCGTGAGTCTTGTCGCGCATCTCGAGGGCCAGCGGGTACAGGTCGTCCCCGGCGAGGAGGGCCGGCAGCTCGTGGCGGAACGCTCCGCCGCAGGTGGCGTCCGGGCTGACCACGGCATCCACCCCGGCCTCGTGGAACAGGCGCAGGTTCACCTCCGCGAGGCGGCGCGGGGTGTCGAAGTCGCCGTTGTTGAAGGCCGGCGCGCCGCAGCAGACCTGGCCCTTGGGGATCACGATTTCACAGCCGAGCCGCCGCAGCACCTCGAGGGCGGCGCGGGCCGGGCGCTCGCGGACGTAGTTCGAGATGCAGCCGAGGAAGAAGCCGACACGGCAGCGCCGCTTGCCCTCCGCGGGGATCACGTCCGGGAGTTCGTGCAGCAGGGGCCTGACCCGCAGGTCCGGCACGTGCACCCCGCCCGCGACCGTGTCGACGACGCGGCGGCCGAAGAGCTTCCGGGCGAGGGCCGCGACGCCCACCGCGAGTTCGACATGCCTCGGCTTCTCGAGCGTCCGGAAGAGCAGCGCCTTGCGACGGTCGAGGCCGCGGGCGTCCGCGAGGGTCTTGCGGGCGGCGATGAACAGCAGGTCGGTGCGCACCCCCGCCGGGCAGGCGGTCTGGCAGGCGTAGCAGAGGGCGCAGAAATCGAAGGCGTCCGCGCCGATCTCCTCCGGACGGATGTCGCCCTCCAGCAGGCGGCGGAGGAGGAGGATGCGCCCGCGCGGGGAGAGCAGCTCACGGCCGGAAAGCAGGTAGGTGGGGCAGACCGAGTGGCAGATGCCGCAGGTGACACAGGCATCCAGGTGGTGCCGTTGGCTCTCGATCTCGGGGTAGTCCGCCATGCGATGCAATATAACAACCCCGCCCCGCCCCGCGGACGCTGGAGTGGGGACGCGGACCGGCGGGGCATCGGTGTACCGGAGGAATTCCCGGCGGGAGGCTGCCCGTCAGGGGGTCAGCGAGAACACCCGCCAGGAAACCTCCTCTTCCAGCACACGGCGTTCCTCCGGGGTGGCCACCAGCAGGGTGATCGCCGCGGGGTCCAGCCGGTCGAGGGACAGGTCGCCCGCGAGGCGCCACTCCCACTCGTTCGGCCAGTAGGCGGCCTCCGAGAAGGACTGGAAGAACGGCTCCTCCCCCGGCGGCAGGGCGCGGCGTTCCTCCGCGTTGCCGTACAGCACTTCCCGGCCCCCCAGGTCACCGATGGCATCTCGGTTGACCGCGACACCGTATGGCTCGAAGGAGGCACGGACATAGCGCCTGCGCCAGCGCATCCGGCCGGTCATCTCCGCCGGGTGAAGCGCGGAGAAGGAGACCATCCTCCGCCCGCCGGGCATGCGCCAGGAGGAGGCGCGGATCCGCCGCTCCTCCGCGATGCGCCGCAGCGTGGCGAAGGCGGACCGGGGCGGGTCGTCCCCGGAGCGGGCCAGGTCGAGGTAGTAGTCGATCGCGCGCTCCCCCGGCCAGGGACCGGCGGAGGCGCGGGTCCAGTGGGCGACATGGCGCCAGGTGAACCCGGCCAACGCCCGGTGCACGGTATCGGGTTCCGGTGGGCGAAGCGCATGGTAAGGGCGGGGGGCGTATTCGACTTCGAAACGGCGGTCCAGTTTCGCGGCCGGGCCGGGCTCACCGGCGAGGGAGTCCAGGCCGCCGCCCGGGCGCAGGGAGAGGGGGAGAAGAAGCGTGGCGGCCTCGACGATGAAGCGGTCCCGCGCCGCCAGACGCCGCCGCTTCGAGCCGCGGGTGCTCCGCTCGGGGAAGGGGAGCAGCAGGGAGCGCGTCGGGTCGAGGCGGAAGTCCTCCGCCACGGCGGCGAGGGTCTCCGCGACCACCTCCGGGGGCGCCTTCTCCGGCACGCCCACCGGGACGTTCACCGGCACCCCTTCGTGCGAGGCGAGGGCGAGCCCCAGCTCCCAGGTCTTCACCCCGACCCCGGCGAGCAGGGCGAACCCCCGCCCGCGCAGCCAGTCGATCGCTTCCATGGTGGCGCGGACCCAGGGTTCCGACCCCACCGGCATCCTGCCCTGCCGCGAGGTCAAGAGTGCGGCGGCGGGCGATTCGAGCAGGGCCAGGTCACCCCGGGCATGTTCGAGGGGGAGAAGGGGCGGGCTCGCGGGCAGGTGCATCGCTCCCTCCGCCGGCAAGTGGGTCAATCTCCGCGCGGGGAGAGTCTCTCAGCTCGTCGCGAGTTCCCCGCGCACCTGCTTCGCCGCGGCGACCATGTTGACCAGCGCCGGGCGGACCTCCTCCCAGC
>CAYOKT010000072.1:11512-14032 GCA_964404605.1 uncultured bacterium
ACCTGCTTCGCCGCGGCGACCATGTTGACCAGCGCCGGGCGGACCTCCTCCCAGCGGCGGGTCTTCAGGCCGCAGTCGGGGTTCACCCACAGCCGCTCGCGCGGGATATGCCGCAGCGCCTTGCGCAGCAGTTCCGCGATCTCCTCGGCGGGCGGCACGCGCGGGGAGTGTATATCGTACACCCCCGGCCCGATGTCGTTGGGATACCGGAACTCCTCGAAGGCGTCCAGCAGCTCCATCCGGCTGCGGCTCGCCTCGATGGAGATCACGTCCGCGTCCATCGCCGCGATGGCGTCGAAGATGTCGTTGAACTCGCTGTAGCACATGTGGGTGTGGACCTGGGTGTCATCCCTTACCCCGCTGGAGGCGAGGCGGAAGCAGCGCACCGCCCAGTCGAGGTAGCCGCCCCAGTCCCGCCGCCGCAGGGGGAGGCCCTCGCGGATGGCGGGCTCGTCGATCTGGATGACCTCGATGCCGGCCGCCTCCAGGTCGGTGACCTCGTCCCGGATCGCCAGCGCGAGTTGCTCGCAGGTGGTCCGCCGCGGCTGGTCATCCCGGACGAAGCTCCACTGCAGCATGGTCACCGGCCCGGTGAGCATCCCCTTCACCGGCCGGTCGGTGTGGTCCCGCGCGAAGCGGGACCAGCGCACGGTCATCGGGCCGCGGCGGCGCACATCGCCGTAGATGACCGGCGGCTTCACCCCCCGGCTGCCATAGGACTGCACCCAGCCGAACCGGGTGAAGACATACCCCTCCATCTGCTCGCCGAAGTACTCGACCATGTCATTGCGCTCGAACTCGCCGTGCACGAGCACGTCCAGCCCGGCCTCCTCCTGGAAACGGAGGGCGGCGAGGATCTCCTCCTCGATGGCCTTCTCGTACTGTGCATCGGTGATGCGGCCCTTCTTCCGGTCCGCGCGCAGCCTGCGCACTTCGCGCGTCTGCGGAAAGCTGCCGATGGTGGTCGTCGGCAGCGTCGGCAGGTGCAGCTTCTCCTGCTGGAGCCGCCGCCGCTCGGGGAAGGGAGTCGTCCGCCGGGTCATCGAGTCGTCCACCGCGGCGAGGCGGGCGCGGACCTCGGGGTTGTTCACCCGGGGCGAGGCGCGGCGCGAGGCGAGGGCGGCGCGCGCCGCGGAGAAGACATCCGCCACGGCCTCCTCGCCCTCGTTCAGAGCCTTCGCGAGCGCCGCGACTTCGTGCAGTTTCTGCACGCCGAAGGCGAGCCAGGAGCGGATCTCCTCGTCGAGGTCCGTCTCGGCGTTGAGGTCGATGGGGCAGTGCAGCAGCGAGCAGGAGGGGGCGACCTCGATACGCTCCGCGCCGATCGCTTCGGCGGCGTGCCGGAGGGTCGCCAGCGCCCGGTCGAGGTCGGTGCGCCAGATGTTTCGCCCGTCCACCACCCCGAGGCTGAGGATGAGCGTCTCTCCCGCACCGGCGAGGGCATCCTCGAGCTGCCCCGGGGCGCGGACGAGGTCCAGGTGCAGCCCCTCGGCGCCGGAGCCCAGCGCGAGCTCGAGGTTGTCCTCCAGCGGCCCGAAGTAGGTGGCGATCATCATCTTCGGGCGCTGTGCGAGCGAGGTGAGGCGCTCGCAGGCGCGGCGGTATCGTTCCTTCCACTCCGGCGCGAGGTCCAGCACCAGCGCCGGTTCGTCCACCTGCACCCACTCGACGTTCATCTCCGCGTAGCGTGCGAGCACCGTTTCATACACTTCGAGGGCGCTGTCGAGGAGGGTGTCGAAGTCCACCCCGTCCGTAACCGCTTTCCCGAGGCGGAGGAAGGTGACCGGGCCGATGAGCACCGGCCGGGGATTCTCCACCCCCGCGGCGCGGGCGCGCTCCACGGCGCGGAACGGGTGGCCGGAGGCGAGGCGGAAGCGCGTGTCATGGCGGAACTCGGGGACGATGTAGTGGTAGTTGGTATCGAACCACTTGGTCATCTCCATCGCGGTGACATCGGCGGTCTCATCCTGCCGCCCCCTCGCCATCGCGAAGTAGGTGTCCAGGTCGATCTCGCTCTCCCCGCCGGCCTTGTAGCGCGGCGGCACGGCGCCGAGCAGCACCGCCGTATCGAGCATCAGGTCGTAGAAAGCGAAGTCGTTGCAGGGGATGGCATCGATGCCCGCATCCCGCTGCAACCGCCAGTGCCGCGCCGTGAGTTCGTCGGCGACGGCGAGCAGTTCCTCGCGGCCGAGCTTGCCCGCCCAGAAGGCTTCGCTCGCCTTCTTCCATTCACGCTTCAACCCCAGGCGGGGAAAGCCGAGATTCGCCGCACGCGCCATGCCGTTTCCTTCCCGTGGAACAGGTTGTTCGCCAGCCGGCGGAGTGCCGCCGGGCGGCCGCCGGGTGGATGGGACGCCGCAGGTTACGGTTCCGCGGTTCCCGTGTCAACCTCGAGGCGCGCTTCGGGGGGAGTACGCTGGCGTATCCGGGGAGGGGGTGGCGCCGACATATGCGGGGGGAGGCTAAGTGCAAAGTTGTGTCACTCTGACCCGTCCCGACACCTCGGGACGAGGGAAGAGT
>CAYOKT010000073.1:0-13787 GCA_964404605.1 uncultured bacterium
CGGTGGGCAGCAGCACCTCGACCACGCCGCCGCGCCCGGGCAGATGGCGCCAGGCACCGGGGGAGAGAACCTCTTCCCCGGCGCTCATCAGGGCGCGAGGCGCGCTCCCCGCACCCCTCACCTCCACCCCGGCGGGCGGCGTAGCGAAGCCGTGCAACCGCAGCAGCACCCAGCGCTCCGGGGGGACGAACGTTCCGCTGCGCGCCCTGTCGAGCGCGACCCGGGTCTCCCCCGCCTCTGCCTTCAACCCCACCGTCGTCGCAGCCCAGGGCGCATCCGGCGTGATCCCATCGTCCGCGAAGAGAACAAACGAGGTTTCCGGCGCGCCGGGGACGGGGTAGAGGTCGAGGGTCACCGTGTCGGGCGGCGCCTGCCCCACGTACTGCCGCACCGGCCCGCGGGCGAGAATCCCGCCCTGCCGGACGAAGAGCGGAATCCGCTCCAGCGGGGCCTCCACCTTCACCGTGGCCGGCCCCTCGAAGCGCCGCCCGCTCCACCAATCGGTCCAGGTTCCCGCCGGGAGGACCACCGCCCTCGACCTCGCCCCCTGCGCGAGCACCGGCGCGACGAGCAGATACGGCCCGACGAGGAACTCATCGGCGCGGTTCCGCAGCGCCGGGTCACCGGCGAACTCGGGGTCATAGACCAGCGGCCGGATCACCGGCGCGCCGGTCACGGCGTTCTCATGGAACAGGCTGTACCAGGTGGGCAGCAGACGGTAGCGCATCTCGATGGCCTCGCGGCTGATGCGCTCAACTTCCGGGCCGTAGGCCCACGGCTCCCCCGGCGGGGTCCCCTTGGAGGCGTGGTTGCGGAAGAAGGGGGTGAAGGCGGCGAGCTGCATCCAGCGGGCGAACAGCTCCGGGTCGCCGCCGCCGGTGAACCCGCCGATGTCCGAGCCGACGAAGGGCACCCCGGAGAGGCTGAGGTTCAGCAGCATCGCGGGGGTGCCCGCGAGGTGCTCCCAGGTCCCGGGCACATCCCCGGTCCACACCGCCGCGTACCGTTGCACGCCGGAGAACCCGGAGCGGGTGAGGATGAACGGCCTCTCCGCGGGCCGCGCCCGCAGCATCCCCTCCCAGGTCGCGCGCGCCATCAGCAGGCCGTACAGGTTGTGCGTCTCGCGGTGGTCGGTGGGCAGCCCCTCGCCGTCCCACCGGGTGTCGAGGGGAAAGCCGCCCGGCGGGTCCCAGGTGGCGGGCTCGTTCATGTCGATCCAGATCCCCGCCACCCCCTGCTTCACCCAGCGGCCGATCCACTCCCCCCACCAGTTGCGGGTGGCGGGGCGGGTGAAGTCGGGAAACACCGCCGGCCCCGGCCAGACCCGCCCGACGAACAGCTCGCCCTCCGGGGTGGTGACGAAGTGCCCGCCCTTCACACCGCCGCTGTACACCTTGTAGGTATCGCCGGGCGCATAGTGGATGCCCGGGTCGATGATCGTCACCGGCTTGAACCCCTGCGCGGCGAGATCCTTCAGCAGCGCCGCGTGGTCCGCGAAGGTCTCCGGGTTCCAGGTGAAGCAGCGGAAGCGGTCCATGTAGTCGATGTCCATCCAGAGGCCGTCGCAGGGGATGTTCCGCGCGCGGAACCCCGCGGCGATGGCGCGCACTTCACCGGAGGACATGTAGCTCCAGCGGCACTGGTGGTACCCGAGGCTCCAGAGCGGCGGCAGGGGCGCGCGGCCGGTGAGGTCCGTGGCGCGGCGGACCACGGCGGCCAGGTCCGGCCCGGTGAAGAAGAAGTAGTCCAGGTCGCCGCCCTCGGCCTCAATGCGCAGCTCATCCCCGCGATGGCGGCCGACATCGAAGCGGCTGCGGTAGCTGTTGTCCAGGTAGAACCCCGTGGCCCCGCCCGCGCGCAGGGTGAAGAACAGGGGGTGCGACTGGTAGAGCGGGTCCTGGTCGATGACGAAGTCTCCCAGGGCGAGGACATCGGTGGTCCACATCTCCATCGCCCGGCCGCGCTTGTCGAGGGGGCCGGTCTTCTCGCCGAAGCCATAGAAGCTCTCGCCCTCCCGGATCGGCCAGCGGAGGCTGAACCCCGCGCTGTCGAGGCGCACCCCGCTCTCCCCCCCGATGGGCGCCCCCGAGGGGCCGGCGAAGCTGACAAGGCCGTTCTCCTTGTCCACCCGGACGACCATCCGGCCGGTGCTCAACTCGTAGGAATCGCCGAGGTCGGTCACGACCGCCGGGAGGGCGGGCCCCGGCAGGGGGCGGTGCGTCCAGCCGCGGTCCGCATGGGGAGCGCGCCCGGCGGGGAGATGCTGCACCCGGACGAGGTCCTCCGCCTGCAGGGTGATGATCACCGTCCGCCCCCCGGCGGTGTGGATGAACACACCCTCTCCGGCGGCACTCCTCGCCGCCACTGCGAGAACGACGAGCCAACCAAGCGAGACCGCGAGGAGGCCGCGGGCGAGCGCGGCCCGCACCACGGAGATACCAGACATCCACCGCAACTTTCCGCTCCCCATCCTTACCCCCCGGTTCGCATCGCGCAGGCCATGCAAGATAGACCCCGTACTCAATAGACGAACTGCGCGCCGAGGCCGTAGAAGCTGCCTGCCTCGTCCAGGCCGGCCTCCGGCTCATCTTCCTCTGCAATCCCGGTTCGATTCTCCAAGCCTGATGGTATCGTACCGCTGCATCGCCCGCGCATCTTGTGCAAACGGTGCTATATGGTTATATTAATGACACGAACTATGACACATTTATGAGGAAAATCATGAGTCCGACAAAAACCTCCACGGTCAGCAGCCGGATCAACATCCCGGTTTCGCCGGAGACTCGCTCCCGGATGGAGGAGGTCGCCTCCGGCAAGGGAATCAGCCTGGCAGAGCTCGGGCGGCAGGCTCTCGAATCCTATCTCGCCGAGGAACGCCGGAGGAGAAGGCTCGAGCGACTGTGCGAAACGGCGACCAGGTACGCCGACATCATCGAGGGCGTCGCCGAGGAATGGAGTGTCACCGAGGCAGAGGGTTGGCCGCATGAGTGACATCATGCGCGGGGATGTGCTGCTGGTGAACCTCGAGCCGACCCTCGGCAGCGAGCAGAGGGGCAGGTCGCGCCCCTGCCTGGTGGTGTCTCCGGCCCCCCTGAACCGCGTTCTCCGCGGGGTCATCGTCTGTCCGGTCACCGATGCCCGTCATGTCAAGCGTTCGGAACTCGGGTTGACATTCCTACCCGCCGGTGAAGGTGGATTGGACAAGAACAGCTTAGCGATTGCTTTCCAGGTGCGGATGATCGACAAGCGCCGTGTGATCCGCAAACTGGGAACCGTCAGTGAACCATTCCTCTCCGAGGTGACGGAATCACTCAAAGCGGTACTTGACATTCCCTGAGATCCTTCGCCTCGTACCCTCTTATCCAGGATCGCGTAACCCGGGGAGCAACTTTACCCGCCGCAGCTCGCCCGCCGTGGCGGGTGGGCCAGTCCCAAGAGATGGATCTGACACGGAAAAAAGCTCACCGGCTCAATAGACGAACTGCGCGCCGAGGCCGTAGAAGCTGCCTGCCTCGTCCAGGCCGCCGGAGTAGTGCGAAACCGGCGCGCCCGTCTGACGGGTGGAGTGCAGGCTCACCTTGATGCGCTGCTCATCGAGGTAGAGGTTCAGCCCGAGGTCGAACAGGCGGTGCCGCCCGCCGGGGTAGACGGCGGACACGGCATCCCCCTTGAAGGTGCTGCCCATCATGACCGGCTGGAGGAGACAGCCGCCCGGTCCCCGGAACGCCCACGCCAGGCGCAGGTGCCACACACGGTCGGTGTACTCCCCGGCCGGCAGGCCGGCGGCGGCGGCGATGAAATCTTCGCTGAACCACCGCGTGAGCCGGTCGTACTCCGCCGCAAGGCGAAGCCCGCCCCACCGCAGCAGCAGGTCCGCCCCCTCGGTGCGGTTGCGGAGGAAGCCGCCGGCATATCCGCCGGACGCATCGAGCGTCTCGTTCGTCCGCCCCTGCTCCGCCAGGTCGACAGCCACCGAGAGCGCAGGACGTTCCGTGAAGACCACCAGCCCGTTTCTCAGCCCTCCGGGTTCCTCCTCGCCTCCGCCGAGGGTGAGTTCGAGCCGCCCGGCGAGCAGCGGGGACCAGTACCGCGCCCGGCCCGCCCCCGCGATCTTCTCGTGGTCGGTGTCGAACAGGCCGAAGTCATAGCGCAGCCCGGCGACACCGAGGGAGAGGGTTCCCCCGATGTCGGCGCCCGTCTCGCGGCCGCTGGTCCGGCCGACGAGGTGCTCGCGCACATAGGTGTTCGTCAGCGCCTTGGTGAAGGAGGGAACGAGAAAGGCGGTGGTCAGGCTCTCACGGCCCACCGGAGGGCGGAAATAACCGAAGGTGAGGTCCGGTCCCCCCGGGCGCGCCCGCCAGCGCAGGAAGGCGTCCCAGACCTGGAAACGGTCGTTGCTCTCCGACTGCGCCGTGCCGGGGGTGCCGGTTTCGGGTTCCTTGCCGAGGTTGCTGAAGTCCAGCCAGATTCGTGAGAAAACACGGGGGTGGAGGTAGCCGCTCAGGCCGATGCGTCCCCGGCGGAGGTAGAGGTCCGCGCGATCCTCGAGGGAGCGGCCGTCCGCGTCCCGGGCGCCGCAGGTGTACACCGTCCAGAGTTGCAGCCTCTGGGAAAGCATGAGCGAGCGGCCGCCGCCGAAATCAATCCTGCCCCCCGCCCGGGCCGCCCCCGGCAGGAGAAACCCGGCGAGCAACCCCAGCGCGGCAACCCTCAACAGGCGCGGACTTCCTCCCCCCCTCATCTTCCTCTCTCCCTTGCTCTTATTCGACCCGGGCGCCGGAGCCGCCATCCTTCCGATTCTACACCCTGGCCCCGTTTACCGCGGTCATCTCGCCCTCGTACAGGAAGCGCTTGATCTTGCGGGTGGTGGTCTTCTGGAACTCCTCCTCGACGAGGCGGAAACGGCGCACGTGCTTGAACTCCTCGAGGTCGCGCTGGGCGTCGTGGATCTCGGACTTGATCAGCGTTTGCACATCGTCCCCGGTGGGCTTCACCCCCACCCCCTCGAAGTGGAGGTCCAGTTGCTCGTAATCGGGATAGATCAGCGCGGCCACCTCCTCTCCGTACCCCGAATCGCGGGGGATCCCGTGCACCAGGCTCTCCGCGATGAACCTGCTGCGGTTGAGGAAATGCTCGACCTCCTCCGGGTAGACGTTTTTCCCGCCGCCGGTGACGATCACGTTCTTCTTCCGTCCCGCGATCCGCAGGTTGCCATCGGGGAGAATCACGCCCAGGTCGCCGGTGTGCAGCCAGCCCTCCTCGTCCTTGGCCTCCCGCGTCGCCTTCTCGTTCCGGTAGTACTCCTTGAACACGTTCGGGCCGCGGATGCAGACCTCGCCGATCCCCTCCTCGTTGACATCCACCAGCTTGTGCTCCATCCCCGGCAGGAGCCGGCCCACGGTGCCGTGCCGCACGCGCCACGGCGGGGTCATGTGGGTCACCGGGCTGGTCTCCGTAAGGCCGAACCCCTGCAGCATGGTGATCCCGAGGCGGGCGAAGAAGTGCGAGATCTCCGGATCCACGGGTCCGCCGCCGGTGATGAAGTACCGCACCGTGCCCATCCCCGCTCTCTCGCGCAGGCCGCGGAAAAGGCTCTTGCCGAGGTTCAACCCGAAGACCTCCCCGGCGGCGACAACACCGAGCATCGCGCGGATCAACCTTTCCTTCCCCTGCTGCCGGGCCTTGCGCAGAATCCCCTGCCGCATCTTTTCGAAGAACAGGGGAACGCAGATCATCAGGGTGACATTCGTCTCCCGCATGTCGGCGAGCAGCTCCGCGCTGGCCAGGCCGCGTGAATAGGTGATGGCGCAGCCGAGGTAGACCGGCAGCAGGAAACCCGCCGTGCACTCGTAGGTATGGTGCAGCGGCAACACGGAGAGGTAGGTATCCTCCGGGCCGAGGTCGAGGACGCGGCTGCACGCGGCGACATCGGACATGATGTTCCTCTGGGTGAGCACCACGCCCTTGCTGTGCCCGGTGGTGCCGGACGTGTAGAGGATCGCGGCGTTTTCCTCGAGGCTCCGCTCCGGCGGCTTCGCGGCGGATTCGGCCCCGGCGGCCAGCACCCCCGCCAGCGGCATGGACCCCTCGGGGGTCTCCTCGTCGAGACAGATGGTGCGCTCGAGGGTGGCGATCGGCTCCAACTCTTCGATCGACTCCAGCGAACGGCGCGAGGCGAAGAGGAGACGCGCGCCGGAGTCGGAGAGGACATGCCGCACCCCCGCGGCGGGCATCATACGGTCCACCGGAACGATCACCCCGCCGGCCGTCTGCACCCCGAGGTAGACCGCACCCCATTCGGGGCGGTTCTCGCTGAGCAGCGCCACCCGGTCGCCCCGCTCCAGCCCCTGGTCGATGAGCCAGCGGGCGATGCGGTGAACCTGCTCCGCGAAAGCCTCGTAGGATACTTCGCGCCACCCGCTCCCGTCCCAGGCGCGCATCACGGTCTTATCCCCGAAGTCGCGGGCACTGCGCCCGGCCAGCTCGCTCAACGGAAAGAGCCCGCGATCCGGTCGCAGGCCCCTGAACTTCTTCGCCATACTCCCCCCCTGCTTCCACGGGCTTCCCCGCCGCCCGAACCGAACCCCGCTCCCGGCGAGGCTCAGCCCCGCGCACCGTGCGGCACTCCCCCGCAGGGGACACCAACACCCTGCACAGTACGGGCATCCCCGGACCGCACCCGGTCCCCACGCCGGGACGCAGCGTCCCCGCCGCCGGTGTGCGTACCCTGCAACCGGGTGTGCAGATTATTCACAGTTCACGGGAAACGCGCCGCGGGGCTCCGCCTGAATCCCCGTAACGGCGTAATTTAGTGTTTCGGTATCAGAATTGCAGTACTTTTCTCAAGCTGTCCGGCCAAGGGTGGTCGGACGGGTTCAATTCCCTTTTCTCTCTCTGTCTCCTCGATCGAGGAGCGAACGCCCCGGTGCACGCCGGGGGGTCAGGGGTGTACGGTGGGCGAAGTACGGTCGATCCCGGCGGGCCCCGCGCCTGCCGGGATCTTCCGCTCCGGGCGGCACACCCGTCCCGGGAGGCCGCCGCGCGCGGGAGCGCCCGCCGCTGTCGCCCGTTCCCTCACACGGAGAGATCCTCTCCCTCTTCCTCGCCGAGGATCCACCCCTCTTCGTGCGCCTTGTAGTCCTTGTTGATCAGGTGACGGATGACCTCTTCCTCGCTCATGCGCAACGCTTCGGCGAGTGCTTTCAGCCGCATGCGGTCCTCGGCGCTCATGGTGACTTGGATGTCGTACGGTTCCATGACTGCTCCTTTCCCGCTTCGCGATCCGTCCGGTTGTCCCCGCCATCAGTGATCGTCGCCCGAATCTCTCCTTCCGTTTCCCTGCCCGGCGCCCCGCTTTTCGGGAGCGCCGCGCTCTCCGCCCGAATCAATAGCCGGGGCGGCCGTCAGGCCGTCTCCACCTCCTCGATTTTCCTCCTCTCCCGGTACAGGTGTTCCCGGCTCACGGGGAGCTCGTTGGGGATGCCGCGCACGAGGGTCACCTGCCACAGCCGCAGGTCGCCGTACCGGAAGCCCACCGCCGACCCGACGAGGAAGAAGCGCCACATGCGGATGAAGCGGTCACCGTACAGCCTGCGCACCTCCTCCAGGTGGTCCTCGAAGCGGCGGTGCCACTCCTCGAGGGTCATGGCGTAGTGCAGCCGCAGGTTCTCCGCATCCACGGCCACCAGCCCGAAGGGAGCGGAAGCGGCGGTGATCTCCGAGAGCGCCGGCAGCTCCCCGCCGGGGAAGATATAGCGGGCGGTCCAGGGGTCCGCGGGCGTGGGGGTGTCCTTGCCGATCGTGTGCAGCACGCTCACCCCGCCGGGGGCGAGCAGCTCCCGCCAGCGCTTGAAGAAGGCGGCGTAGTGGTCCCGTCCGACGTGTTCGAACATGCCGACCGAAACCACCCGGTCGTACCGGGCCGTGACCTCGCGCCAGTCGGCGTACTCGATGGTGACCCGGTCGGCCAACCCCTCCCCGGCGGCGCGCCGGGCTGCATAGTCCGCCTGCTTTTGCGAGAGGGTGATCCCGTGCACCCGGGCGCCGTACTCCCGGGCGGCGAACCGGGCCAGCGCACCCCAGCCGCAGCCGATGTCCAGCAGGGTCATCCCCGGCTCGAGCAGAAGCTTGCGGCAGAGGTACTCGTGCTTCGCCCGTTGCGCCTCCTCGAGGGACATCCCCTCCCGCGGGAAGTAGGCGCAGGAATAGGTCATCTCATCGTCCAGCCAGAGCCGGAAGAACTCCTCGCCGAGGTCGTAGTGGTCCGAGATATTCTTTCGCGCGCCCCGCGGAGTGTTCCGCCGCCGCAGTTTCAGCAGCAGGTTGGCAACCTTCATCGGCAGGGGGGTGGGGCGGGAATGGAGCGGGTCATCGAAAGCGAGGCGGACGAGCGCGGCGAGGTCCCCCTCCACCTCGATCTCCCCGTCCATGTAGCCCTCCCCGAAACCGAGGGAGGGTTCGCGCAGCAGGCGCCGCATGGCGCGGCGCGTTCGAAAGGTGAGCGTAACCCGCGGTGGGGCGTCGCCATAACGGCTGGAGGTTCCATCCGGCCAGCGGACCAGCCAGGCGAGATCGGGACGCCGGGCGGCGAGAAGGTCGGTCAGCCGCGCCAGCAAAGGCTTCATGGCTCCTCCCCCGGCGGTCCCCCGGCGGCTCCAAGCCGCCCCCGGCGGCCCGCCATGTTGCCAGACTACTCCCAGTGGATCGATCCACTGGTACAGTATACGGAGAAGGCGGGGAATAGACAACCCGGCCGGCCCGCGCCGCCGGGGACGGGCTATACCCCGAAAGACCGCAGCCCGGCCTGGATCTTCTGCCGGCGACGGTGGGCGATGAACACGGTGGTCAGGATGACGGTCACCCCGGAGGCGCCGCTGACAAAGAGCAGGACCTTGCTGGCCAGCTGCAACCCCCGGCCCAGTCCCTCGCTCAGCGGAATCACGTCGAGCTCGCCGAGATAAACCGGAATCGCGACCACCCGGCTGATGACACAGAGGAGGATGATCAGCCCGGTGACGAGGCGGATCATGCTCTCCTTCGCCACCTTGGTGCCGTAGGCGCCGATGTGAATCCCCAGGAGCGACCCCGTGTAGAGCAGGAGGACGAGGCGCAGGTCCACCATTCCCGCGAGGGCGTAGTTGATCGCGCCCCAGGCACCCATGAACATCGCCAGGAACAGCTCGGTTCCGGCGGCCACGGTGGTCGGGATGCCGAAGATGTAGATCATCGCCGGCACGCCGATGAAGCCGCCGACCCCGATGGTTCCGGCCAGGTACCCGGTGGCGAGCGCCACCAGGCTGACCACCCAGAGGGAGACGCGGACGTCCGAGACGGGGAAGTAGATCAGCGGGGGAATGCGGATTTTCGCGGCCAATTCGGCCAACCGGGTGGACGGCCCTTCGCCGGTCCGTTTTCCCGCGCGCAGGGCGTCCATGAGGATGGAGACGGAGACGACGAAGAGAATGGTGGCGAAAACGATGCTGATGTACAGGTCGGAGGCGGCGCTTCCCCCGGCGCCGTGACCATCGCCCTCCAGGCCGAGGAGCGAGGTGTTGATCCAGACCGCGACCCGGATGCCGATGAAGGAGCCGACCAGCATGAACAGGCCGAGTTTCTTGTCCACGTGCCCCATCTCGCCGTGCGCCTTCTGGCCGATCATCGCCTTGCCGAACTTGTGCGTGATGTTGCTGCCGACCGCGAGCACACCCGGCACGCCGAGGTTCATCATGCCCGGCGTCATGAAGAAGGCACCGCCGGAGCCGATGAAACCGCTGAGCACGCCCCCGATGAAGCCGAGCGCCACAACCTGCAGCGCCGTGGCGAGATCCAGATGAATGAAAAATCCCTGGAGCATTCAGCTCTCCTCCGCCCCCTCGGGGCGTAACGGCCGGCGGTGTCCGGCCGCCATCCGGTGCGCATGTACTCCCGGCCCAGGCAGGGTCACTTCATCTTCAACCAGCGGAACAGCGTGCCCGTGCTCGAGCCGTAGTGGAACGCGAAGAAGGGCACGAAGCAGACCAGCCCGGCCACCACCAGCCAGCGGTATACCTTGAACGTATCGTCGGCGAACAGCGCGACCACCGTCTCCTGGTGGGTGAAGACGAGGACGGCGAGGACCGCGGCGACGATCAGCTTCAACCCGGCGAGGAGCAGCTCCCGCCACCCGACCACCGTGCGCCGGTAAAACTCCTCGGCGAGGACCGCGGGCACGCCCAGGGCGTCGGTGACGCGGCTCTTCAGCTCCTCCCGCAAGCGCGTGCGCACCGCCTCGGACGCCCCCGAGCGCAGCTCGCCGATGATGACCATGCTGCACCGCTCCCGGGTCCCCAGCGTGGAGACCACCTTCTCCACGCCGCCGTACACGGTCGTATGGCTGGCCGGGCACTCCATCTGCTTGAGCTGCTCCTGCATCCGTTCCAGGGCTTTCTCGTCCTCCGCTTCGAGAGGCTCCTCGCTGTCATCGGCAATGCCTCCGTTCCCGGCGTCGAGCAGCTCCATCTCCCCGGCGGCCGGGGGGGCTTCCACCGCCTCGGCCGTCTCCTCCTCGACCACTTGCATCAGCTCGATCGACGCGTCGTTCTGCCTGGCGATATGCACCAGGCGCGGGCAGAGGTTCAGCGCCTTGCCGAGCTGGTCCTGGACGAAGATGATGGTGCTCTGCGCGATGGCGCAGCGGACATCGCGGCAGCCCTCGAGGTCCGCGAGAACCTCCGGGACCAGGGGCGCCACCTCGGCATCGATCGGGTTGTACCGGACATGGATCACCCCGTGGTCGGCGACGACATCGACCGCGGCGTGGCTCGTCCGGCGGTCCTTCGCGAGCAGGTACCGCGCACGGCTCGCAAGCCGGAGGTTCTCCAGTGCATGGAGAGAGGCGGGTGTCAGCTTGAACTCCGGCAGGTCAGCGAACTGGACGAGGCCGGAGGCGAGGTTCGCGACGTGTACGTGTTCGCAGTTGACGATCAGGTCATAGTAGAGCGGAACATTCCAATCCACGTTGTAGAGGAAATGCGCCCAGCGGTCACGGTCGCGGTCGACGTCCTCGATGTAGCGGATCGCCTTTTCGCGCGGGAGGTCGAGCCGCTCCCGGACCGCCTTGATCCGTTGCTCGAGATCGGCGAGCACGCGTACTCGCATCATCTGCGGGATCCCGGCGAGAAGCATGTGGCCGGCATGGCCGTGGTACACGAGGTTCCGTTTCTCGAGGATCCGGTCGGCGATGACCGACTTGATGAAGGAGAGATACATCGCGCGCACGGGGGCGAGGTGGCGCCTCACCCGCGGCGGCTTGACCATCGCGAGCTGGAGCTTGCCCACCGGGATGCCCTCTTTCGCAGCGAGCTCGAGGAGATCCTCGCGGCAGAGACACTCGTAGCCGAGGTCCTCCGCCAGCTTTTCCGCGAGAAGAGACCCCCCGCTGAACGTGGCGCGCGAAATGAAGATGACCGCCATAGCCTCCCCCCGGGCTGCAGCGGCGGCGCAGGAAGGCAGGTGCTCCCCGCCTGCTGAGGTGTCGAGCCTTGTCGTTCCTGTGCGATGGCCGTCGCAATGGTGTGCGCGGGCATTGCCCGCCGGGGTAAAAGTTACTATAATGAGAAAAAAAGTGCAAGGTTTTCCGCTCTCACTCGCATTCCTTCACGAACGGTACGCCGCCGGCGCTCGGTGTAGCCACCGTCCCAACCGGCCAAAAAGCTTGAGATTAGGGGGGAAGGAACATGGGGGACGCTCCCCGTATCCTGGTCGTCGATGACGAGCCGATCGTCGGCAAGCGTCTGACCCAGGCACTGGAAAAGAAGGGGTACACGGTGGAAGTCGCGCTCTCGGGGCGTGAAGCGGTCGAAAAGATCGTCCCCGGAGCCTTCGACGCCATCGTCACCGACATCCGCATGGACGACATGGACGGGATCGAGGTTCTCGCCCACGCCCAGCAGCACGCCCCCACGACCCCGGTCATCATCATCACCGGGTACGCGACGATCGAACTGGCGCGCGAGGCCCTCGCCCGGGGAGCGTTCGACTTCATCGCCAAGCCGTTCAAGCCGAACACCCTGATCGAGGTTCTCCGCCGGGCGATCTCGGAGCGGGAGATGCAGTCATGAGAGAAGGGGACAGGGCGAACCCCCTCTCCCCGGAGCCGCCGCCAGCCGATCCTCCTTCGCCGGAGCCGGGCCCGCCGGAGGACCGCCGCGAAGCGGAGGTGATGTACGCCCTCGAACACCGCCCCCGCGTCAGCATCCGCGCCCGCCTCCTCTTCGGTTTCCTGCTCCTCATCCTGCTCAGCTTCGGCGAGGATGTCGTCAACCTCGTCACCCTGAAGAACATCAGCCGGAGCTTCGACTTTCTGCTGATCGCGGAGCGGTTCACGCACGAAATCCAGCAGGCGCGGCGCTTCGAGAAGAACTTCTTCCTCTACTCCACCGGCCTCGACGAGGCGATCCATCACGCCAAGGTCGCCGACTCCCTCCTCTCGGCGCGGTCGGTGGCCCTGCGGGACGTCATCGGCCATGAACGGTTCGCGCAGCTCCGCGACCACGGTTCGCGCTACCTCGCCCTGCTGGAGGAAATCGCCGCGCGCGAGGGACCGCCGCCGCAGGCAGGCGGCGAGACCGCGACCACTCTCCGCGAGCACGGCTCGAAGATGCTCTCGCTCACCCTCGATTTCGCCCGCAACGAACAGGACAGCGTTCGCCGGATGCTGAACCGCTCCGTCTGGCTGCCGCTGATCTTCATCGCCCTCCTGCTGCTGGTGGCGATGTACATGACCTTCTTCCTCGCGCGGCAGATCATCCGCCGCCTCAGCGAGCTGATGGTCTACACCGAGCGCATCGCGCGGGGCGATTTCACCCCCATCCCCCCGGCCCGCCGCTACAAGGATGAAATCAGCAACATGACCATCGCCCTCAACCGGATGATGCACGACCTGCGGAAACACGAGGAGGTGATGGTGCAGTCCCACAAGCTGCGCGCGGTGGGCACCCTCACCGCCGGCATCGCCCACGAGCTGAACAACCCGCTGAACAACATCACCCTCACCGCTTCCGTGCTCAATGACGGGTACGAGGACCTCAGCGACGACGAACGGCGCGAGATGATCCATGAACTCCTGCAGGAGGCCGACCGCGCGGAGACCATCGTGCGCAACCTGCTCGACTTCGCCCGCGAGAGCGAAATGGAGAGCACGCTGCTCGACCTGCATGACCTGCTGCAGGAGACGCTGAAGCTGCTCCGTAACGAGCTGCGGCTTCGCAAACTGCATGTCTCGCTGGACGCTCCCGAGGGGCCGGTGCGCATCCACGGCGACCGTCAGCAGCTGAGCCAGGTGTTCGTCAACCTCCTGATGAACTCGATCGACGTGCTCGAGCCGCATGGTCACATCGACATCACGCTGCTCAAGGAGGCCGACCCCGGTTTCGTCGCCGTCGAGGTGCGTGATGACGGGCCGGGCATCCCCGCGCACATTTTGCCGAATATCTTCGACCCCTTCTTCACCACCAAGCCCACGGGCAAGGGGACGGGACTGGGGCTGTCGGTTTCGCTGGGGATCGTCAAGCGGCACGGCGGGAACATCACCGTCGAGAGCCGCGAGGGGCGGGGCACGATGTTCCGCGTCCTGCTCCCGGCGAGCGAGATCCCGGCGGCGATGCGAGGCGCGACCCGGGAAGGGTGGGCCCGGGCGCCCGGGGGCGGGGACTCTCCCGCGGGGGAGGCGGGTGGGGAGAATCCGGGCGGAGAGGAGGGGTAGCCCAGGAGCGCCTGCCACGCCATAGCAGACGGGTGGCCCGGGACTT
>CAYOKT010000074.1:0-13599 GCA_964404605.1 uncultured bacterium
CGTCCCGATGTTTCGGGACGGGTCAGAGTGACAATTCTATGCGCTTATTATGTTTTCCGGGTATTTTTGCAAGCATTGGATGGTCCTGATTACTTAGGCAGCAGGGTTTCTCGGACAAGGTCTTTTAGTTCGCGCTATATCTTTCATTTCATCATGTAATGCTATCGAAACCTATCAAACCCTGTCATCCGTCGGCTTACGTTCAGGGCCACCCGACGGTTTCAGGTTACTACAGAAAGTATCGTTCATCACGGAAACCCTTATGAAACCCGGGACTGAAGTCCCGGGCCACCCGACGGCGTATGATATTGTGTTGTAGGGGCACGGCGCGCCGTGCCCTATCGTCCGTTGGCTGATGGACAAGGCTACCCGGCTGGTGATTCTTTAACGGTTATAAGGCGCATTTCCCACAGGTTCCCCGCCCGACCCGCGGGGCGGGCCGTCACCGCGCGGGCATCGGCAGCACCCAGGGCAGGGGCGGCACCTCGGCCTTCTCCTCCAGCAGGTGGTCCGGCACCGGCTCCTCGCCCCAGACCAGCGCGCCGGTGGGGCAGTACTTGGCGCAGGCCGGGTCACCCTGGCAGACATCGCACTTCACGATCTCCTCGTAGGTCTCGTCGAAGTGGATGTTCCCGAAGGGGCAGGCCAGCGTGCACATCTTGCAGAGGATGCAGTTGTCGTTCACCTCGATCGCGCCGGTCAGCGGGTTGCGGACGAGGGCGTTCGTCGGGCACACCATCTGGCAGGCGGCCTCTTCGCACTGCAGGCAGAGGACGACGCTCTTGATGTCGCCCTTGAGGGTGTAGGCCTTCACCCGGCTCCGCGCCGGGTGGAACGGGTCCTTCGTATGAACGAAACTGCAGGCGACTTCGCAGTTCTTGCAATCGGTGCAGCGGTAAGGGGTGACAAACAGTCGCTTGGCCATGGTCCAACCCTTGTGTCCCGGCGATACGTCTATGTCGTGGTACCCGGGCCGTCCGCCCGCCCTCCCGCGCGGCGGCCGCCCCGGTTCAGTGGGTACCATCTTTTCCCAGTTCCACCCGCGCGAAGGCCGCGGCGGTCTCCGCCTTGCAGGCGGTGTCGCTCTTCAGGAAATACTCCCTCGGCAGGCCGGAGCGCTTCACGAAGTGGTCGATCTGCTCGGTGGTCGCGATCGGTTCGCCGGTGGATTCGCACCGCTCGAGCACGAACTCCTTGCCCCAGATCCGCCGGATGCCATCCTCCTCGCTGAAGGGAATCGCACCGGTGGGGCAGCTCATCGCGCAGGCGAGGCAGCCGATGCAGGCGTCCTTGTCCGGCACCGCGATGAACTTGTCCGGCCCGCGGGAGAGGGTGACGATGGCGTTCGCGCCGATCGCCTCGCACACCCGCACGCAGATGGTGCAGAGAATGCAGTTGTCCGCGTTCTCGCGCTTCTCGTAGGAGGTGTCGTGGATCCCGTACCGCGCGGCGAGCTGGCGGATCACATCCGAGTTGGGCACCCGGGCCAGTTGCAGGTCGAGCACCACCTTCCGGTTCTCCATCACCTCCGGGCTGTCGGTGTAGACGATCAGGTCTTCCTCGACAGGGTAGAGGCAGCTTGTGACCAGCCTCTTCCACCCCTCCCATCCGGGCTTGGTGATCTCGACGACGCAGAGACGGCAGGCGCCGAACGGTTCCAGCCCCGGGTGATGGCAGAGGCTGGGGATGTCGATGCCGTGCTCGCGGGCCACCTCGAGCAGACTTCGCCCCTTTTCCGCGTCGATGGAACGGCCGTCGATGGTCAGCCGAACCGTCTCTCTCGTTTCCCCTTCAACGGGTAGGTCGTTCATGCCTGCCTCGTTCATGCCGGTCTCGAAACCCTCTCGGTTATCCCAGCCGCCCGCGGGGCGGGACCCCCGGGCACGGCGTCCCGCGCCCCTACAACGCGCGTTTCCCCTTGTGGGCACGGCGCGCCGTGCCCCTACGAAGTGTTCCCCGCGGCGCGCGCCGCGTCCCCGTGAAGCGCTCCCACCCCGCCGGGAACCCGGCTTATACGGTTTCCTCCACGGCGAGCGCCTCGAAATTGCACACCCCCGCCGGGCAGGTCTTGTCCACGATGTGCGCGATGTACTCGTCGTGGAAATACTTCATCGTCGAGGTGACCGGGTGCGGCGCGCTCTTGCCGAGGGCGCACAGACTGGCGACCTCCATCGTGTGGCAGAGACGCTCGATCTTGTCCAGGTCGCCCAGCTCGCCCTCGCCGCGGGTGATCCGGTTCAGCAGGTTGTAGACCTGGCGCAGCCCCTCGCGGCAGGGCACGCACTTCCCGCAGCTCTCCCCGATGAGGAACTTGATGAAGTACTTGGCGACATCCACCATGCAGGTGTGGTCGTCCATCACGATCATCCCGCCGGAGCCCATCATCGCGCCGGCGCGGGTGAGGGTGTCGAAGTCCACCGGCAGGTTCAGCTTCTCCTCCGGCAGGCAGCCGCCGGAGGGGCCGCCGGTCTGCACCGCCTTGAACGGCCGGTCCTCGAGGATGCCGCCGCCGATGTCGAAGATGATCTCCCGCAGTGTCCGGCCCATCGGCACCTCGACCAGCCCGGTGTGCTTCACCTTGCCGACGAGGCTGAAGGCTTTCGTTCCCTTGCTGCGCTCCGACCCCATCGAGGCGAACCAGTGCGCCCCGCGGTCGAGGATCGCGGTGACACAGGTCCAGGTCTCGACGTTGTTCAGCACCGTCGGCTGGTCGTACAGTCCCCGCTCGACGCTGCGGACGTACTTCGCCCGCGGCTCGCCGACCTTCCCCTCGATGGAACGCGCCAGCGCGGTGGACTCGCCGCAGACGAACGCGCCCCCGCCGCGGGAGATCCTCAGCCGGCAAGTCAGCCCGGTGCCGAGGATGTTCTCGCCGAGCAGGCCCACCTCTTCCAGCCGCTCGATCGCCCGCCGGAGGTGCTCCACGGCGAGGGGATATTCATGGCGGACGTAGAGGAACCCGTCGGTCGCGCCGAGGGCGTAGGAGCCGATGAGCATCCCCTCGATCACCGAGTAGGGGTCGCCCTCCATGATCGCGCGGTCCATGAAGGCGCCCGGGTCGCCCTCGTCGCCGTTGCAGATGATCCACACCCGGTCCTTTTTCGCCCGCAGCGCGCCCTTCCACTTCCGCCCGGTGGGGAAGCCGGCGCCCCCGCGCCCGCGCAGGCCGCTGGCATCCACCTCCTCGACGACCTCCTCCGGGCTCAACGTCGTCAGCGCCTTGACCAGGGCGCGGAATCCGCCCGCGGCGAGGTAATCCTCGAGGCTGAGGGGATCGACGACGCCCACGTTGCGCAGCGCCACCTTGGTCTGCAGGGCGTAGAAGGGGATGTCGGTGTACCTCTGCACCGGCTGGCCGCCCTTGCGCGGCTCCTGGTGGTAGAGGAGGCGCCGGATGGGCTTCTTCGCGAGCAGGGTCTTCGCGACGATGTCCTCGGCGTCCTCGACCTTGACATGGGTGTAGAAGATCTTCGAGGGTTCGAAGGTGACCACCGGTCCGGCCTCGCACATCCCGTGGCAGCCCGTGCACTTGGCCTCGAGGGTCACCCCGAGCTCCAGTTTCTGGTTCTCCAGGTCGACCCTGTGAGCGTCGATCCGGTCGCGGATGGCGTCGTAGATGTCCCGCGAGCCGCGCGCGAGGCAGCCCGGCCCGCCGCACACCCGGATCTCCTGCCGCAGCGCCTGCTGCCTGCGGAGCTGTTCATCGGCATAGGCGAGCAGCTCTTCGGGAGTCTCGAAACGGAGGGGTTTCCTCTTCACGGCCGCGCTCATGACTCCCGCTCCTTCTTGACCAGTTCGACGATTTTTTCCGGCAGGGCGTTGGCATGATACCGGTCCCCGATCACCACCACCGGGGCCATCGCGCAGGCGCCGAGGCAGTTGACCGTCTCGATGGACACCTTGCCGTCCTCGGTCATCCCCGACCCCGCCTCGATGCCGAGATCCTTCTCGAGCGCCTCGGCGATCTTGCTCGAGCCGCGCACATGGCACGCCGTCCCGAGGCAGACCTTGACGATGGTCGAGCCGCGGGGGCTGAGGCTGAAGGCGCGGTAGAAGGTCGCGACACTCTGCACACGGCCCCGGGGTACGCCGAGCTCCACCGCCACGCGGTCCAGCGCCTCCGGCGGCAACCAGTTGAAATGGTCCTGCACGTCCTGCAGAACCATGATCAGGCTCGTCTCCTCGCGCGGGTAACGCTCGAAAAGCTCGGCCAGGAAACGGCCGTTCTCCCCGGACTCGGGCGAGGAGGCCTTTTTCCTTCGCGCGCGGGAACCTTTCCCGGCAGCTTTTCTGCTCACCTTCGCCGTTTTCGTCATGAGGGAAATCCGTCTATCCACGGTTGAACGAGATGCACCTTATTCCGTCTTGCCTACAGGGCGTCCGCAAGCATCCCGCGGGCGATCTCCTCGCCGCGCTCCAGGCAGGCCATGTTCAGCTCGAGCACGTCCCGGTTCCGCTGGAACTGGTTTTCCACCTCGCGGTGGATCGATTCGAGGGTGACTACCCCGCTGCAGGCGACATAGGCACCGAGCATCACCATGTTCAGCCCCCGGCTGTTGCCCAGCCGGTTCGCCTCGTCATTGCCCGGGATGAGGATCTCGGTCACATCGTCCCGCTGTACCCGGTCGGGGATGAGGCTGGAGTTGATCAGGACGAAGCCGCCGGGTCTCACCGTGTCGACGAACTTCTCGAGGCTGGGGCGGTTGAACGCCACGAGGTCGCTGGGGCTCGAGACGATCGGCGAGCCGATGGGGTGGTCGGCGAGGACGACGGTGCAATAGGCTGTGCCGCCGCGCATCTCGGGGCCGTAGGAGGGCACCCAGGCGACCTCTTTCCCTTCCGCCATTCCGGCGAGGGCGAGGAACTTGCCCGCGGAGAGAATTCCCTGCCCACCGAACCCGGCGAACTTGACTTCACGCTGCATGGCCGCCTTACTCCTCCTCTTCTGCCAGTAGCTTCCGGCCGACGGGGTCCTCCTCGTCCGGGGTCTTCAGCTCGCCCAGGGGGTAGTAGGGAATCATGTTCTTCGCCACCCATTCGCACGCCTCGACCGGGGTCATCCCCCAGTTGGTCGGGCAGGTGGAGAGCACCTCGACGAGGCTGAAACAGCGCCCCTCCTTCTGGTACTGGAACGCCTTGCGGATGTACTGCTTGGTGCGGATGATCCACTGCGGGCTGTGCGCGGAGCCGCGGGCGATGTAGGCCGGTGTGCGCAGGGTCGCGAGCAGCTCGCGTATCCGGATCGGCCAGCCCACGTCCTCCGTGTCGCGTCCCATCGGCGAGGTCGTCGTCACCTGCCCGGGGAGGGTGGTCGGGGCCATCTGCCCGCCGGTCATCCCGTAGATCGCGTTGTTGACGAAGATCACGGTGATCTTCTCGCCGCGGTTGGCGGCGTGGAGGATCTCGTTCGTCCCGATGGAGGCGAGGTCGCCGTCCCCCTGGTAGCTGAACACCGTGAGTTCCGGGCTCACCCGCTTCAAGCCGGTGGCGAAGGCGGGCGCGCGGCCGTGCGCCGCCTCGAGGAAGTCGCAGTTGAAGTAGTCGTAGGCGAGCACGGAGCAGCCCACCGGGGCGATGCCGCAGGCGCTCTCCCGCAGCCCCAGCTCATCCAGCGATTCGGCGACCATCCGGTGGATGATCCCATGCGTACACCCCGGGCAATAGTGGGTGTGGGCGCTGGTCATCGCCTCCGGCTTGGTGAAAATCGTGTGTACGGCCATATCATTTCCCAAGGATCTTCTTGACCTCACGGATCACCTCTTCCGGGCTGGGCACGATTCCCCCCTGCCGGCCGAAGAAGTGGATCGGCTTCCGCTCGCGGGTGTACAGGCGGATGTCCTCGATCATCTGTCCGTTGTTCATCTCCACCGAGAGCATCGCCTTGACGTGGCGCTTCTTCGACAGCTCCGCGATCGCCTTCTCATCGAAGGGATAGAGGGTGATCGGGCGGAACAGGGCGACGTCGATTCCCTCCTCGTTCAGATGTTCCACGGCGGTCTTGCACACCCTCGCCGTGGTGCCGAAGCTGCAAAGGATGAGCTCCGGGTGCCCGAGTCCGCCGTAGAGTTCGCTGCGTGCCTCGGCCTTCATCCGTTCGTATTTCGCGGCGAGCTTCCGGTTGTGCTCCTCGTTCTGCAGGGGGTCGAGATAGAGGGTTTTCACGAGGTGCGGGGCGCGCCCCTTCGCCCCCGTGATCGCCCAGTCGGAGTGGTCGGCGGGCTTGCCGAGCCGCACCGCCTCGAAATCCACCGGCTCCATCATCTGGCCGATCAAACCGTCCGCGAAGATCATCACCGGGTTGCGGTACTTGTCCGCCAGGTCGAAGGCGGTCATCACCAGTTCCACCGTCTCCTGCACGGTGGAGGGGGCGAGGACCAGGAGGTGATAGTCGCCGTGCCCCCCGCCGCGGGTGGATTGGAAGTAGTCGCCCTGGCTGGGAAGAATGCCGCCGAGTCCGGGCCCCGCGCGGCAGACATTGATGAACACCGTGGGCAGTTCGGCGCAGGTGATGTAGCTGATCGCCTCGCTCATCAGGCTGATGCCGGGGCTGGAGCTGGAGGTGAAGACCCGCTTGCCGCTGGCCGCGGCGCCGAAGATCATGTTGCTCGCGCCGAGTTCGCTCTCCGCCTGCAGGAACACGCCGTCCACCTCCGGCATCCGCCGGGCGAGGTATTCGGCCACCTCGGTCTGCGGGGTGATCGGGTAGGCGAAATAGTATTTCGCCCCGGCCCGGATCGCCGCTTCCCCGATCGCTTCGTTGCCCTTCATCAACTTCTTCGCCATCACTCAACCTCGAAACTGGCGCGGGGCCGGATGAATCAGGTCCCCGCTGTAAGGCGCGAATGGGTCGTCAGTACGGGAAAAACAGGTATTGCACCGCGTTTACGCTCACCTCGATGGCGATGTCCGGGCAGGAGATGGCGCAGAGACGGCAACCGATGCAGCGCGGCTGGTCGAACACCTCGGCGTAGAAATAGCCCTTGGTGTTGATCTCCGACCCCTGCCGAATAATCCCCTGCGGGCACGCCCGGATGCACAGGTCGCAGCCCTTGCAGCGCTCCGGATCGATCCTGACCAGTGGCATGCTTCCTCTCCGCTTCGCTTCCCGCTTTACTCCGGGCTCATGGTGAACCCGCGACGGACCGCTGTCCTCGGGCGGCTGGCTGCCCGCCCGGTCGTTCCCTCGATGCAACCCGTCCGCCCTTGAACCCCGTCCGCGCCTCCCGCGCCCTCTTTGCTTCGCCGCTTTCCGTTCTTGCCGCTTCCTGCTCCACCGCCTGCGCGCCGCCGGACATGGAGCCGCCGCCGCTTCCGCCGGGCCGCCCCGTCCTACCGGGTCAGGCGCGCGAAATTATCCCGGGCGTGAGTCGCCATCGACCCGGGCGCCGGACCGCCCAGCCAGGGCGGGAGCATGATGCGTTTCAACGGCAGAACGGGAGCGGGGAAACCGTCCACCATGATCAACTTTTGCCTCTCGTCCCCGGCGGCGATCCACCCCTCCACGGCCAGGGCTTCGCGCGGGGCGGTGACATAGGCCACGGGGATCCCGCGCGCGCCGGCGACTTCGAGGGCGAACTCGGCTCCCGCGCGCGCCATCGCCAGGTCGGTCTCCTCCATCAGGTGCGTGTTCCCGACCACGGCGGTGATCGAAAGGCGCGAGGCCTGCTCGATCTCGTCCATGTATCGCAGTGCGCCCTCGACCGTGTCGGTGAAGGGACGATTCCGGTTGAGGACGAAGTACATTTCGTAAGGGTTGCGGCGGAAGAGGGGGGTCAGGGAGGCGAGCACCGTCGCGCCCACGTTGTCCCCCCCGACATCGAGCACGGAGATTCCCTCCGGGCGCTCGATCGCTCCCTGCACTTCCGGGAGCACGATAGGCAGGTCGGCGCTGTGCATGCCGCCCTCCGGCGCGACCACCCGTACACCCAGCTCCTCGAGGGGCTCGCGAGCTTCACGGCACCGGAAATAGGGGTTCACCAGGTCGAGGTCGGCGATCAGCACCTTTTCGCCCGAGAGGGCGAGCGAACGGACCACGTTGACCGAGACCTCGGTCTTTCCGCTGCCGTAATTGCCGGTGAACAGAAGGACATCCCGACCGGAAGGGTGCAGGGAAAGGGTACCAGCCTCACTGTGGGGTGCATTGCTTGTTCGTTTCTTCACGTTTTCCAAGATCGCGGTCATGCTCCTTCTGTCATGGCCTCCCCACCCCGCCAAGATAGCCTCGGAAGCGAGCTTCGCGCAAGTGAGGGCATTCCGGTTTATTTTTAGGATAACCTAAACCTTACAAGTCAGTCTGTGAATGGATTCGCAACTCGGAAGAGGGGGAATAGGAGGGAGTAAGCCCCTGTGAATTCGTGAAATGTGGCCTCGCGGCCGGATAAACGGAGACACCACTACGTTACACTTGTCACAAAGTCTGCAAGGGAAGGTTCTGGGATCTCTCCGAGGGGGAAAGCCGCCCGCGTGGTCCGCCGGAGGATGCCGCCGGAGCCCGATACCGCCGGCAGCGGAGGGGGATCTCTCCGGGAGGGTACAGGCTCGCGGGGGCGGGAAAGCGGGGGAGAAATGGTTGAAGACAGCTTGTATATTTATACTTTCCTCTGGCGGATTCGCCCCGGGAGAATGGGGAGAGCGAGGGGTCGGACCGGCCGGGCGACAGAATGAGCCGGAACCGGCCGGACGGTGGGAACAACGAAAGGGTGTGAAGCAATGATGCCTTGGACGATTATCCTTGCCGCGGGCGAGGGTGCAGCGAAAGGAGGGGGAGGGGGAATGCTCGGTCTCCTGCCGTTCCTGCTCATCTTCGTCATCTTCTATTTCCTCATCCTTCGCCCGCAGTCGAAGCAGCAGAAAGAGCGGGCGAAAATGATCGGGCAGTTGAAGCAAGGGGATTCGGTCGTCACCATCGGCGGGGTTCATGGGACCATCGCCGGAATCCGCGAGAAGGACAACACCCTGATCATCAAGGTGGCGGACAACTTGAAGTTGACCGTGGACCGCTCCGCGGTGAACCGCGTGGTGGGCAAGGACGACGGCGGAAAATAGCCGTCGCGGGTCCGGGAGAAGAACGATGGCGAAGATGCCGATTCGGGTGTATGGTGATCCTCTGCTGCGCCGGCATTCGAAGGAGGTGACCGAGTTCGACGAGTCGCTGGAGGCGCTGGCGGTGGACATGGTGGAGACGATGCTCGCTGCGGACGGCATCGGTCTCGCCGCGCCGCAGGTGGGGGTCTCCCGGTGCTTCATCGTCATCGGGATCCCCGTGGAGGAAGACGACGGCGACGCACGGAAAATCCTCGTCCTGGTCAACCCGGAGATCCTCGAAGTGAGCGAGGAGACCGTCGTCATGGAGGAGGGCTGCCTGTCCCTGCCCGGAATCACGGAGGAGATCGAGCGGCCGACCGATGTCCGCGTCCGTTATCAGAACCTCAAGGGAGAAACCCTCGAAATCGAGGTGGGTGGGTTGCTCGCGCGGGTCATCCAGCATGAGAAGGACCATCTCGACGGCGTGCTGTTCATCGACCACCTGCCTCCCCTCAAGCGCACCCTGCTGCGCGGCAAATTGAAGAAGCTTCGCGAGGAGCACGAAGACCTTCAGTACACGGTTTAACGCGATGCGGGTCGCCTTCCTCGGGACGGCGGAATTCGCGGTGCCGACCCTCCGCGGGTTGCTGGAAAGCGACCATGAAGTGGTCGGAGTCGTCACCGGTCCGGACAAGCCGGCAGGCCGCGGGCGCCGGCTCCGGCCGACGCCCGTGAAACGTGTCGCGGAGGCCGCCGGCCTGCCGCTGCTCACACCCTCGCGCCTGAAAGATCCCGCCTTTCTCGCCGATTTCACCTCCCGGCGGCCCGATGTCGCCGTCGTCGTCGCCTTCCGCATCCTTCCCCGGGAGCTGTTCACCCTTCCCCCGCACGGGACGCTGAATGTCCACCCGAGCCTGCTTCCCCGGTACCGCGGACCGGCGCCGGTCAACTGGGCGTTGATCAACGGGGAGCGGGAGACCGGGGTCAGCATCATCCGCATCAGCGAGACGGTGGATGCCGGCGGACTGCTGCTGCAGGAGAAAGTCGCGGTGGATCCGCTGGAGACCGCCGGGGAGTTGGCGGCGCGGCTCGCTTCCCTGGGAGCGATGATGACCCTGCGGGCGCTGGAGGGGCTCGCGGAGGGCTCGCTCGTACCCCTTCCGCAGGACGATTCTCTGGTCACCCGGGCTCCGAAACTGGTGAAGGAGGACGGCCGCATCGACTGGTCGCGGTCCGCGCTGGAGGTGCACAACCGGGTGCGCGGCGTGGACCCCTGGCCCGGGGCGTACGGCACCCTCTCCGGCCGGATGCTGAAGCTGTTCCGTTCACGGCCCCTCGAGCACCCTTCGGGACAGCCCGGCGAGATCCTCGAAGCGGGCGGGGAGCTGGTCGTCGCCTGCGGAGCGGGGGCGGTCGCTTTCGCCGAGGTTCAACTTGCCGGAAAAAAACGGATGCAAGTGTCCGATTTTCTCCGGGGTTTCCGGCTTGCGGTCGGAGCGCGGTTCGAATCGGTGGTTGAGGGCGGTGACGGCTGAACGATGAACCGAAGTTCCAAAGGGCGAAAAATGGGTGGGCGGGCGCGTGGAGCGCGCCCCGTGAGATCGGCATGAAAATTAGTAACACAGGCAGGGTCCATGACGCGTAAACGGCGCAACCCGCGCCGCGTGGCGGCGGAGATCATCGCGCGCTGGGAGCACTCCGGTGAGAAGATCGACTCGCTGCGTGATGAGATTCTCGGCGGCGAGGAGGGCTGGGACCCCCGTGACCGGGCGCTGGTCACCGAACTCGCCTACGGTGTCGTCCGTCATCTCGGCGAGTTGGACGGCCGTCTCGCGGAGCTGGTTTCGGCGGACCTCGCGAAGATGCAGCACCGGCTGCTCGCGATCCTGCGCGTCGGACTGTACCAACTGCTGCACCTGGAGCGCGTTCCGGTGCACGCGGCGGTGAACGAGGCGGTCGCGCACGCCCGGGCGCTGTTCGGCGAGGGCGCCGCCGGCCTGGCGAACGCCGTCCTCCGCCGCGCCGCCACCGAGCAGGGGTTTCGCTTCACCGATGCGTTCTACGCCGGAAGGGGGCTCCTGCACCAGTGGCGGAGCAAGTGGGTGGAGCAGTGGGGCGAGGAAAAAGCGGATGCCTGGATCCGATTTTTGTCGCGCATCCCCCCGGTAGGCCTTCGCCGCAACCTCCTGAGGACCGGGGATGATGCTTCCTGGGCCGCCCTTCTCCGGGAGGAGGGCGTCTCCGGCGAACCGCACCCCGGGTGGCCCGGCTACCTGTACGCTCGCGGGGTGAAGCCGGCGGTTCTTCCTTCCTTCCAGCAGGGATTGACCACCGCGCAGGACCCGGCCGCCGGGATCGCACCCGCGGCTCTGGACCCGCAGCCCGGCGACGCCGTTCTCGACCTGTGTTGCGCCCCCGGGGGGAAAACCGCCGTACTTTGGGAGCGGATGGCGGCGGAGGGCCGTCTTCTCGCCGTGGACAAGAGCCTGAAACGCAACCGCTTGACGCGCGAGGGGCTCGAGCGGTTGGGGCACGAGGGGGTGGAGGTGGAGACGGCGGACCTGATGAGCTGGAGCCCGCAGGAGCGGTTCGACCGGGTCCTCATCGATGTCCCGTGCAGCGGCACGGGGGTCGCGCACCGCCGCCCGGACCTTCTCGCCCGCCGCAGCCCGCTGGATGTGCCGCACCTGGGCAAGCTGCAGCGAAGCCTGTTGAACCGGGCCGCCGAGTGGGTGAAGCCCGGCGGGGTGCTGGTCTACAGCACGTGCAGCCTCGAACCGGAGGAGAACGAGACGAGGGCGGGGGAGTTCGACAAGAGGTCCGGCGGCGAGTTCCGCCGCGACGAGTTGCCGGAAACGATCCCCGCCGCCTGGCGGCGGGGAGTCGGGGAGGCCGCCACCTGGCCGCCGGAGCACGGCGTGGACGGCGTCTATGTCGTCCGCTGGAGGCGTTCGGCATGAGCCGCCTCGCGCGCATCTTCGCCTGGATCGGGCGGATCGGGGTCGTCCTGCTGGTCTGGTTGGCGATCATCCTGCTGTTCCAGTTCATCGTGATGCCGTTGTACACCCGGCAGGGGCGGGAAGTCGAGGTGCCGGATGTCCGCGGGCGGCTCCTCTCCGACGCGCGCGCCGTCTATGGCCCCCGGGGATTCCGGTTGGTCGTGGATGACGAGCGTTTCGATGCGGCCCTGCCCCCCGGGACCGTGGTCGACCAGTTCCCGCCTCCCGGCGGGGCGACGAAACGCGGCCGGAGGATCCACGTGGCGGTCTCCGTCGGACCCCCGTTCGCCGTCGTCCCCGACCTGCGGGGCGAGAAGAAGGAAGAGGCGCTCTTCGCCCTGCAGCGCTCCGGCCTGACGGCGGACAGCATCCTCTATGACTTCAGTGACAGCCTGTACGAGGGGCTGGTGCTGCGCCAGCGGCCGGAACCGGGGGACACGATCAGCCCCGGCGACACGGTCCGGGTGGTCGTCAGTCTCGGTCCGCGACCCGCCCGTGTCGTCGTGCCGGACCTTCTCGGTCTGCCCGAGGAGCAGGCGAAGTACCTCGCGCTGAAGGCGGGCCTGGCGGTGGCGCCGGTGGAATACGACCGCTACGTGAAGGAGAAGAACGGCGTGGTGGTTTACCAGCGCCCGCCGCAGCATACCGAAACGGCGTTCGGTGACAGCGTGCACCTGGTGGTCAACCGTAAGTAACTTCCCGGGCGGAGGTTCATGCCCGCGGGGGGAGACGTTGCGAGGGGAGCGAGGCGCATGAAGAGCAAGAACAACGGACGCATCGGGGGCCGCGTGCGCCTGCTGCCCTCCCTGCTGGCGGCGGACTACTCCCGCCTCGGGGAGCAGGTCCGAGAGGCCCTGGCCGCGGGCGCGCACGGCCTGCACGCGGATGTGATGGACGGCCGTTTCGTCCCGCCCATCACCTACGGGGCGGATGTCGTCGCCGCCGTGATCCGCGCCACCGGGGCGGTGGTCGATGCCCACCTGATGGTCGCCGACCCGGAGAGGCAGATCGACGCCTTCGCTGAGGCCGGGGTGAGCGGGCTGACCGTTCACGTGGAAGCCACGCCCCACCTGCACCGTGTGTTGACCCGGATTCGACAGGCCGGCCTCGAGGCCGGGGTGGCCCTCAACCCCGCGACACCGGTCACCGAGACCCTGCGCTACACGGTCGAGCTGCTTGACCGCGTGCTCATCATGACGGTCAACCCCGGGTGGGGCGGGCAGGAGTTTCTGCGGAGCGGGCTGGACAAGGTGCACAAGGTGCGCCGCCTGCTGGATTCCCTCGATTCACACGCCGAGGTCCAGGTGGACGGCGGTGTGGACGCCGGAAACGCGGCGGACCTCGTCCGGCACGGCGCGACCGAGCTGGTGGCCGGGACGGCGGTGTTCCACGGGGATATCAAGGCCAACCTGGCCGCCCTGCGCCGTGCCGTCGAGAGCGCCCTCAGCGTATAAAGCGGGTGACGCCCTGCGAAGAGATCCTGTTTCCACGGGGCTCCCGTCTCTTCGTGTTATAGGGGCACGGCGCACCGTGCCCCATTCCATCAAGCGTGCAACACAACGCCCAACTGCGTCAT
>CAYOKT010000075.1:0-13332 GCA_964404605.1 uncultured bacterium
CGGCGTGGCGAGCGGGGGGCAGGAGTTCCGGGCCACCCCGCCGCTCCCGGTCTACCTTCGCTTCCCGCCCGGTTTGCCCAGCATGCCGACCTCCCCGGGGGTCAGCTTCCGCCAGTGCCCCTCCTTCAGGCGGCCCAGCCTCACCGGGCCGATGCGCACCCGGACCAGCTCGCGCACGGTCAGCCCCGCCTCGCGGGCGAGGCGGCGGATTTGCCGTTTGCGGCCTTCGTGGAGGACCACCCTCAGCCACCGCCCCTCGGCCCGCACCACCGCCGCGCGAAACCGTCGCCCGTTCTCCTCGAACCCAGCCGCCGCGAGACGCCTGGCCGCCGCCGCCGGCTTCGCCCCGGCCACCAGTACCCGGTACTCCTTCTCGGTGCCGTGACGGGGGTGCGCCACCCGGTTCGCCCAGTCGCCGTCATCGGTGAGCAGCAGCAGGCCGCGGGAGTCGCGGTCCAGCCGTCCCACCGGCACCAACCGGGCCTCGTGCTTGACGAATTCCCCCAGCAGCCGCCCCTTCTCCCGCCCGCGGACGAAGGACGAGAGCACGCCCGGCGGCTTGTTGAGGGCGAGGTACACCGGCTCGCGGGCCCCGGGCAGCGGGGAGCCGTCCACCTCGATGCGGCTGCGCTCCGGGTGCACCGGCGTCGCCGGGTCGGTGACCGTCACCCCCTCCACCCGCACCCGCCCCTCGGCAATGATTTTTTCACATGCACGCCGCGAGGCGATCCCCCGCCGCGCGAGCAGGTGAGCGAGCCGCAGCGTGTCTCCTTTTTCGGAACCCCTCGAGTCCATCTCCGCGCCTGTCCTTCCCGCAATCGCCGGTGACCGGTGGCAATGTCACGCCGCGAAGCCCGCCGCGCAAGCGGGACGCGGCACGGGCGTGCTCCCCGCAGCCCGCGCGGGAGGAGGGCTGGAGGCGACGCATGCCTCGCGCCTGCGTTCGCGGGCTTCCCCTTCCCGTGAGGGAGTACCCCGCCGCCCGGGCGGTTGGAGCCGGGGCCGGTCGTTCCGTACGTTTCCCCCCGGTTCCGGGCCGGCCATCGGCCGGCGGGCGCTGGAGGGAGAGGCCGGCGGACAGGCCCGCCCCTGCAGGCCGGGGGCCGGCTTGTTAACAACGACCACACCCCACCGGAGAGAGAGCCCGATGCAGGAAGCGGACCGTTCCCATCGCCCGTTCGTCTATGTCCTGGTGCTGAGCTACAACGGCCGGAAGTGGCTCGCGGAGTGCGTGGACACCCTCCTCGCAATGGACTACCCCGACTTCCGGGTCCTGGTCATCGACAACGGCTCCACCGACGGCACCCGTGACTACCTCGCGGAGCGGTACGGCGACCGGATCGACGTCCTCTGGCTGCACGAGAACTACGGCTACTCGGGGGGCTTCAACCACGGTCTCGTCTACGCCTTCGCCGCGAAACGGGCGGACTATGTCATGGTGATCAACAACGACACCGCCATCGACAAGAAGGCCCTCTCCGCACTGGTCGAGGTCGCCGTGACCGACCCGATGATCGGCTTCGTCTCGGGCAAGGTCTATTACTACGAGGACCCCAAGCGTCTCCAGACCTGCGGGAAGTCCGAGGACCCCATCCGCTGGAACGGGGAGCACATCGGTTGGAAGGAGATCGACACCGGCGCCTACGACGAGGTCGCCGAGCGGGTGTTCCTCGACGACATCTACTGCCTCGTCAGCCGCAGGGTGTACGAGACGGTCGGCGGCTACTCGACCACCTTCTTCCTCCAGTCGGAGGAGTACGACTGGCAGGCGCGCGCGAAAGCCAAGGGCTTCCGCCTGATGTACACCCCCCACGCCCGGCTGTGGCACAAGGAGAGCATGACCATCGGGAAAGATTCACCCCTGAAGGCGTTCTACGACGCCCGCAACCCGATGATCGTCCTGATGCTCCACCGCAGCCCGGACTACTTCCGCCGCTACTTCCGGCAGCACGCAAGGATGGTGGTCCGGCGATCCCTGGTCTACGCCAAAAGGCTGAGACTCTACAGCGCGCTCAGGGTGCTGCACGGCCTGTGCTCGGGTCTCTACTGGGGGTTCGCCCACCGGAAGCTGACCGCGCGTCACTTCATCGGGCCGGCCGCCTGACCCCACGCTCCACCGCGCGGCTTCCCGAACCGTTCCGCCGCTTCCCTACGAACAGAGGCACACCGCCTCGATCCGTTTCCACCCCGCTTTTCTCGCCGCCTGGGCGAGGCGCTTGAGGGTGGTGCCCGTGTGGATGACATCATCGAAGAGGACCAGGACCATGTCCGGGTCGTCCGGCGGCTGCACGGCGAACGCCTTTCCCGGTACCTTGCGGCGCTCCTCGTCGGACAGCTTCGACTGGTGCGGCCCGGCGTGGAGACGGCGGGCGAGTTCGGGGCGGCAGGGCAGGCCGACACGATCCGCGAAGGCCGCCGCCAACCGGCCGGCGGGGTTATACCCCCGCTCGCGGCGGCGGGAGGGGTGGTCCGGGACCGGGACGAGGACGCCGCGCGGGAAACGCAGGCGGGCCTCGACGCAGCGCCGGGCGAGATGCTCCGCGAGGGGCTCGGCGAGGGAGAGACCGTGGGCGAACTTGTAGTGATGGAGGATGATCCGCAGCCGTTCATCGTAGGCGAAGCCGACGAACAGTCTGCTGACCGGCCCGGGAGCCACCACGCCCCCCGAAGGCAGCAGACTGCCCCAGCAGACCTCGCAGACCACACCCCCGCGCAGCCTCTCCTCGCGCCCGCAGACGATGCACGCCCGCGGCCAGATGGCATCGGCGAGGGTTTCGACCGCCCGGCGCCAGAGCGACGTTTTCACGGTCCCTACCCCACGATGCGCCTCCGGTCGCCTTCGCGGAGGGTGAACCCCTCGCGGTCGAGCTGTTCGAGCAGCGGCACCATCACCTTGCGGGTGCCGCCGAGGGCCCTGCCCGCCTCCCCGACAGTGAAGCCCTCCTCCCCGCCGAAGGCCTCCCTCAGCTTCTCCTTCGCCCGCTCGTACGCGGCGGCGGCGAGGACGACCTTCTCATCGAGGATCACCGCGCGGCCCACCTGCTTCAACGCCCGCAGCAGGCGGCGCACCTCGGCTTCCGATACCCCCGTCTCCCCGGCGATGGTCGCGGGCAGGGGGGCGTTCAACCCCGCCCGGAGCAGGACCTCCTCGATGCGCCCGGCCGCCTCCTCGTCCCCGCGGCGCAGCCCGGCGGCATGGCCGGGCAGGGAGACGAAACCCTCCCGGTAGCGGACGACGCCACGCGCGTTCAACGCCTTCAACAGGGCTTCCAGCACCTCGCCGGGCAGCTCCCGTCCGGCGACACGGACCCCCCAGGCCGCCTTCGTCATCCCCCGCTCCTCGGGCTGCTCCCGGTGGAACTCCTCGAGAACGGGGACGGCGGCTTCGGTCCACCGCCGCCGGAGGTCCGGATCGACCCAGGTCGCTCCGCCCTCTTCGAGCGACAGGAGGGAGCCGCGCGCCACCGCCGCCGCGAGCGCTTCGTCGAGGCGGCTCTCCGCCCAGGGCAGCAGGCGGAGCAGGTCCGGCCGCGAGGCCCAGCCCCTCGCCCGGACCAGCGCCGCGACCCGCTCCCCATCGCTTCCTTCGAGTTCGGTCAACCGTTCCCGGAGCCCGGGGAGTGTCCGCCGGCGGTCCGGCGGGTCGGGGTCGAGCACCACCACGCCCCCGAGTGTCTCCAGCGGCGAGTAAAACCGCAGAACACCACGGTCGCCCTGCATCGCCGCCACCGGCCGCTCGAGGGCGATCCGCGCGAACCCCGCGCTCCCGGGCAGGATTTCGTCGCCCCCGACGATGAGCAGCCGCCCGATCACCTCGCTCGTGCCGAGGTGCAGGCGGACCCGCGCCCGGTGGCGCAGCAGCCGCGCCCCGGGCAACAGGTGCAGCTTCAGATCGAGGAACTCTGTCTCCACCCCTCGCCCGGGACCGAAGAGCGCCTGGCCTCGCGCCGGCTCGACATCTCCGGCGAGGTTCAGGGCCGCCCGGTCCCCGGCGCCGACCTCCTCGACGGGCCTCTCGTGGGCCTGCACTCCGCGCACCCGTACCGTTTCGCCGCCGGGCAGCAGCGACAGACGGTCCCCCGCAACGGCCCGCCCGCTCCACACCGTGCCCGTGACCACCCGGCCGTGCCCCCGGAGGAGGAAACTCCGGTCGATGGGCATCCGGAAGAAGCCGGGATCCTCCGGCGCCCCGGCCTCCTCGATCATCCGGTCGAGGGAGGCGCGCAGCTCCCCGATTCCGCGCCCGCTCAGGCTGTCGACGACATGGACCGGGCTGCCTGCGAGCCCGGTGCCGGCCAGCAGCTCGCGCACCTCCTCTCGCACCAGGTCGATCCAGTCGTCCGTCGCCAGGTCCGCCTTCGTGACCGCGACCACCCCCCGCCGCACTCCGAGGGCGTCGAGCACCGCGAGGTGCTCGCGGGTCTGCGGCATCACACCGTCATCGGCGGCGACGACGAGCAGCGCCGCCCGCATCGCCGAGGCCCCGGCCACCATGGTCCTCACCAGCCGCTCGTGCCCCGGCACATCGACGAAGGCCGCACGGTCCCCGTAGAAGGCGAAGCCGAGTTCGATGGTGATCCCGCGCCGTTTCTCCTCGGCGAGACGGTCGGTGTCGGTTCCGGTCAGCGCCTTCACCAGCGCGGTTTTCCCGTGGTCGATGTGCCCGGCGGTGCCGATGACAAGGTGCCCCCGCCGCGGGAATCCGGGGCCGGCCGAATGGTTGCTTTGGGTGGTCATGGCAGCTACTCTACGAAGACGGCGGGGGCGGAACAAGAGCCGGGGCACGACCGGATGGCAAGCGCGAGGAGAGGATGCCGCACCTGAACATCGAAATCAAGGCCCGTTGCGACGACCTCGATGCGATCCGGCGGATTCTCGAGAAGCACGGAGCGCGCCACGTCGGCCGGGATCACCAGGTGGACACCTACTACACCGTCCCGGACGGACGGCTGAAGCTGCGCGAAGGGACGATCGAAACGGCCCTGATCCACTACCTGCGCGAGGACGAAGCGGGGCCGAAGGCCTCGCATGTCGCCCTCTACCACCCCCGCGAAACCGGCCCGCTGAAGGAGGTGCTCACCCGCGCCCTCGGCGTGGATACCGTCGTGGACAAGGAGCGGGATATCTATTTCCTCGAGAATGTGAAGATCCACCTCGACCGGGTCACGGGGCTGGGGGAATTCGTCGAGATCGAGGCCATCGACATGGACGGCTCCCGCGGCGAGGAGCAGCTGCGCCGGCAGTGTGAAACCTGGATGGAGATCCTCGGGATCAGGGAGGACCGGCTCATCCGCCGTTCATACCGGGAGATGGCTGGTGGGCCGGAGGAGCCCGAAACGCCGGCAGGCGGTCCGGGGCGACCCGGCCGGTGAGACTTTCCCGGGGCGCCGGTGTTCAGCCGACCCGCCAGGCGAGGTGGAGGCGGTCGTCCGCTAGGATGTCGAAGCTGCCCGCCGCAACGGAGAGGTAGCGCATCGGCGAGGTAGTGATCAGGCCGTGCACCGGTTCGTAGAGCACATCCACGGGGCGGTCGAAGCGCACGGTCCAGGTCGGCCAGTCCCCCCCGCCGATGGCGATCTCCCGGACCCTGCGCTGCTCCCCGGCCTTCTCCGCCGGCAGGGGGTCGGACCCGATGCGCAGCGACCCGAACATGCCGCCCGGCCAGACCACCGGCAGGCGGTGCATCACCCGCCCGGGAACGCGCGTTTCGATGGTCAGCGCGCCCTCCTTGACCTCGAACTCCCGCCGGTAGGGGATCGGCGCCTGCAGCCGGGCCGAGGGCCGGCGCGCCGGGGGCACCAGGCGCGTTCCCGCCTTCGCCCGCTTTCCCCTCCATCGCGGGAAACCGATCCGCCGGGGCACCTTTTCACTGCCCGGGATGGCGATGGAATAGACCTCGCCCTCGACGATCAGGGGGTCGCCCCCGGCGAGCCGGTAGCTCCCGGCGAGGGAGGGCTGGCGGAGGCGCATCCCCTCGATGATCCACGGCCCCTCGCGCAGCGCCAGTCCGGCGGGGCTGCCGAAGATGCGGGATGACCCGCTGGGGCGGTGGTACATCCAGCCGATGGTGGCGCCGAATCCCAGCCGCAGCACCCAGTCCCCGACCTCCAGCACTCCGGCGCCCATCGCATCGACGTCCGGGGCGGGCAACTCCCCCTCCGCCGGGGTGAAGCCCTCCCGTCGTCCGGCCGACAGACTATATCCCACCAGGTACGCCAGCGGGGTCAGCCAGGGGACATCGGGATCGAGGAGGCTGTCATAGAGCCGCGACTCCCACCCGAGCCTCAACCGCCGGACCAGCTCCGCCGCCTCCGGCAGCCGATCCGCGAGGTAGATGAACCCGGTGTCGATCGCCAGGCTGGCGACAGTGGCCTCCGCGCCGCCCCCGAAAAAGCCCGTCTCCATCGCGGAGGCGAGCGCGCGGCGGCAAATCCGCCGCCACAGGTTCAGCTCGTCCTCCGTGGGATGCTCCACCGCGAGAACACTGTAGGCGAGGGCGAGGGACAGGGCCCCCGCATCCGCCGGGACACGCGGATCATTTTCCAGCACCTGGGTGTAGAACCCCGAGGAGGTGTTCCGCAACATCGCCGCTTCGCGGCGCAGGGCGTCGCTGTCGAGAACCTCCGCCACTGAGGCGAGGGCGGCCTGGCGGAGCGGGCGGGTCTCCACCCCCTCGGGCATGGGGCTCTGGACGAGAAAACGCGCCCCCTTGCGCATGGCGCGCACGCTGCGGTTGCGGATCGACCCCGGCAGCATGTCGCCGAGGAGAGAGATGCATCTCGCCGCCGCGAGGAGCCCGTAGGCGGTCGCCTGCGGGTCCAGCTTCGCCCCCGGATGGGGACGCACCGCCCCGCTGCGGTGCAACAGGCGCAGCCAGCCGTCCAGGGCGATGACCGCCGCCTGCTGCGCTTCGTGGGGCTGCACCCCTTCCGGCAGCCCGATGCCCGTCTCCCCCGCGAGGGCGAGGGTCAGGCACGCCTCCTGGTAGCGCGGGTTAGCGTACCGGTTGCGCTCCAGCTCGGGATCGAGAAACGCCGCCACCGGCCCACGCCTGGTACGGCTGATCGCGGTCGCAACGGCTTCCCGCAGCAGCTGTTCCTGGATGTTACTCATCCTTCCCCCCTCCGCGCCCGTTCATCCGGCGGAAGCGCGCGAGGTGCGCGCGGCCCTGCGGAACGAGCAGGCTGAGCGCCAACCACCCGGAGACCGTCAGGACAAGGTTGAGGAGCAAGGTAACAAGCGGAGATCCCCCGGGGTGCACCATCCACAGGAAGAGGTACAGCACCCCCCCGAGCGCGCCCCAGAGGAGAATCCGTCCGAGGGCGGCCCTCGTGACCCCGATCTGCAGGCGCGGGATGAGCGCCATCGTGGCCAGCAACTGCGCCACGCCCATCGCGAGGGCGATCCCGGCCACTCCCCAGTACCGCGAGAGACCGTAGGCGAGCGCCACATTGAGCACGGCCTGCACCGTCATCACGTCGAGGAGGCGGACGTTCCGCCCCTGGGCGTTGATGATGCGGACGGTGAGCGGCTGGATGACCAGGGTGACCAGCGCCGGGCTGGCTCCCATCAGCGCGAGGGTGGTCATCTCCACCGAGTCCGCGTCGAACGCGCCGTAGGCGTAGATCAGGCGGATCAGGTCGTTCGCCGTCCGCAGCACGAGTACCACCACCGGGACGAGCAGCCAGAGACTCGTATCCAGCAGAATC
Source organism: uncultured bacterium (assembly GCA_964404605.1). GTDB lineage: Bacteria > Electryoneota > Electryoneia > Electryoneales > Electryoneaceae > CAYOKT01. The sequence continues at coordinate 7,710 of CAYOKT010000075.1, forward strand.
AGGTACTGGCGGCGCAGCTTCGCGGTGTCCTTCTTCTCCACGACTTCGCTGAAATGGGGCAGCGCGAGGCGGAGAAGGGCGTTCCCGGCGGTGGTCAAGGGGAACTCGATGATGAACCGCGCATACCAGAGCGCCGCGATCGCCCCGACGGCCAGGGTCGAAGCGATGATCTTGTCGATGAAAATCCGCCCCTGCCCGATGAAGGCGAGGAGCAGAAGCGGCCAGATGTTGCGCAGCAGCGGGATCGCGACCAGCCTCATCCTCTCCTTGGTGAAGCGCCCGCCGCTCGGCCGGCGCCGCCAGGCATCGAACAGGAGAATCGCGAACGCGACCACCAGCGCGATATCGTAGGAGACCGGCAGAACCTCGGGAGGCAGGATGTTCTTCCCGACCAGGATCGTTCCCGCGATCTGGCCGAGGTTGAGCACCAGGGGCATCAAGCCGAAGGCGCCCAGGCGATGATAGCTGATCAGCAGGTATCCCGCGAGGTTGCAGGCGACGAACAGCGGCACGGCCGGGCCGATCCAGCGGATCATCGTGGTGACCATCGCCGCGCTCTCCGCGTCGTAGGTCGGGACCTGAATCCGCGTGATCCAGGGGGCGAAGCCGGCGAACCCGAGGGCGAACACCAGCGAGATCCCGAGGGAGGTCCATGCGGTGAACCGCAGCAGCAGAGCCCGGAGGCGGGGCGTGTTGCGCGTGCGCCATCGTGTCAGCAGCGGAACCAGCGAAGTCTCCACCGTGGTCCCGGAGAAGATCTGGACGATGCTCCGCACGAGGTCGATGGCGACACGATAGGCGTCTGTGATCAGGCTCGCGCCGAAGAAGTAGGCCATCAGCCATTCGCGCAGGAAGCCTGAGATCTTGCCGATCAGCGTGAGGAGGGTGTAGAGGAACCCTTCCCGCATGATGCGGCGTCTGCCGCCCGGGGGCGCACCGTTCCGGAGGTCCGGCCGGCGCGGCGTGTCGGCGGGTGGATTCATCGGGGTGAACCCTGCAGGTTGCCCGTCAGCATGTCCCCGGCGGCGCGCCGGACCAGCGCCGGGGACAGCTTTTTCATGCAGTCATGGTGCCCGAGGGGACACTTCCGGCCGCCGTGGATCGCACAGGGCCGGCAGGGCAGGTCCAGCCCGATGACACGGTCTCCCGGCCCCGTGGGGCCGAACCCGAACTCCGGAACCGTGGGCCCGAACAGGGCCAGCGTCGGCGTGTCCACCGCCTGCGCGAGGTGCAGGGGAGCGCTGTCGCCGGTGATCAGCAGCCGGGCGCGGCGGAGCAGTTCGGCGGAGGCCGGGATGCCCAGCCGGCCCGCGGCGCTCACCACCTTCCCGCCCGCCCGTCCGGCGACGGCCTCGCAGAGGGAACGGTCCATCTCCCCGCCGACGAGGACCACCGGCAGGTCGTAATCCCGGCTCAACTCCGCCGCGAGGGTCATCCAGTGTTCCCAGGGCCACCGTTTCGTCGGCCAGACGCTGCCCGGCGCAAAAGCGACGAAGGAGGCGCCTCGAATGTCGTGCCGAGCGAGGAAGCTCTCCGCCTCCCCGGCCGCCGGATGGGGCGGCAGGATGGGACGCGCCGGCTCACCGCGAATCCCAAGCGGCGGCAGCAGGTCCAAATTGCGCGCGCCCTCGTGCGCCTCCTCCCGGCGCGGCACGGTCACGGTGTAGAGCCATGCGCCGGGGGTCCCCTCGAACCCGATCCGCCTCCGCGCACCGGAGAGAAGGGCCAACAGGGCACTCCGGGTGGAGCGGTGCGGCAGGAGGGCGGTCTCGCAGCCCCACCGGCGCAGCTTCGCGATCACGCGGGCCATGCCCGCCGGACCGGCATCCCGCCCGCGCTTGTCGTACGGAAGAACGGCCGTGACGCCGGGATACCCTTCCAGCAGGGAGGCGTAGGACGCGTGGGCGAGGACATGGATGCGGGCGGTGGGCGCCCGGCGGTGCAGCGCGGCGAGGAGGGGTAGGGTAAGGACCAGGTCCCCGAGGAACGCGGTCTGAATCACGAGGATTCGACGCCCCTCAAGGTCCTCCGGGTCCGCTTCTCCGGGGGAGGGATTCGGCGTCATCCGCCGCAGCCGGCTGCTCATCGATCAGGACGCCTGTTCCAGCAGGTGGGGACCGAGCCGCTCCACCTCCCGGAGGATGGTGGCGGCCACCCGGCGATAGGTTTCCATCCCCGCCCCGATGGGATCTTCCACGCCGAAGCGCCCCTCGAATTGTTCCTCGGGATAGGCGGACAAGAGGTAAACCTTTTCGGAGTGCTGGGGGTAGAGTTCGTGCAGTTCGCCGAGGTGATCGGTCGTCATCGCGAGGACGATGTCCGCCCATTCCATCAGGCTTTCGGTGACCGGGCGGCTGCGATGCTCCCCCAGGTCCAACCCATGCTCGCGCATCGCTTCCACGGCCTGCAGCGTGGCGTGCATCCCCCGTTGGGCGAGGGTCCCGGCGCTGCGGACGAGAAACCGCCCCGGGGCCAGTTTGTTCAGGTGTTCGCGCAGGGCGGCTTCGGCCATCGGGCTGCGGCAGGTGTTCCCGCTGCAGACGATGAGGATATGCACCGGGTGATCCTTCGGCGGCGAGGTGGAAATCCGGGTGCGGAGAACATCCGGCCCGGCCGGGGTCCAGCGCTTGACCTCGGAGGGCTTCCCGGGAAGAGGGGTCTCCTCGAACACGGCGCCGTCCACCTCGGCCAGGATGCGCTGGTCGACCTCCTCTTCCGTGGCGGGCGGGGGCTCGCCGTGCAGATTGGCGGAGGAGGAGACGATGAGGTCGTCCAGCCCCGCGCAGACCATCCGCAGCAGGGCATGGTCCGGGATGCGGATGCCGAGGGTGTCATCCGGACCACGCAGCGGCTCGGGCACCTCTTCGCGTGCCGGGAGCACCCAGGTCACAGCCCCCGGCCAGGAGCCGACGACGAGGCGGCGGTCCTGCCCCTCCGGGAGAACCACCCAGCGCCCGATGTCCACCGCGGTTCCCGCGAGCACGGTCAGGGGCCGGTCCGCCTCGATGCCCTTGATCCGCCGGATACGCTGCACCGCGGTCCGGTTCCTCGCGGAGGCGTGCAGCCCGTACACCGTGTCCGTCGGCAGCAGGAGCACCTCGCCGCGTTCCAACCGCTTCACCAGCTCCCGCACCAGCCAGGCGGGGGCATCATGCCTCTTCAAGGTCGCGATCACCATCCGGAAACCGTCTTGTTGAGGATGTCATCGGTCAGTTTCTTGACCGCCTCCTGCAACCCTTCCTCTCTCTGGGCGCTGCTGCCCCCGCTGAACGGATACACCCCAAACTGCGACATCCGTTCCTCCCACAGGACCTTTCCGTGCACGAGATCCTCGAAACGGATCACCACGGTGATCGTGACCTTGTACTCCTCCACCGATTCGTCCGGGCGGATGGTGAAAGGGACATCGTCCACCCGCACGATGGTGCCGTACAGGGCCGACTCGGCGTCCCGCAGGTCCTTCACCTTCAGGGTGCCGTCCTTGATGAACCGGTCGATGAGCTCGTCGGTCAGGTCCTCCACAAGGCCGAACTCCGCGGTCTGGTTCTCGAAGGGGGGAACGGCGATGGTCTTCATCCCGCCGGGGATCGAACCGCTGAAGGTGTAGATGCCGCACCCGCCGAGGAGCAGCGCCGCGAGGAGAACCACGTGCAGCGCCGGGCGGGCCGGGTGCGGGGCCGCGGTTCTCCCCGCCGCCCACCGCTCTTCGCGCCCGCGGGTCACAGGTTGTACTCCTTGATCTTACGGTACAGCGTCCGCTCGCCGATCCCGAGTTCTTTCGCCGCCTTGCGGCGGTTCCCCTTGTTCTCGAGCAACGCCCGCCGGATCTGCTCGCGCTCCACCTCCTCGAGGGTCGGGCGGTGGAACTCCTCGCCCTCATCGACGGTGTAGTGCGCCTGCTCCGGCAGCGCGGGGAATCGGCCCATCATCACGGCCTGGGCGAAGAGGTTCTTCAGCTCCGCCACGTCCCGCCGCAGGTCGAGGAGCAACTGCAGGATCAGTTCGCGGTCGGTCTCCCCCCCGCGTATCGGGGCGAGGACCGGCAGGTTGGGCGGTCCCTCCCGGTGGGGAAGGTGCCGCCTCGCCGCCGCGGCGTCGATGGGACCGGGATATTCGAGTGTCAGCAGCGTCTCGACGAAATTTCGCAGCTCGCGGACGTTGCCCTTCCACTCGTGGTTCTGCAAGACCTCCATCGCATCCGGTAGGATGCGGGAGCGGGGGATTCCGCTCTCCACGCTGAAAAGCTCCGCGAAACGGTCAACCAGCAGGGGGATGTCCTCCCGCCGTTCACGGAGTGGGGGGAGGTGAATCTCCACCACCCTCAGCCGGTAATAGAGGTCCTCCCGGAAGCGGCCGCGCTCCACTTCGGCCTCAAGGTCGCGGTTGCTCGCGGCGATGACCCGGACATCGGCGTGGGAGGCCTTGTCCGCCCCCACCCGGTAGTATTCTCCGCTCTCCAGCGCCCGCAGCACCTTGACCTGCATCTCCAGGGGCATTTCGCCGACCTCATCGAGGAACAGCGTGCCCTTGTCCGCCTGCTCGAAATAGCCCTTGCGCGCGCGCTCCGCCCCGGTGAAGCTCCCGCGCTCGTGGCCGAACATTTCGCTCTCGAACAGCCCTTCGGGGATCGCCCCGCAGTTGACGGGGACGAAACGGGCGTCCCGGCGCGGCGAAAGGTCATGGATCAGCCGGGCGATGACCTCCTTCCCGGTTCCGCTCTCCCCGCTGATGAGAACCGAGATTTTCGTCGGCGCCACCTGGCGGACCAGCAGCCGAACGCGGTCGATGGCGTCGCTCCGGCCGACCAGGCGGTCGAGCACGCCGAACTTCGGGACCTCCGGCAGCGCGCCGCGGATGGCGGCGCCTCTCTCCTCCCCGGTGTCTTCCTTGTTCACGCTCACGTTTTAATCACCAGGTTGTCTTCCGACCAAACCGCCCCCTCCACCTTCCGGCGGTCCATGTCTGGAGGGGCATGAACCAGAAAGATACGCTCCACGCCGGCTTCCCGCGCCCTCCGCACCCCCTCCTCGACATCAATGTGCATCGCTTCGAGGATCAGCCCGGACGCCCCGGGAAGATGGGTCGACAGGGCTTCCAGGTCCGCAAGGTCGGACCCGACCACCCATCGCCCGCCCGGCGACTCGAAGGCGAGGGAGAAGCTCTGGGGCGCGCCCTCGTCGTCATCCGGCAGGTGGCCGTTGGCCCACGCCTCGAGACGGTGCCCCGTCGCCGTGGTGAACAACCCTTCCGGGATCTCCTCCAGCCGGAGTTCGAAGGGGAGCTTCTCCGGCCCGAGCCGCAGGGTGCGCAGCCAATCCGGCAGGGCGCGGCGGAGAGCCCGCGGGACGAAGATCTCCAGCGGTTCGGCGCGCCCCTCCCCGTAGTCGCCCAACAGGAGCATCGGCAGGCCGGCGACATGGTCCGCGTGGCAATGGGTGAGCAGCACCGTCCCCACGGTCTGCGTCCACCGTCCAGGCTCCCGCAGCCGCCGCGCGCAGCCCTCTCCGGCGTCGATCAGCAGCGCCCGCCGCTCCCCCTCGAGCAGGAGCGCGCTGCTCATCCTCTCCGGGTCGGGCATCCCGGAGCCGGTGCCAAGAAAACGGAGCCGCATTCAGCCCCTCTC
>CAYOKT010000076.1:0-4590 GCA_964404605.1 uncultured bacterium
GGACTGAAGTCCCGGGCCACCCATTGCCGCGGCGTCGGCGGTCGAGTGGGGAAGCGGAGGTTTCCCGCGTGGCGGTACCGGAAGGGAGCGTGCGCAGGGTGTGCCGGCCGGGGAGACACGTGTCCCGGAGCGGCCGGGTCATGGACTGGAGGAGAGGGGGGTCCGCGCGGGGCGTCAGCGGAGGAGGACGATCCTGCGGGCGGCGCTCCAGCCGGGGGCCGTGGCGCGGACGAGGTACAGCCCTGAGGACGCAACGCCGGTCTCGCTGCGGCCATTCCAGAGCAGGGGAAGACGGCCGGCGGGGTGGTGTCCGGAGGCGAGCACCGCCACCTGTCGCCCGAGCAGGTCGATCACCTCGACATGGACGACGGTGGAGCGGGGAAGGACCAGGTCGACACGCGCGGTCGCATTGAACGGATTCGGCCACGCCGGGGAGAGATGGAACTCGCCGGGGAGCAGGACTGTTTCCGGCCCAGGCGAGGCGGTCTGGTCGAAGAAGAACTTCCCGATATCCGCAATCGTCCCGTCGGGGTCCTCGTTGGACGCAGGGTCGCCGGCGTCGATGCAGGGGGAGCCCGGACCGAGGTGATACTCCTCGTCGACCCAGCGCGGGTCCTCGAGGACGAGACTGGGCAGGTTCACCGCGATATGGGGGTCGGTGGGCGGCTGCACCCGGTACAGGCAATCATACCGCATTGAAATCTGGGCCGCCGGCGTCAGCGGATCGATGGCCGCCGCCACAAGGTGCGGCGCCTGTTGGTCCCCGGCCCCGGCGATGATGGAGTTGATCACCGTGACATGGGAACCATCCATGGCGAAAATGCCGTAGGTCAAGCCGGCGCTGCAGGACATTTCGATGGAAAAGTGGTCGAGCCGGATACCCTGTGTGCCGGCGATGCGAATCGCCGAAGAGCGTGAAGAGGGCAGGGTGTCCGTGCTGACGATGTGCACCGAATTCCGCCGCAGCGTGAGGCCGTCCCCGTCGATGATGAACATTCCCACACCCCGTGTTTCGCTCTTCAGATCCACGGAGCAACGAGTGATCCGACCGTCCGAGCGGCTGATCCACAGGTTGGTGGGAGTGGAAGCGCCGATCGGATCGGAGACGGTCAACCGGAAGCGCGAACTGTCGGCGGCGAGACGGGAGCGACTGCTGCGAAGGACCACGGCGCCGGAGAAGTTGGACATTACTTCGGCCTCGACCCCGAAGAGACCGAGATCGCCGTCATCGCTCACCTCGATGGCGGAATTGATTCCCTGGATGCGGCTGTGACGAATGGTGAAGGTGGACCTCTCCACCCGGACTCCGGTCCGGCACCCCTCCAACACGGCATATTCGAGGATACCGAAGGGCGAGTTCGCCCCCCGCACCACGATACCGCTCCAGGGGGCACCCGGGTCGCTGGGGCCGAAGAAGACGGGGTTGGCCTCGGTTCCGCTGACCTGGAACTCGCCGAGAACGATGATCTGAACGTCAGCCGCGAGTTCGACGTGCACCCCTGCTTCGATCAACAGGGAACCGTCTTCCGGGATGATCAGGTTCTCGTAAAGGCGGTAAGGGCTCTCCTCGGGGAACCAGATGACCCTGTTTCCAGCGGCCTGCGCAACGAGAGGAAGAAGACAAGCGAGCAGAAGAACGAGCACAGTCGCGACGCGTTGGCGGGAGGTGTGCATCCCGACCTCCGTTGGCGTACCGGCGGTCCAACAGCGGGATCCCGTACGAAAGAGAGCTCGTCTTCGCGGTTGGGTTTGCCCCAGCAAAAAAGATTCTACGGATAAACCCGCATCGAAATCAATATGGAGCCGTCCCCCGCGAAGAGTTTTCCTTCGTAGACACCCGGAGTCCGATCCAACAAGTTGAACAATGTTACATTACGGCGTTTTCCGCTTGCAGGGTTACAATGGTTGCGATCAGCCGGGCCGCATCCTCGAGGTCCGCGATTTTGATGTTCTCCTTGGTCGAGTGGACGTCGTTCATTCCCACTCCGAGCACCACGCAGGGAATTCCCTTGTGGGTGAGTACGCTGCCGTCGGTGCCGCCGCCGGAGATCTTGGTCTCCATGGTCCACCCGAGCCGCCTGCCCGCTTCCAGCGCCAGCCGGACCGGGGTATCCTCCTCGGTGAAACGCACCGCCTTGTAGTCGTCGCTTCGCTCCTCCTCGAAACGGGGGATGTCGTCGCCATCCGCCCGGTGGGCGGCGCAGGCGCGTTCGAAGCAGTCGCGCATGTGGCGGACCTGCTCCTCGAGCTTTGCCGGGTCGTGGCTGCGCGCCTCGGCCTTCATGGTCAGCTCTTCCATCACGATGTTGGTGGCCCGGCCGCCCTTGATGACACCGATGTTCGCAGTGGTCTCCTCGTCGATGCGTCCCATCTTCATCGCCGCGATCGCCTCGGAGGCCACCTTGAGCGCGCTGATGCCCTTCTCGGGTTCGACGCCGGCGTGGCTGGCGCGGCCGATCAGCCGGTAGTTCAGCCGCACCGCGGAAGGGCTGCCGATGGTTATGCCCCGGGGATCATGGTCGTCCAGGATGTACCCGGCGACGGCGCTGAAACGGGAGGTGTCGATGAGCTTCGCGCCCAGAAGGCCGATCTCCTCGCAGATGTGGATCGAGAACTCCAGGTCGGGGCGGGGTACATCGGGCTGGGCCTGCGCCATGCGGGCGAGGTGGAGGATGATGGCGAGCCCGGCCTTGTCATCCGCACCGAGGATCGTCTCGCCCCGGGAGCGGACGACGCCGTCCTCGATCACCGGCTCGATGCCGCGGGCCGGTTCGACGGTGTCCATGTGCGAGCTGAAGAGCAGCGCTTTCGTGCCGGGGCGGTTGCCGGGGAGATGGACGATCAGGTTCCCGGCGTTGCTCCCGGCCTTGGCGCCGGAGTCATCCTCCTCGACCTCGCAGCCGAGCTTACGGAAACGGGCCGTGAGCCAGTCCGCCATCGCGCGCTCGTCCTTCGAGGGGCTGTCGATGCGCACCATCGTGAGAAAGTCGTCAAGCAGAAGATCCGGCTGAATCCTGAACTCGTTCATCCTGTCACCTCGGCGGTTAGAAGGTTGTCTTTTACGGCGAAATGTAACAAACGGACGTTCACCCGTGCGCGCGGAGGACGGGGTGGTCCGGCGAGTCGCGCCCGCAGGTACTCGCGGGTGTAACCGGTGCGGCCGTCCTGCTCGATGACGATCTCCGCCGTTCGCCCCTCGGCGTCCGCATAATGGACCCGGCGGCGGCGCAACCCTTCCCGCCGGAGAACACCGGCGCGACGGGTGACGATTTCCGGCGGCACCGTCTCCCGCAGCTCGGCCGCCCGGGTGCCGGGGCGGGGGGAGAAGGGAAAAACGTGCAGGTAATGCAGCGGGCCCTCGTCGAGGAAAGCGAGGGTGCGGTGGAAAGCCTCTTCGCTCTCGCCGGGGAAGCCGGCGATCAGGTCGGCGCCGATGGTGGCGTTCGGGCGCAGGCGCAACAGCTCCGCCAGCGCTTCGCGCAGGCGGGCGAGGTCCATAGGGCGCCCCATGCGACGCAGGACCTCCGGGTCGGCGCTCTGCAGGGCGAGGTGGAGATGTCCGCACCAGGCGGGGATCGCCGCGAGGCGCCGGACGCGCTCCGGGGTCAGCTCCCACGGCTCCAGGCTTGACAGGCGGACGCGGGGCAGGCCGAGTTCCGCCGCGTCCTCGACGAGGGAGACCAGCCCGCCGCTCTCGCTCTCGAGGTCGCGGCCCCACGCGCTGAGGTCCACGCCGGTGAGGACGACCTCCTGGAAGCCCGCGGCGGCGATGCGCTTCAGGGCCTGGAGCACTTCTTCGCGAGGGGCGCTGCGGGACGGCCCGCGGACGAGGCGCACGGCGCAGTAGGAGCAGGTGTGGTCGCAGCCGTCCTGTACCTTCAGGAAGGCGCGGGACCGGCCGGAGACCCTGGTTCCGACGGCGGCGCGCAACGGCTCTCCCGCGCCGGAAACACGCACGATGGGCTCGGGCGGGCGGCCCTGCGGGGGCAGATGGGCGAACGGGTCCGCCTTCTCCTCGACGCCGAGGACGACATCCACCTCTCCGCTACGGGCGAGCTCCTCCGCCGCGCGGGCGGCGAAGCAGCCCGCGGCGACCACCACGGCATCGGGATTCGCCCGGCGGGCGCGATGGATCAACTGCCGGGAGGAACGGTCCGCGCGGCCGGTGACCGTGCAGGTGTTGATGAAATAGAGGTCGGCGGGCCGGTTGAACTCGACCACCCGCCACCCCCGTTGAAGAAACTCCTCGCCGGCGGCCTCGGTCTCGGCGCGATTCAAACGACAGCCCACGGTGGCGAAGGCCACCGTGGGCTGTCCCTCTTCGGTCAGGCTACTTGCCGGCGTCGGTTTTTTCCTCCTCCGGGGGCGTCTCCTTCTCCGGGGTTTCCGCGGGCGCCGCGTCGGTCTCGGCTTTCTCCTCCGCCGCCGGTTCGGCGCCCTTGTCATCCCCGGCCTTCTTCTTCGGGGCCTTCTTCTTCGCCGCCTTCGGCTTCTCCTCGGCTTTCGCCTCCTCGGCAGCCTTGGCTTTCGGCTTCTCCCCGGCCTTTTCCTCTTCGGCGGGTTCCGCTTCCGCTTCCGGCTTTGCTTCCG
>CAYOKT010000076.1:4690-13278 GCA_964404605.1 uncultured bacterium
TTCTCTTCAGGCGCGGCTTCGGCCTCCGCCGCTGTTTCCGCCTCGGCTTCCGCCTTCTTCTTGGTGGTCTTTTTCTTCGCCTTCTTCTCCTTGCTCTCCTCCTCCTTGGCGGCCTTCAGGGCGAGGAGCAAGGGGTTGTCCTCCTCGAGGGCGTCGGCGAGAGTCGGGGTGACACGTCCCTTCTGGGACTCCGCGTAGGAGACCGCCTTTGCGGCCTGCTCCTTCTTCTCGGCCTTGGTGTTCGAGAGGACGACCTTGCGGTCCGACTTGTCGAACTCGATGATGACCAGCTTGAGGACATCGCCGGTCTGCACGGTGCGTTTCTTACCGTCATAGTACTTGCGTGAGAGGTGGCTGTTGGGCACGAACCCCTCGAGGCCGCCGGGAAGCTCGACGAGAATCCCCTTGTCCATGGTCTTGGTCACCGTGCCGGTCAGCTTGGAGCCCACGGGATGTTCCCGGGCGAAAGCGTCCCAGGGATTCTCCTCGATCTGCTTGTGGCCGAGGGCGATGCGCCGCTCGTCCCGGTTGAAGTCGAGGACGACCACTTCGATCTCCTGCCCCTTCTTCAGCACTTCGCCGGGGTGGCGCACCTTGCGCGTCCAGGAGAGGTCCGAGATGTGCACGAGGCCGTCGATCCCGTCCTCGAGTTCGACGAAGGCCCCGAAGGGGACAAGGTCGCGGACCACGCCCTTGTGCCGCGTGTCGGGGCGGTACTTCGCCTCGAAGGATTCCCAGGGATCCTCCTCGGTCTGTTTCAGGCCGAGGCTGATCTTCTTGTTTTCCTTGTCGATACTGAGGATCATCACCTGGATATATTCGCCCTCGCGGACGATCTGGTTCGGGTGCTTGACATGCTGCGTCCAGCTCATCTCGCTGACATGCACCAGCCCCTCGATGCCGGGTTCGACCTCGACGAAGGCGCCGTACTTGGCGAGGCTGACCACGCGGCCCTGCACCTTCTGGCCGACCTGGTACTTGCGGTCGATCTCGTCCCACAGGTGGGCGTAAAGCTGCTTCAGGCCGAGGCTGATCCGCTTGCGCTCCTTGTCGTAGTTGAGGACCTTGACGCGGATCTTCTGGTCGAGCTGTACCACTTCGCTCGGGTGCGCCACCCGGCCCCAGGAGAGGTCGGTGATGTGCAGCAGACCGTCCACGCCGCCGAGGTCGACGAAGACGCCGAAGTCGGTGATGTTCTTCACCGTGCCCTCGAGGATGTCGCCCACCTTGAGCGAACCGAGGAGCTTCTCGCGCACCTCGCGCAGGCTCTCCTCCTTGAGCACCTTGTGGCTGACGACGATGTTCTTCCGCAAGTCGTTGATCTTGAGGATGCGGAAGTCCATCTCCGTGCCGATATATGCATCAAAGTCGCGCACCGGGCGCACATCGATCTGGCTTCCGGGCAGGAAGGCATCCACGCCGCCGAGGTCGACCACCATGCCGCCCTTGATACGGCGGACGCACCGCCCGCGGATGATCCCGTCGGAGGCGTAAACGTCCTTCACGCGATCCCAGACCCGCATGAAGTCCGCCTTGCGCTTCGACAGCAGGAGCTGGCCCTCGCTGTTCTCGACACTCTCGAGGAACACCTCCAGGGCGTCGCCGACCTTCAGGCTGGCCGGATCATCGAACTCCTCCAGCGGAACGGAGCCCTCGGCCTTGAACCCGATGTCGACCGCGACCTCCTTCTCGCCGATGGCGATGATCTTGCCGGGGACGATCTCGCCTTCCTGGATTTCGCGCAGGCTGTCGCCGTAGAGCTGCTCCAGCTCCCGGCGCTCTTCCGGGGTGTACTCGGAGTCCGGCGGGAGATCCTCGAGGCGGATGTACTTCTCCCCGTCCCGCATCTCGATTTTCGCCCCGCTGAGACCGGGGTCCTCGGGGACGGGCTCCACTTCGGGAACAGGTTCCGCCTCGGGAGCAACCTCCGCTTCGGGGGCGGGTTCCGCCCCGGGTACAGGCTCTGTCACGGGAGCGGGTTCCGCTTCGGGAGCGGGTTCCGAAACCGTCTCTTCCACCGCCGCATCGGCGGTTTCCGTTGTCTCACCGGCGGGGGCGGGTTCGGGTTTTTCCGCCGCCTTCTTCTCTTCCGGCTGGGCCGTGTCCGCCTTCTCTTCGACGGCCGGCGTTTCACCCGCGGCGGCGACCTTTTCCGGCTCTTCCTGCGGGTTTTTGGGGGTTTCTGCTGCGTTACTCATACCGTTTCCCCTGCTTTCAGGCATCCTCCGCCGCCCGGCGGCGGGGTTCGTGGGGGCGCAGGACAGCCGCGGCAGTAGCCCACGGCGACACGGGTTGAGGCCCGGCGGGGATGCCGATCCGCCGGCCACGCTCTCCCGTGCGGCTCCGCAGCGCGACGGCCGCTCCTGTCAGGGAGAAGCGGACCGCCGGGCGGGCCCATCCTGGCGCCTTCTTTATGGACCGGTTCACCTGGATCGGTCCACTAACTCACTGGCGGCTCCGCGGGGCCTGCCCCCGTCGGCTGCCGGGCCGCCGAACGTCGTTGTCTCCGTCCCCGCCGCGGGGACTCCGTATCGCAACACCGGAGCGGCGCACGGGGTCCGTGCTCCCTCCGGCTGTCCTGCCGGTAAAACTCCCCGGGCCACCCTTCAGACCTTGTCATCGAAGCTGACAGGGCCACCCGTCGCCCAGGCTTCGCCTCGTTCCACTCACTCTTCGTCGCGCAGCCGGATGACCTCCGCCATGACCGCCTCGGCGATGCGCCGGTAGGCTTCCTTGCGGGGCGGGTCATCCTCGATCAGCGGCGCGAGGGGGACCAGCCGCCCGAAGGTAATCTGTAATCTGCTGCGCCGTAACAGGGTCTTCTTCAGGTTCTTGGAGCCGTCGACGCGCAGCGGCAGCATGTCCGCGCCGCCCATCATCGCCAGCATTCCGACGCCCCCCTTGTACTCCTGCAGGTTCGCCTCCCGCCGCCTCGTCCCCTCCGGGAAGATGAGGATCGCCCCCCCGTTCCGCAGGACGCCGGTGAGGGTGCGGATGGCCTGCTTGTCCGAACCCGACCGCCGGATGGGAACCGCGTTCAGGTAGGTGATGAGCTTGCCCACCAGCCCCTTGAAGAGTTCCCTCTTCGCCGCGAAGTGAATCTCGCGGGGCACCACGCTCCCGATGGCGACCGGGTCGATGGCCGCGACGTGGTTCGAGACGAGGATCAATGTACCCCGGAGAGGGACATTTTCCCTCCCCCGGATCCGGAGCCCGAAGAGCACCCGGAGAGCGGTGCGCACCAGCCACGCGACAAAGCGATAGCCGAATCGCATCGGCGCGGTTTTCATCGTTCCCACTCCAGTCCGAAGCGTTGTTTCGCCAGCTCGACCACCTTTTCGATCTGCCCCTCGATGGTCAGCCCGGTGGTGTCGAGGTGGACGGCATCGGGGGCGGCCAGCAGCGGGCTGTCCTCGCGGGTGCTGTCCCGCCGGTCGCGCTCGGCCAGTTCCGCCCGCACCTCCTCGAGGCTCATGGTCCGGCCGCCGGCGCGGTAATCGTTCCACCTCCGCCGGGCGCGCTCCTCCAGGCTGGCGTCGATGAACACCTTCAGCCCGGCGTCCGGGAAGACCACGGTGCCGATGTCGCGCCCCTCGAGCACCGAGGGCTCCGCCTCGCCCAGCCTCCGCTGGAGGGCGACCATCGCCCGGCGGACGAAGGGGTGAACGCTGATGAGGCTTGCTCCCTCGCCGACCGCGGAGGTGCGGATCGCCTCGCCCACCGGCTCGCCGTCGAGGCGGAGGACATCCTCCCGGCCGGGCGCGTAATCCAGGCGGGCGGCCTCGACCACCGGGCGCACCGCCTCCGGGTCGGAGAGGTCCACGCCGGCCCGGAGGGCGGCGAGGGCGAGGGCGCGGTACATCGCGCCGGTGTCCAGGTAGCGCCAGCCGAGGCGGCGGGCGACGCCGCGCGCGGTGGTGCTCTTTCCCGAACCCGCCGGGCCGTCGATCGCGATCACTCGCAGCGCCGCTGACACCCTATCCTCCCCTATCCCCCTGAACCCGGTTTCATCCACCCCCGCCCGGCCGCTACCGGATGAGGACGACTTTTACCAGAACACTCTCGTCCCCGAACGAGGCGCGGAGAAAATACACCCCGCTGCTCCAGTCCGCGCCTCCGAGGGTGAAGCTCTCGCGGCCGCCGGCGGTGCTCCGCGTCCGGGCGGCGATCTTGCGGCCGAGAACGTCATACACCGCCAGGCGCACCGTTCCCCGGCGCGGCACGGTGAGGGTGACCCGCGTCGCGGCGTTGAAGGGGTTCGGGTGCACGGCGGCGACGGCGAACCGTTCCGGCAGCGCCGCACCGGGTTCATCGTTCACCGGCACCGCATCGAAGGTCCAGGTGAAGCGAGTCACGCCCTCGTAGTAGCCGTCATCCAGCTCCACCACCACCGAGTCGCCCTGCTCCGAGCGGACGACGATGGACGCCGTGGAGGCGGTCGAGATCTCCTCGCCACGGTAGGTCCAGCGGTAGCTGATCTCGTGCCCGGGGTCGGGGTCGTGCGCGGTGACGGAGAAGTCGATCACATCGCCCCAGGAATAGCCTTGCAGCAGGGGGTCCTCCGGCACGACGCCGTCGATGACCGGCCGGGTGTTCTGGTTGTAGAAACGCGCCCCGATGTCCGCGCGGGTGCCGTCCGGGTCGGTGTCGGACGGATTGCCGGCGTCGATGCAGGGGGAGTTCGCATTCAGGTCGATATTCCCGAAGGCGGGCTGGACGAACTGCGGGTCCTGCTCGATGTCGCCGACTCCCCCGAAGGCGTAGGCGCCGTAACTCCCCTCGGCGTTGTTCCAGTAGCAGGAGTAGCTCGAGGTCACGACGTTCTGGGCCCAGAAGCCGACCCCGGAACACTCCGCCACGATGTTGCCGAACAGGGTGGCGTTGGTGTTCGTGCCGAGCATCAGGCCGTTGCTGTTCTGCGTCGAGCCGTACCCGGCGTCGAGGACGGTGTTGTAGCTCAGCGTGTGCCCGGAGCCGCCGGAGATGTAGAGGCCGGAGGCGACGCTGCGCCAGATCTCGTTGTGGTCGAGGGTGAGCGAGGAGCAGCCATCGGCGAAGATGCCGCGCACCCCGGCGTTCTCCACCCGGATGCCGCTGAGCGTGGCTCCCTCGATGTCGTGCAGGTAGACCCCGTTGTTGGAGGGAGACTCGATGAGGAGGTCGGCGAGGGTCGGCACCGCTTCGCCGGTGACCTGCACCCCGTTGACCGGGGCGTCGGTGATCCGCCCGCCCTGGACGACCGGCCGCCCGCCGGTGATCCGGAGGCCGTAGCTCGCATCGCTGTTGATCCCGAACCCGATGCGAAGGTTGTCGAAGCGGGGGTTGCCGCCCTCGATGGTCACCGCGGCGAAGGAGGGGGCCTCGACGACCAGGTCCGTAAGGTGGGGCGAGGAGCCCGACTGGATGGTGAGGTTGTCCGTGCCGGAACTGATGATCGCCCTGGCGACCGTGCTCCCGGAGGAGGATACCCCGGAGAAGGTCATTCCCACCCAGCTTCCCGGGTTGGGGATGACGGAGGGCCAACTGAAGCGGATCGAATCGCCGGGCTCTCCGACGGCGACCAGGGTGCCGTAGATGGTGAACGAGCGGTTCGGCCAGAAGTGGACGGCCACGCCGGGTTCGATGACCAGCGAATCGCCCGCGGCGACGCTGATGTCGTCGAGCACGACCTGGTACGGGCTGCCGTCGGGCGTCCAGACGCCGCTGACCTCGCCTTCGACGACGGTCTGCGCCTGCGCGGCGGTGGAAAGCAGGATGCCCGCGAGGAGGAGGAGCGGCGGGGCGGGGCGGCTCATGCCCCGGGGGGCGGAGCGGCCGGGGGCAGTGCTTGCGGTGTTCATCTTGTTTCCTCCCGTCCCCAGTGGATCGATTGAGGTTAACCTGTCCACTATTGTCGCGGAGCGCGGTTCAGCCCTCGAGCGCGTCGGCGGAGGCGAGGCGCAGCGCTTCGGCGACCAGCTCCACCGAGTGGCGCTTCTTTTCCGGCACGCCGCCGAGGAGGTCATCGAGGGTCTCCGGGGTCACCCGCGCGACTTCTTCCAGCGGCCGCCCGGCGGCCCACTCGGTCCCGGCGGAAGCGGCGGCGATGGTGCCGCTGCAGGCGCGCGCCTTGAAGTTTGCCTCCTCGACGAGGCCGCCGCGCACCCTGAGGGTGACGCGGATGCGGTCGAAGCAGCCGCCGCCCTTGTGCTCGGCTTCCGCGGCGCCTTCCGGGGCGTCGATCTCCCCGATGTTGCGCGGGGCCTGGAAATGCTCGAGGTAGGTCTTGCTGTATCTCACCGCCCCGGTCCCTATGACTGGTCTTCCTCGTACGGCTTGTTCTCGGTCAGCTTGACGAGGACATCCTCCACCCCCGGCAGCGCCTCCAGGTGCTCCCGCGTCTCCTCCTCGATGTTCTCGAAGTACATCTCGTCTGTCTCCCCCATAAAGAGCTCGACATAGACGCTGCCATCGTCCACCTCGATGTGGCGCACCATGTTCATCTTCACGAGGTTGATCCCGGTCTCGGGGTGGATCACGTCGCGGAGGGCGCGGACCACGGTCTCCCGGTTCAGCGGCGCGGACTCATCCTGCGCGGAGGGTTCCCGGAGGTGTTCGCGCTCCCAGTTGCGGATCGCGGCCTTGAGGCCGTTGATCGCGAGGACGCTGCAATGGATCTTCACCGCGGGGAGGCCGTCCAGCTCCTCGGTGACCGACTTGGGTGTAAGGTTCTTCACCTCGTCGATGTGCCGCCCCTTGGCGATCTTCGTCGCCATGCTCGCGGTGGCGATGTTCGAGGCGCAGCCGTAGGAGCGGAAGCGGATGTCCTTGATGATCTTCGTCTCCGGGTCGATCACCATGTTGAAGGTGATCATGTCGCCGCAGGCCGGGCTGCCCTCGGTGGCGACGGCGTTGGCGTCCTCGATTTCGCCCACGTTTTCCGGGTTGGTGAACTCCTGGATGACTTTCTTGGAATACTTGATCGCCATGACGGCACCTTCGCTTCTCGTTGCGTTGCTTCACCGGCGGCCGTTGCGGGCGCCGGGCGGGGTCTGCCGGGAACCGGTTCCCTTCTTCCTGTAGAATGCTATCGCCGGGACAGAGGGCTTGGCGCGCCTCGCCCCCGCAGGGGTCAGTCCCCCTTCTCCTTGTAAAACGATTTCGCCTCCGGGTTCAGCCGCTTGCTGTCCCGCTCGGGGATGAAGGCGGTCATCGCCCGCAGCCGGTCCACCGCCCGCCGGGTGACCTCCAGCGCGCGGTCCACCTCCTCCTCGGTGTTCAGGCGCGAAAGGGTGTAGCGGATGCTGCCGTGCGCCTCTTCGTGCAACAGGCCGATGGAGGTGAGCACGTGGGAGGGGACGAGCGACTTCGAGGAGCAGGCGGAGCCGGAGGAGACATAGACACCCTCCATGTTCATGTGCATCAGGATCGCCTCGCCCTCGATGTAGCGGAAGGTCACGTTCAGGTTTCCGGGCAGCCGCTCCGGGCCGATGGGAGGGCCGTTCAGCCGGGTATGCTCGACGGCGAGCAGCCCCTCGGCGAGACGGCGGGTCAATTCCTCGACGCGGGGCATCACGGTTTCACGGTCCCGCACGGCGATCTCCACCGCCTTCGCGAAGCCGATGATCCCGGGGACATTTTCCGTGCCGGGTCGCAGGCCGCCCTCCTGCGGGGAGCCCTCGAAGAGGCGGCGGATCTTCACCTTGCGGCGGACATAGAGCGCGCCGACGCCCTTCGGACCGTGCAGCTTGTGGGCGTTCAGGCTCGCGAGGTCCACGGGAAGCGCGCCGATGTCCAGGGGCACCTTGCCGAGGCTCTGGGCGCAGTCGGCGTGCAGCGGAACGCCGGCATCACGGCAGATCCCGCCGAGGGTGTCCAGGTCCTGGATCACGCCGATCTCGTTGTTGCCGTGGATGATGCTGACGAGGAGGGTGTCATCGCGGATCGCCCTGCGCAGGCTGTCCGGGTCCACCCGGCCCTCGCCGTCGACATCGAGTTCCGTGAGCTCGAAGCCTTCGCGCTTCGCCCAGGTCTTCGCGACGTTCCTCACCGAGGCGTGCTCGATGGGGCTGATGACGAGGTGGCGCTTCTCCGGGCGCATCGCGCGCAGCCCGTTGAAGGCGAGATTGTTCGACTCGGTGGCGCCGGAGGTGAAGATGATCTCCTGCGGCTGAACACCGACGGCGGCGGCGATGGTCTCCCTCGCCTCGTCCACCGCGAGTTCCGCCTCGAGGCCGAATTGGTGCAGGGAGGCGGGGTTGCCGTAGTTGCGCGTGAAGAAGGGCAGCATCGCCTCGAGCACCTCGGGCAGCACAGGTGTGCTGTCTCCGTTGTCGAGATAGACGAACTTCGCTGGGTTATCGTTCATCGTTTCCTGTCCGCAGTTGCCCCGCCGGGGCGGGAAAAACCACAAACTATAATGTTAACAGAAATGGCTCTTCTCCTCCAACAAAATCTCCCACCGGGCGCTCCTCTCCGGGTTGGCGGGTGAAAGTCGAAACAGCGGGATCTCCGCGCCGCGCGGGTGAGGCGGGGGAAAGGCCGGTCGCGGGGCAGAAGGAGGTGGCGGCATGGCGAAACCCGGGACTGAAGTCCCGGGCCACCCTCCG
>CAYOKT010000077.1:0-9042 GCA_964404605.1 uncultured bacterium
TATTATGCGGGCCGGGCGTTGGACCGGCCTCGAGCGCAATACGCGGTCGAACGGCGAAAAAAAACGCCGCCCCATCGTCGGGGCGGCGTTGGGGTCGGAACGAGTGGTCGTTCAGGCGGCGAGGTTCGGAATCGCCTCCGGCAGCCGCTCTTCCATCCTCAGCGCCAGGCTGGGGCCGTAGGCGAGCAACTGGCGGTGGATACGGCGGGCGCGGAACGCCGCCGGGTCCATCGCATCGCCGCCGCGGGACTTCGCCGCGATGGTGTGAATCCAGCACTCGGCGACAAGCTGGCGGATGAACCTGGCCACCGCCATCGCCGTGTCGTGCTGCTCGGGATCCACCCAGGGAATCCGCTCCGCCCACGCCTCGAGGCGGTTCTGCCAGTGATTCAGATCCGTCTCGATTTCATCCAGTGTGGGCATTCGATGCTCATTCATGTCGATCGTCGGGCTCATCTCGTTATCTCCCTATCCTTCGATCACTTTTCCTGTTGCTGCGGCGTTCGCCGCATCTGCCACTTCTGCCACTTCGGCAGGGATAAAATCTGCCGATCTTGCTGTTAGCGACCCGGCAAAGAAACATCCTTTCCCCCCCGATGCAAGGGGTGACTCCAAGAGTCTTGAAAAAGGTGCCGAATCGCTGGATTTCGCTCGTTTCCTGTTTTTCCGCCGCCCCCCACGGGGGCTTTGTCAAAGAATCTGTTGTTAGATGTTACAAACAACGTGCCACGGGGGGACTCCGGGAGCAAACCCGCGATCACTCCGATGCGCCGCACGGTTTCCCGCCCGCCGGGAGGAGAAACACTGCCATCCGCCTCCCCGCTGTCCACCCGTGTGTATCGTTTCAATGCATCAGGCCGGCTGTCCCGCACCGAATCGACCCTCTGGACGACCCGGCACCATGCCTCACCACGGGTTTCCGGCGGCCGCTTATAATCTATACTCAAATGTATAGCTTTTGTTCCGCCTCCGGAGCCCGCTTCTTTCGTGCATGCTGCGCGGTCCCGCGTGGCGGCCGAGAGCACCATTGACAATCTTCCGGTGGTGGGCGTAGACTCAAGAAAACAGACTCCGAGTTGCAACCAGGGGGAAGAATGTCCGCGGAAACACGTCGATACCCGAAGCGCGTGAAGTGCAAGCGGGACCTTGAGATCAAGATCCAGCCGTTGAAGAAGGCTCACATCCCGCAATTGATGGAGTTGTTCAGGTCGCTCGACCGGACGGACCGGGCCATGCTGCGCAGCGATGTCCTCGATCCGTACTACCAGAAGCGCATCGCCCGCCAGATCGTGGATGAGGATGTCAACCGTCTCGTCGCATGGAGCGGGGACCAGATCATCGCGTCTCTCGTCCTTCACCGGGGGCGCGCCCGTTGGATCCGCCACACCGGGGAAGTGCGCATCATCGTCCATCCGAAGTTCCGCCGGTACGGCATCGCCGTCATCCTGTTGGAAGAGGTGGTTCCCTATGCCCGCTCGATGGGCGTGGAAAAGCTGTATGCGAACATGATGCCCGAGCAGGTCGCGGCGATCCGCCTGTTCAAATCCATCGGTTTCCATCGCGAGGCCACACTGAGGGACCATGTCAAGGATTCGTACGGCCGCTACCACAACATGCGCATCTACTCGATGGATCTCGAAGCGGCTCACAAGGCGATGGATGACCTCATCTCCAGCTTCAGTGATTTCTCGGGGTAGCCCGCCGATCATGGCGAAGAAGGATCGTCCCGTCCCGTTCGGCTCTTCCGGCCGGACTGCCGGGGACGGATGCGGCCGGAGGCGGGTGAGTCGATGCTGAAGTCCCTGCAGGTCCGCAATTTCGCCCTCGTCGAACAGCTCCAGCTCTCCTTCGGACCCGGTCTGAACGTCATCACCGGTGAAACGGGTGCCGGGAAATCCATCCTCATCGGTGCGATCGCCCTCGCGCTGGGGGAGCGGGTCGCCGCGGAGACGGTGAGTGACGGCGTCGCGAGCGTGGAAGCCGTCTTCACGGACGGCGGCCGGGAGCGGACGCTGAAGCGCGAGGTGCGCCCCAACGGCCGCTCGCGCGCCTGGGTGGACGGGGAGGCGGTCACGCTCACGCACCTGCGCGAGGAGGCTTCCCGCTGGGTGGACCTGACCGCCCAGCGGGAGGGCACGGCGCTCCTCGACCCGGAAACCCACCTGCGGCATGTGGACCGCTTCGCCGGGCTGACGCGGGAGGCGGACCGGCTGGAGGTGATGCATGCCGAATGGCAGACCCTCGCCGCCCGGATCTCGGGGGTCGAGGCGAGGATCCGGCGCCTCGAGGAGAGCGAGGAGCTCGCCCGCTTCCAGTTGGAGGAGATCGAACGGTTCGGACCCGTCGCCGGGGAGGAGGAGGAGCTCGACCGGGAGATCCGCCTCCTCGAGGGCGCCGAGAGCCTGCTATTCGGCCTGGGGGGGGCGGTCGAGGAACTCGACCAGGGGGAAGAGGCCCTCGCCGACCGTCTCGCGCGCCTGGTCGCGGAGCTGCGCAGGCTGCAAAGCATCGACGAGGGTCTCGCGGAGTGGACCGCCGGCCTGGACGAGGCGGTTCTCCTCCTCCGCGAGACCGCGCGCGAACTGGGCGCCCGCCGCGACAGGGTGCAGCTCGACCCGGAGCGGTTGGAGACCCTCCGCGGCCGCCGGGAGCAGTTGCTGCGGCTGACGCGGAAGTACGGCGGCAGCCTTCCGGCGCTGCTCGAGACCTGGGAGACCCTGAAGCAGCGGGAGAGCGGCCTCGAGGAAGCGAGGCGCGAGAAGAAGAAGCTGCTCCGGGAGCTGGACGCGCATCTTCAGCGCTGGGAAGCCGTGTTGACCGAGGTGTCGAAGCGCCGCCGTGAAGCCGCCCCGCGCCTGGAAAAGGAGATGCTCAAGGCATTGAGGACCGTCGGGGTGGAGAAACCCCGGTTCTCCGTGGCCTGGGTCGAAGAGGCGGGGGACCGGGTGGACTTCCCCGCCGCGGGGACCCGCCGCGTGGGGCCGCACGGCTGGGACCGGGCCGAATTCCGCATCTCCTTCAACCCCGGCCGGGAGCTGCTCCCCCTGCACAAGATCGCCTCGGGCGGGGAGCTTTCACGGGTGATGCTGCTGCTCAAGGGGCTTCATCCCCCGGAGGCCGAGCCGCCGGTGCTCGTGTTCGACGAGATCGACATGGGCATTTCCGGCCGCATCGCCCGCCGCGTGGGAATAAGGATCAAGCGGCTCGCGGGCCGGAGGCAGGTTCTCCTGGTGACCCACCTTCCCCAGATCGCCGGTCTCGCCGACCGGCACTGGGTGGTGGAGAAAACGGTGCACGGGGAGAGCACCGAAGTGAGCGTGCGGGAGGTTCCGGTCGGGAGCGAGGAGCAGGTCGAGGAGGTCGCCCGGCTGATCGGCGGCGAGACGATCACGGCGACCGCCCGCGCCACGGCCCGCGAACTGATCGGGGGAGCCTGACCGGGAGCCGCAGCGGCGTTGCGGCCCGCGGACCGGAGGCCTACCTTCCGGCGTGCCGTTCGCTCCACCGACCTGCTAAACGGGTTCATGCGATGGATAAGCTCGTCATCGAAGGCGGCCTCCCCCTGGAGGGCGAGGTGCGCATCGCCGGTTCGAAAAACGCCACCCTTCCGCTGATGGCCGCCGCGCTGCTCGCCCCGGGCGCCACGACCCTGCGCAATGTGCCCTCCCTCGCCGACATCCGCACGATGAGCCGCGTGATCCGCCGGCTCGGGGTCGGGATCGAGGGGGGGGACCGGTCCCTGGAGATCGATGCGACCCGGATCGAGCGCCACGAAGCCCCCTACGAACTCGTCAAGACCATGCGCGCCTCGTTCTATGTCCTCGGCGCGCTGCTCGGGCGCCTCGGGCGGGCGCGGGTCAGCCTGCCCGGCGGCTGCGCCTGGGGGCCGAGGCCGGTGGACATTCACCTCAAGGGCTTGCAGGCGCTGGGCGCGAAGATCGACCTCGAGCGGGGGTACATCATCGCCCGCGCGGACGGGGGACGGCTGCGGGGCGCGCGCTTCGTCCTCGACTTTCCCTCCGTCGGCGCCACGGTGAACCTGCTGCTCGCGGCGGTGCGCGCGGAGGGGGAGACGCTGCTCGAAAACGCCGCCCGCGAACCCGAGGTCACCTCCCTCGCCCGGGCGCTGAACAGCATGGGCGCGCGCATCGAGGGCGAGGGATCGGGCACCCTGCGGGTGCAGGGGGTCGAAGAGCTGCACCCGGCGACGATTACGGTGATCCCCGACCGCATCGAGGCCGGAACCTACCTCGCGGCGGCGGGACTGACACGGGGGGATGTCACCCTCACCGGCGTGGACCCCGAGCACCTCACGATGGTGCTGGCGAAGGCTTCCGAGGCCGGCCTGCGGATCACCGTGACCGCCTCCGGGATCCGCGTGGAGGCCAACGGCGGCCTCCGGCCCGTGGATGTCGAGACCGCTGTCTATCCCGGCTTTCCCACCGACATGCAGGCGCAGTGGATCGCGCTGATGACACGGGCGGAGGGGGCGAGCATGATCACCGACACCATCTACCCGGACCGCTTCACCCATGTCGCGGAACTGATCCGTCTCGGGGCGGATATCCGGATGACCGAGAACACCGCGCGGGTGATCGGCCCGACCGAGCTGGTCGGCGCGCCGGTGATGTCCACCGACCTGCGGGCTTCCGCCAGCCTCGTCATCGCGGCGGTCGCCGCGCGCGGCCGCACGGACATCAGCCGGGTGTACCACCTCGACCGGGGCTATGAAAAGATCGAGGAGAAATTCACCGCCCTCGGAGCCCGTATCCGGCGCGAGAGCGAGTGAGCCCCCCCCCTCGCGTTCGACCCCTCTTTACCCCTATACTCTTCTCCGTCCACTGGGAAGATCGAAACTTTGTAACACTTTATCTTTTGGGAAGTTAGCTAAGTGCTTGACTTTCTTGCTCCAACGCCGCCCGGTGGCCCGGCTCGGCGCTTCTCCCGCCCGGAAAAACGGCCGTCTTCCCCGCTTGGGATGGCATTGACTGCAACTCGTTTCCACGATCGTTGAGGCGCATCGATGAGTTTCGTCCACCTGCATAATCACACCGATTTCAGTTTCCTCGATGGCTCCTGCAAGGTTGATGACCTCTGCGCCGAGGCGGCGCGGATGGGAATGCCCGCGGTGGCGATCACCGATCACGGCAACCTCTGCGGAGCGGTGGATTTCTACCGCGCCGCGCAGAGATACGGCGTGAAACCGATTATCGGGTGTGAACTCTACCTCACGGCGGGCTCCCGCACCGACCGGGGCAAGGACGAGTTCGGCCGCGAACGGCCCATTTACCACCTCCTCCTGATCGCGAAAAACATGGTGGGCTGGAAGAACTTGATGAAACTCTCGACCGCGGGGTACCTCGAGGGGTTCTACCGCAAGCCGAGGGTCGATTATGAGTTGCTGGAGCGGCACCGCGAGGGGTTGATCTGCCTCTCCGGCTGCCTGCAGAGCCACCTGAACCAGACCCTGCTGTTGAAGGGAGAAGAGGAGGCGGTCAAGGTCGCGGGGCGCTTCCAGGACCTCTTCGGCGAGGATTTCTACCTCGAGCTGCAGGACCACGGCCTTTCGGAGGAGAAGGCGTTCGACCGTTTTCATGTCCAGCTCGCGAAGAAAATCAACGCGAAACTGGTCGCGACCAACGACACCCACTACCTGAAGAAGGAGCACGCCGACCCCCACGATGTCCTGCTGTGCGTGCAGACTCACACCGACCGTTCGGTGCCGAAGGAGAAGCGGTTCCATTTCACCGGCGAGGAGTTCTACCTGAAATCCGAGGAGGAGATGGCCGGTCTCTTCGGTGAGGTTCCCGAGGCGCTGAGCAACACCCTCGAAGTCGCGGAGAAGGTGGACGTCGAAATCTCCTTCGGCGAGAAGCACTTTCCCAGCTTTCCCCTGCCGGATTCCGTGGCCGACTATGATTCCTATCTCAGGGAGTTGTGCGAACAGGGATTACCGAAACGTTACGGTGATGTATCGAGCGAAGTGCGCGCTCGGCTGGAGCACGAGCTGAAGGTGATCCGGGAGAAGAACCTCGCGAGTTACCTGCTCATCGTGCGTGATTTCATTCGCCATGCGCGCGAGGAGGGCATCCCCGTGGGGCCGGGGCGGGGCAGCGCCGCCGGGTCCCTGGTCAGCTATCTCATCGGGATCACCAACATCGACCCCATCCGTTACGGCCTCCTGTTCGAGCGCTTCATCAACCCGGAGCGGGAGAGCTACCCTGACATCGATGTCGATTTCTCCGACACCCGCCGCGGCGAGGTGATCGAATATGTGCGCCGGAAGTACGGCGAGGACAACGTCTGCCAGATCATCACCTTCGGCCGGATGCTCAGCCGCCAGGCGATCAAGGATGTGGGCAGGGTGTTGAACGTTTCCCTCCCGGAAGTGGAGGCGATCACCAAGCTCATCCCGGAAGGGCCCTCGGCGAACATGAAGAAGGTGACCCTGAAGAAGTCGCTGGAGGAGAGCCGGGAGCTGCGTGAGCTGGTCAAAAGCCGGAAGGAATACACCGAGCTGATCGACAAGGCGATCGTCCTCGAGGGGACGATCCGAAACGCCGGGGTTCATGCCGCCGGGGTGGTCATCACCCCCGAACCCCTGACCGAGCTGGTGCCGCTGTACAAGAGCCCCGATGGTGAGGTGACCACGCAGTTCGACATGAACAACGTCGAACGGCTCGGCCTTCTCAAGGTGGACTTCCTCGGGCTGAAGACCCTCTCCATCCTCGAACGCGCCCTCGAGCTGCTCCACAAGCGGGGTGTGGAGCTCCACCTGGAGGACATCCCGCTGGACGATGCGGCCACGTACGAGTTGTTCGCGCGCGGGGACACCATCGGCATCTTCCAGTTTGAATCGGGGGGGATGCGCGACTCCCTGCGGAAACTGCGGCCGACCCGCCTCGAGGACCTGATCGCGATGAACGCGCTCTACCGACCGGGGCCGATGGAGAACATCGGGGAGTTCGTCAAGCGCAAGCACGGCCAGAACGAGATCACCCATCTCCATCCCAGCCTCGCGGAAATCCTCGACGAGACCTACGGCATCATCGTCTACCAGGAACAGGTGATGCAGATCGCCAACCGGCTCGCCGGCATGAGCCTCGGCCGAGCCGACATTCTCCGCCGGGCGATGGGCAAGAAGAAGCAGAAGCTCATGGATGAGCTGATGCCGGAGTTCATGGAGGGGTGCGGGAAGAACGGCATCGACAAGGCGACCGCCCGGAAGCTGTGGGACCTGATCGAACGGTTCGCGAAGTACGGGTTCAACAAGTCGCATGCCGCCGGGTACGCCCTCGTCGCCTACCAGACAGGCTACCTGAAGACCCATTACCCCGCGGAGTTCATGGCGGCGAGCATGACCGTGCGCAAGGACCGCACGGATGAGTTGATCCTCTTCCTCGAGGAGTGCCGCCGCATGGGCATCGAGGTGCTTCCGCCCGATGTGAACGCCTCGGAGGAGGACTTCACCGTCACCGATTCCAAGGCGGTCCGCTTCGGTCTCGGCGCGATCAAGAACGTCGGCAGCGCCGCCATCAGTCACATCCTCGGGGAGCGGGAGGCGGGAGGGCCCTATGCCGATCTCTTCGACCTCGCCTCGCGGGTCAATGGGCGGCTTGTCAACCGCAAGGTGCTGGAGAACCTGATCCTCGCCGGCGCCACGGTGAGTCTCGAGGGCAACCGCAGGCAGCAGATCGAGGCGCTCGACCGGGCGATGGCCTACGCGCAGCAGATGCAACTGGAGCGTGCGCGCGGCCAGGTGAGCATCTTCGGGGAGGAGGAGGGGATGGTCTCCCTTCCCCGTCCGCCCCTGCCGGAGGTCGAGGAGATGCCCACCCACGAGCTCCTCGCCTACGAGCGCGACCTGCTCGGGTTCTACTTCTCCGGGCACCCGTTACTGCGCTTCCGGCGCGAGGCGGAGGCCCTGTCGAGTTTCAACGTCACCGACCTCGGCGACGCCCGGGACGACCAGTCGGTGCGCATCGCCGGGCTCTTCTGTTCGCTGGAAAACCGGCAGACCCGCAAGGGGGACCTCATGGCCCGGGGACGGTTCGAGGATCTCACCGGGCTCGTGGGCGTGGTCATCTTCCCCAAGACCTTCGAGAAGCTGCGCCACAAGCTGAACGAGGATGAACCGATGCTGCTCTCCGGGCGGGTTCAGCGGCGGGATGCGCAGATCGAGCTGATCGTCGAGGATGTCGAGCCGCTGGAACAGGCCGCCGCCCGCCTCACCCGGGGCGTGGAGATGGTGGTCGGGGAGGAGGTGTCCGGCAAGGTCGTCATCGGGCTCGAGCAGGAGCTGCGCAGCCACCCGGGCGATGTCCCCCTGCGCATCGTTTTTCTCACCGATGAGGGCGACCGGCTGGAGCTGGCTTCGAAGCGGTACAAGGTAAAGCCGGACCGGGAGCTCCTCGACCGTGCGGAAAAACTGCTCGGGGAGGGGAAAGTCCGCCTCGAGGCCGTGGGGTAAGGGAATGCGTGTCCTGTTGCAACGGGTACGGGAAGCGGCGGTCCTCGTCGAGGGGCGGCCGGTCGCCCGGATCGGGCCCGGCCTCCTGCTCTTGGTCGGCATCGCACGGGGGGACGGCGAGGATGAACTCCGCTGGATGGCCCGGAAAGTCGCCGCCCTGCGCATCTTCGAGGATGAGGAAGGACGTTTCAACCGCTCGCTTCAGGATACGGGCGGCGAAGTTCTCGCCGTCAGCCAGTTCACCCTCTACGCCGACGCCCGCAAGGGCCGCCGCCCCTCGTTCGTCGATGCGGCGCCGCCCGAGGCCGCCGAGCCCCTGTGCCGCCGTTATGCCGAGTTGCTGCGGGAGGAGGGGCTCAAGGTCTCCGAGGGCGTTTTCGGCGCCCGCATGCAGGTGCAACTCGTGAACGACGGCCCCGTGACCCTCATGCTGCAACGCGAAGCGGCTCGTTCTTAAGCCCGCTTTTCCTCTGAATGCCGTTCCCTTTCCGTTGGTTTCACCTCCTTTCGTCCTTCCCCTTGATTTCGCACTCTTGTTCACTGTACTTTTGTGCCGTGAGCATCTGTCCAGT
>CAYOKT010000077.1:9142-12670 GCA_964404605.1 uncultured bacterium
TGCATGGCGCACCCGCCGGGGAGCCGGAATCATGGCACAGGGTTTGACCGCAAGGCAGCGTTCGGTGTTGCTGCGGATCGGCGAAGGGATTCACCTGCACGGTTACCCGCCGACCTTTCGCGAGATCGGTAAGGCGGAGAACATCCACTCGACCAACGGTGTCCGCAGCATCCTCGAGGCGTTGGAGAAGAAGGGGTACATCCGGCGTTTGAGGTACCGCAGCCGCGCCATCGAGCTGACTCCCCGCGGGAAAGAGGTCATTCTCGAGAGCCACATCGGGGAGAGGACGGGCGAGCGGAGCTTGTCCAGCGGGCACCTGGTGGAGCTGAGCGACATGGTGATGCCCACCAGTTCGGTGGTCGAGATCCCGGTGATCGGGCGTGTCGCGGCGGGCCAGCCGATCCTCGCCGAGGAGAACATCGAGGGCCATATCGCGATCGATGCCGACTTTGCACCCGGCGGGGAGACCTTCGCCCTGCGGGTCAAGGGCCGCTCCATGGTGGATGCCGGAATCCATGACGGCGATGTGGTCTTCTGCCGCGTGCAGGAGGATGCCGAGCCGGGCGATGTCGTGGTCGCCCTGATCGGCGATGACGCCACGGTGAAGGTCTACCGGCCGGAGAAGGACCGGGTGGTTCTCGAGTCGCGGAGCCCCTACCACGGGCCGATCGTGGTCGAACGGGGCACCCCGGACTTCCGCATCCTCGGAAAGGTGGTCGGCCTCTTCCGGCGGTACTGAGTGGTATTGGCGCGCTTTTCTGGATCGTTTCTTGGGACTATCTACGGAGTTACGAGAAACACTTGAACCATTTTCGAGGTATGGGAACGGCCGTCGCTCGTGTCGGCCGGTCCCTTTTTTTCTGCCGTGTAGAGAGACGAATGGACGAAATAGTGAGCGTCCAAGGTGGTTCGACGGGAGCGGAGAGCCTTCATCGCCTTGAAGCGGGCCGCCGCACGTGTCCGCCTCTTCCCCGGGGGATCCATCACTCTTGTTGACACCTCAAATCCACCGGGGTATATTGCACCACATGGCCGGGTCCAGGGCGGTCAGTACCCGCCGGACACCGGTGTTTTCAGGTCAGGAGTGAACCGGCACATGATCCCTGTTGAGGTCAGCGGAATTTCCATCAGCCCGCCGTACCAGGGCTATGTCGTCATCCTCAAGGAGAAGGAGGGGGAGCAGTGGCTGCCGATTTTCATCGGCGCCACGGAGGCGCACACCATCTCCCTGCTCCTCCAGGGGCTCAAGTATGTCCGCCCGCTGACCTATGACATGTTCCACAACCTGCTGGAAGCGTCCCAGGCCAAGGTACTGCGGGTGGAGGTCACCGAGCTCAAGGAGAACACCTTCTATGCCCTGGTGTACCTGCAGACCGTCGATGGCGAGAAGAAGATCGATGCCCGCCCCAGCGATGCCATCGCGCTGGCGTTGAAGACCGAGGCCCCGGTGTTCGTTGCGCCGGAGGTGTTCACCGAGGCGGGGATGCGCGGCGAGATCGCCCAGGCGGAGGATCTCCCCTCGCCTCCATCGGAGGATCGGCTGGCCGAGCTGAACCGTAAGCTGAACGAGGCGGTGGAACGCGAAGCGTACGAGGAAGCCGCCCGCCTGCGCGATGAGATCAAGGAGCTGGAGCAGAAGGCGAAGGACGAGCCGGCCCCGGGCAAGGAGTAGGTGGTCCGCCCGAGTCTCTAGGCCCAGTGGTGTAACCGCTTGAAAAGCTGAAATGCCGAGCGCCCCGCGCACTTCCGCGCGGGGCGCTTCTTTGAGGGTGGCCCGGGAGTTCAGTCCCGGGTCTCATCTCTTACGTTCACAAGGGCTTACCCGAGAGTGACCGGGTGACCCTGTCAGCAGGTAGAGGGGAGCGATTTATCCGCCGCAGGCGCGGCGGCATCCCGGGGAATCGGCGCATGGTATTGTGTTGCAGGGGCACGGCGCGCCGTGCCCTTATGATGCCGGAAGACAGCCCTGGCGCGGCTTGCCCGCCACGGCGTGCAAGTTCTCCGGGGAATCTACTATAACGCCGCTTTCAGGCGGTCGATGGGCGCGATCGGCGTCGGGTCCACTCCCGCCTCGAGGGCCATCCAGAAGCTGAGCCAGTCCCCGAGAGCCACCGTTTCCAGCAGCCGCCCGAGGGGTGTCGCCGCGGCGGGTGAGGTCCGCCAGGTCCACCAGCCGGCATCCCGGGCGATCTCGAGGGTCACCCGTGCGCGCGTCTGGACATCGTCCGGGCTGTCCGGGTCGACCAGCAGGAGGAGGCTCCCCCTCCGGGCCCATTCGCTGCCCTCGATGTAGGCGACCACCTCGTTGTGGTTCATCTCGGGCAGGACCCCCCAGTGCGCCGGGCGCTTGGCGTTCTCGTTGATCTGCGTTGCCCAGCGGTGCGCCGCGGCACCCAGGCGGCCGGTGCCGTACACCATCGGCAGGCGTGTATGCAGGCCCGTCAGCAGGCCGGCCAGGGGGTGGCTGTCCTCCCCGGGTTCGACGCTGCACGCCGTGGTGATTCCCTCCAGCGCCGCGAGGGCGTCCGTCTCCTCTTCCTCGCCCAGCCTGCACCAACCGCGCGCCGCGAGGGCGCCCCAGGCCGTGGCGAACAGGTCGCCGAGCGCGGCGCGGGGCGGACGGCCGCCGGGGACTTTCCAGGCCTCCAGTCCCTGTCCCGCCGCCCATTTTTCCAGCCGCCCCCCGGAGGTGAGGACGTCGCAGGGGACCTTGCGCGCGACGGCTTCCTCGGCGGTCGCGAGGGTCTCGGCCGTGCCACCCGAGAAGCTGACCAGCAGGAGGCGGTCTTCCGGCCCGACCCAGGCCGGAAGCGGGCCGCCGCGGTGCACTACCAGGGGGAAGGGGGCATGGCCGGCCGCGAGGGAGGCGCACAGGTCGCCGCCGATGGCGCTGCCGCCCATCCCGACCCACAGCAGAACGCGCGGGGGAGGGGAGGGAGTGTTTTCGCCGTACCGCCTGCCCTGGTGTAGGCTGCGGCGCACCTGCAGGGGCCAATCGAGCAGGTTTTGGCGCATCCCGGAACGGTCCACGCTGGAGTCGAACGGCATCGATTCCCCCTTGTAGTGGTGGCGTCCCCGCCCAGCCCCGGCGGCGAAATGGTTCTATCCGCCACCGATTGGCGCTTTATCCCATTCCCCGGCGGCGGCTATGCTTGCGGCCGCGGTTCGGGAGGCGGGAAGATCGGGTGGCGTCCCGCCTGCTCCGGTGGGTGGACCCGCCCAAGCGGCGTATTACCGTGGCCACCGGTCCGGAACCGGGCGGCGGGAAGGCCGGGCGGTGTCGTCGGATGGGGCGGGGAGCCGCCGCCCTGGCGGAGAGGGTGGGATTCGAACCCACGGACGGGGGTTGCCCGTCACTCGCTTTCGAGGCGAGCGCCTTCAACCACTCGGCCACCTCTCCGGTCGTTGTCGAGGCGGAGCGCTGAGTTAGGGCGTTGTCTCCCGCCCCCCTTGCGTTCCGTCACATCCGCGGAAAGATACACGGGCGCTTCCCGGCCCGCAAACGGGAAAGGCGCCCCGGGGAGTGCG
>CAYOKT010000078.1:0-1508 GCA_964404605.1 uncultured bacterium
GTCGCCGGCTACTCCGTTATAGCAGCGCCTCCCCCGTCTCCGGGTGAAAGAGGTGGACCCGCTGGGGGTCGAAGTGCATGTCCGCCTCGGTGCCGAGTTCGAACACCGTGTCCGGGGGGACCTTGGCGACATAGAGTGTCTCGCCGTCGCGGAGGTGGAGGTGGATCTCCGAGCCCATCGGCTCATCCAGTTCGATCTCGGCGCGGAGGCGGCCCTCGTTCTCCCCGCCCGCGCCCCACTGCAGGTCCTCCGGGCGTATCCCCAACACCGCCGGGCCGTCCATCACAGCCTTGCCGCCCGGCATTTCCGAGCCCCCAGTAGACGCAACGTCCTTCGGCATTGCCGAACCTTCACGCTGTTGCTGTATCCGCCCTTTCAGGGGGCAGCTCAGCTGCCCTCCGGTGAAGACCCCGCCGCGCATCTCGCCCTCGACGAAGTTCATCGTCGGCGAGCCGATAAAGCCCGCGACGAAACGGTTGACCGGCTTGTTGTACAGGTTCAGCGGCGTGTCGACCTGGTGGACGATGCCGTCCTTCATCACCACGATCTTCGAGCCCATGGTCATCGCCTCGACCTGGTCGTGTGTGACATAGAGGATGGTCGCCTCCAGCCTGCGGTGCAGCTTCATGATCTCCGCCCGCATCTGGGTGCGCAGCTTGGCATCGAGGTTGGAGAGCGGCTCATCGAAGAGGAACACCTTCGGCTTGCGCACGATGGCCCGCCCGAGCGCGACCCGTTGGCGCTGCCCGCCGGAGAGCGCCTTCGGCTTGCGGTCGAGCAGGGGGGTCAGCTCGAGGATCTCGGCGGCCTCCCCGACACGCCTCTCGATTTCCGCCTTGTCGAAGTGGCGCAGTTTCAGCCCGAAGGCCATGTTCTCCCGCACGCTCATGTGCGGGTAGAGGGCGTAGTTCTGGAAGACCATCGCGATGTCGCGATCCTTCGGCGGGACGTTGTTCACCACCTGGTCGTCGATGTAAATCTCGCCCTGGGAGATCTCCTCCAACCCCGCGACCATGCGAAGAGTCGTCGTCTTCCCGCAACCGCTGGGGCCGACGAGGACGACGAAGTCACGCTCGCCGACTTCGATGTTCGCATCCTGCACGGCGGCGACATCGCCGGGATAGATCTTGTAGACGTGTTCGAGCCGGACTTCGGCCATGGTGGACTCCCCCTGGAGGATGGTATGTCAACGCAAAGATAATGCGAGAGAGCCCCCGCGGGAATCTCTGGTGCCTATTTCCCAGAATGGCGTCTCGGTGGGTGGTGCGTCGGTTCGCTGGAAGGATGAGCGGATTCCCCCGGATGGTGGCCCTGTCCCTATAGTGTCGGTAGGGTGGCCCTGTCAGCTTTGATGACAGGGTCTGATGGATTTCCATGATATTACATGACAGAACAAAGGATATAATGCAACGTAAAAGGATAAAATCATGAAACTCTGCCGAGAGAAGGTGGTTCGTCCGTTGTAAAACCCTTATGAAACCCGGGACTGAAGTCCCGGGCCACCCCTC
>CAYOKT010000078.1:1608-5641 GCA_964404605.1 uncultured bacterium
CGGAGGGGATGGATTCCCGGGTTACCCGGTGGCGTCGCGGTTCCGGCTCCCGGTCGCCGGTTCCGGCTTTGCACGGCCCCGGTCCGCTGCAGGGTGGCTCGTATCGCCGCGCAGCAGGCGCACGGCATGGGGCAGGGCGGACAGGAGGGCCGCGAGATTTTCCCGCGCCGCCTTCTCGCTCCCCGGCAGGTTGACAATCAGCGTCGCTCCCCGGATCCCCGCGACACCCCGTTGCAGCAGGGCGTGGGGGGTGATCGCCGCCGAGACCCGCCGCATCTCCTCCGCCAGCCCGGGCACCTCCCGCTCGATCACCTGCCGTGTCGCTTCGGGGGTGACATCCCGCGGCCCGCAGCCGGTGCCGCCCACGGTCATCACGAGGTCGATGCCACGGCCGCACAGGTCCACCAGGGTCTCGACGAGGGCGGCCCGGTCATCGGGCAGAACCCCCGTCCAGGCGATATGAGCGCCGAGTTCCTCACGAAGCAGGTCCGCCGCCGCCGGGCCGGCGGTGTCCAGCGCCTCGCCCGCCGCGCAACTGTCGGAGACGGTGAGCACCGCTGCCTGGATCCGTGACCTCGGGACGAGTTCTTCCACCTCCACCTCCGCCCCGGCTTGGAGAAGGCCCCCGCGGGTCACCCGGGCGAAGATCCCCAGGCGCGGCATGATGCAGTCGCCGGTCTTGTTGTAGATCGCGCAGCGGGTGTGGCAGACCTTGCCCCTCTGGGTGATCTCCAGCCCCGTTTCGCCGAGCGCCAGCCGGCTGCCGATCCCCAGCTCCTCGAGATCGACCCCGTCGAGAACGATGTTCTCCCCGAACGCGCCGGGGTTCAGGGTCAACCCCAGGGCGCGCATGGCGTCGATATCCTTCAGCGCCAGCAGGCTGATCTGCCGGTGCCGGTCGCCGGCGTGGGCATCCCCCTCGATCCCATGGCCCGCGATGAGCCGCACCTGATCGGCGGCGTGCTTCGGGGTTCCCTTCTTCGTCGAGACGCAGACATGCCGGACGGTGCCGCCGCTGCTCATCGGCCCGCCCCGGCCTCGTCCGCCCGCCAGGTGCCCGATTTCCCGCCCCGCTTCTCCAGCAGGCGGATGCCCTCGATGCGCAACCCTTTCGAGAGCGCCTTCAGCATGTCGTACAGGGTGAGCGCGGCGACGCTGACCGCGGTCAGGGCCTCCATCTCGACGCCGGTTGCCGCCACGGTCGAGGCGGAGGCGATGATCCGGACCCGGTCCGCCGCGGGCTCGAAATCCACCTGCACATGGGACAGCGGCAGGGGGTGGCAGAGGGGGACCAGGTCGGCGGTGCGCTTGGCGGCGAGGATTCCGGCGAGCCGGGCCGCCTCGTAGAGGTTGCCCTTCGGCGCGTGGCCGTCCTGCACGGCGTGCATCACCTCCTCGCCCGCGATCAGCCAGCCCTCCGCGACCGCGCGGCGCTCGGTCGGCGTCTTGCCGCCGACATCCACCATCCGCAGGCGGCCCTCACCGTCCATGTGGCTCGTGGACCCCATCTCATCCCCCCACCGCGTTCATCGTCGCCTCGCTGCCCATTGTCGCCGGCGGGCGCTTCCCCGCGAGGTAACGGTCCAGGTCGTTCCGCGTTTCTTCCTCCCCCAAACGGTCCGCCCGGTCGGCGAAGGGGAAGACGGCGTCGTCCATCAGGCAGCGCCGCAGGGTGCCGCGGGCATCCATCCGCAGGCGGGAGCAGTCGCCGCAGAAGGGATGGGAGAGGGGAGTGATCCAGCCGACGGTGATCTCCCGCCCGGCCCAGCGGAGGCGGGTGCGGCGGGCCGGACCCTCCGGCAGCTCGGGCAGGGCGGCGACCTCGCCGTGCCGCTCCAGCCAGCGTCTCACCAGGTCGGCGGAGATGAATTCACCCTCCACCCATTCGGCATCCGTGCCGGTACGCATCAACTCGATGAAGCGTACTTCGAGTCCACGCGCAGCGGAGTACTCGAGCAGGGCGGGCACTTCACGCTCCCAGGTGCTGCGCAGGAGGACGCTGTTCAACTTCACCGGCGTCAACCCCGCGGCGAGGGCGGCTTCGATCCCGGCGAGGGTTCGGTCGAGACGGCCGCCGTGGGTCAGCGCGGCGAAACGGTCGGGGTCGAGGGAGTCGAGCGAGACGTTCACCCGGCGCAGCCCGGCCCGTTTCAACGCCGCCGCCCGGGAGGCGAGGAGAGCTCCGTTGGTCGTCATCGAGATCTCCTCGATTCCCTCGATGGAGGACAATTTCGAGACGATCTCGACGATTTCCCGCCGGACCAGCGGTTCTCCCCCGGTGAGTTTTACCCGCGTGATCGGGTACTGCCCGCACAGCGTGCGAACGAGGCGGACCAGCTCGCGGGGGGGGAGCGGCGGAGCGGACTTCACCGCCCTCGGAAAGCCGGGCGGGAGGCAATACCGGCAACGGAAGTTGCAGCGATCGGTGACCGACAGGCGCAGGGTGCGCGGCGGGGGGAACTCGGCCGGAAAGCCGCCCGCCTCTTCCCGCACTCCTGTCCACACCGCCGCACGGAGTGGGGTGGAGGAGCGAATCAACCACATCTCCTTTCCAAGCACGGGAGGCCCGGCCGTTTCCCGCCGAACCCTCGGGGCTCCGGAGAAGCTCCGGGCCCACCGCCCGCCGCTCATGGAAACAGACAACCGCTTCCGCAGATACGACGGGTCGGAGATGTACTGTCTCTTTTCGATGCGCCGGCGCCCCGGCCCCGGTGGCACATTTCACCGGTTTCGCAGGGCGGCTCGGCTTCAGGTCAATATATCACTCGATCGGATAGGCCGCCAAAACGTCCCCGGCGCGGTAGTCTCCCCGAACATCGAGGAGGAGCAGCGCGTTCGCGTCCGCCGTGGTCCGGATGTCATGCGAGCCGCGCGAGATCATCGGGTCGGCCGTGGTGCCGTGCTCCGTGGCGCGCATCACGGCCGGGATGAAATAGGGCCGTTTCCCCTTGTTCCTCGTCGGCGCGGTCAACGCGGCCTGCACCGGCCGGTCCTCGAGAGCGCCGGATTCCCCCGCGAGGACCCGGCCGAGGGGCCGGCAGAACAGGTGCCAACCGACGAAGGAGGAGACCGGGTTGCCCGGCAGGCCGATGACCCATGTCTTCCCCAGCCGGGCGGCGAGAACCGGCTTGCCGGGTTTCATCAGGACGCCGTGAAACAGCTCCACCCCGCCGAGCGATGCGAGGGCGTCCGGCACGAGATCGTAGTCGCCCACGGAGACACCTCCGCTGGTGACCACGAGGTCCGCCACTTGGGCGGCCTCGCCGATGGCGCTGACCAGGTCCTCGACACGGTCGCTCGAGGAGGTCGATGACACCAGGGGAAAACCCGCTTCATGGGCGAGGGCACGGAGCATATAGCGGTTGCTGTCGCGTGACCTGCCGGGGCGGAGGGGCTGCTCGGAGGGCACCAGCTCCGAACCGGTGACCACGACGGCGACCCTGGGGCGCGGCACCACCCGCACCCGCGCGGCACCCCCCGCGGCGAGCAGCCCGGCATAGGCGGGGCTCAGGAGGGTTCCGGCCTGCGCGAGGGGCTGCCCGGAAGCGAAGATGCCGCCGCGCTCGCGCACGTTCGCGCCCACTTCGAGCGCATCGAGCCGCACCCGGCCGTCAGGCAGAACCTGCGCCCTCTCCTGCTCGACCACCGTGTCCGCGCCCTCCGGCAGCGCCGCACCGGTAAAAATGCGGGCGCAGGAACCCGCGGGCAGCGGACCGGGCGCCCGCCCGGCGGGGATCTCGAACGCCACGGGTAGCGGCTGCCCGGCCTCCAGGTCCGCACTCCGGACGGCGTATCCATCCATCGCGGAGACATCGGTGAACGGCATATCGACATCCGCGGTCACATCCTCCGCGAGGCGGAGACCGGATGCCTCCTCGAGCGGCAGCTCCACCGGGGTCAGGGCCTGCGCGGCGTCCGCCAGCCTCGCGCGAGCCTCCTGGAAGGAGACCAGTGAAAGTCCAGTCCGTGGTTTCGTCACGTTTTCTCTCCCATCGATCCTTGGGCAAAGATAACAGGTGCGGCGCGGGAGGGG
>CAYOKT010000078.1:5741-9688 GCA_964404605.1 uncultured bacterium
GGGCGAAAGGGGGAGCGGGCCGTGCCCGGTTCAGCCGCTGTGCCCCCGGTGATTCACGGCGAGCGGGAGTCCGGATGGCGCTGCAAGGCGTGGACATTCGCGGTTATATCATCGCCGGCGGTGGGAGCCGCCGCATGGGGAGCGACAAACGCCTGCTCACCCTCGGTGCATCGACTCTCCTCGAAAGGGCGGTGGCGGTTGTCACCGAAGCGGCCGGCGGGGAGCCGACCCTCGTCGGGGACACGCTCGCCGGGATCGCGCCGGAAGGGATACGCACCCTGCCGGATGCGGAGCCCGGACGCGGGCCGCTGGGCGGAATGGTCGCCGCCCTCGAGGATGCCGGGCAGGCCTGTGCGCTTGTCCTGGCGGCGGATCTGCCGCTTCTCACGGCGGCGGACCTGCGCGCGCTGATCGAAGGAATGCGGGAGGAGCTCGATGCGCTGACGCTCACCGTGGACGGCGACCCGGAGCCCCTCGCCGCCCTCTACCATCCGCGCACGGCGCGCCTTTGGCGCCGGCAGCTTGAGAAGGGCCAACTCGCCCTGAGAGCGGCCTTCGACCGGATGCGGTGGGAGGTAATCGTCCCGCCGGGCGGGGCGGAGGCGCTGTTGAACCTCAACCGCCCGAAGGACGTCGAACGGCTTCGCCTCGCAGGTGAAGGCCGGGAGGAGGAGAACCGGATTCCGCCGGGGGATCATGGCCGCGGGTAGAACCGCGCTCCTTGCCCGGCCCCGGTGGATTTCGTAGCTTGAACGGCCCCGGGGACCGCAATTCTCGTGAGATGAAACACTCAGGGGGCCTCAGGTCAAGGCGGCGCGTATGTCCCTGTTTTCCCGCATCAAGATCTGGATCGATCGTCATGGGGTGGACTGGTTTCTCGTCGTCTTGACCTTCCTGTTTATCATCCTCATCTGGCTGATCCGCGATGAGGTGATCTCCCTCATCGGCTATGAAACCCTCGAGCAGTCGAGAATCAACGGGTACTTCAGCCTGTCCCTCTCCTTTGCGCTCCTGTACCTGCTCCTGCTGTTCGTTCACTTCAGCCGGCGGGGGAAACTCCGGGGATTGCAGAAGCGTCACGACCGCTGCGTGGAAGAGCGAGCTTCTTTCCTACGGAGCTATCGCCTGCTCGCAGAGGGGTACCTGGCCTCGCTGGGGCGCAACGCTCTCGGCTTCGGCACCGTGGAGGGGTGCGCCGAGCGGCTGACACTCTACACCCATGACAACGATAGTGATTCTTTCCTTCCCGTCGCGCGGTTCAGTTTTCACCCCCAGTTTGCCCGGCGCGGGCGGTGGAGCATGCCGGACAACGTCGGTGTGCTCGCCCGGGTGTGGAAGGAAGGATGGTATTTCGATTGCGATTTCCCGGACCCGGGAGCGGACCTTGAGCTGTACATCGAACGCTGCCGGGAGATGGGGTGGATCCGCGAGGACGTGATCGGCGAGGCGATGAAAGCGCGCCTCTTCTGCGGAATCATGATCAAGGATCCAAAGGAACTCCGCCCGCTGGCCCTGCTGCTGCTCGAAGCGACAAAACCGGACCGCTACAAGGAGGGGGAGCTTCGAAAGGCGTTCGCCGAACCGGAAGAGACCTTCCTGCAGGAACTGGGGGAGATCGTGGCGCTTATGGCCCCGACTCTGCACGAAGCGATGACGGCGGGGTTCTGAGATGGCCGACCTGAAGGATGTCCTCGTCTACCTGCTCAAGGCCTATCCCTATCCCGAAGACCTGACTCATGTCCGCCTCACTCATCTTGTCTACCTCGCGGACTGGAGGCATGCGATCACCGAGGGGGAACAGATCACCGGGCTGTCGTGGAGAATCACCCAGTTCGGTCCCTATGTGCCGGACATCCTCGACCTGGCGATGCAAGATGATCTCCTCGGTACCCGGTTGACCGTCCATCATTACAGCAGCATACGGATCTACCTGCAATTGAGATCCATCGGGTTCATCACCAACCTCTCGCCCCGGCAATGCATGAACCTGGATTACGTCGTCGCGAACACGAGGGAACTCGCCCCCGAGGAGTTCTACCGCCTCGTCTATTCCACCTATCCGCTCCTCATCGGCAAACGGTACGACGCCCTCGACCTTCCCGCGACAGCGAGGGAATACAATCGTCTCAAGGCCCGCCTGAAGTAGGGTGCGCCGCGCAGGAGGGAGGGAGGTCTCTCGGCGGTCTGTTCCTCGAGTTGTGCCCTTAGTGGAGCGTCCCCGCACCGACAGGTGCGGGGACGCTCTCGCTGGAGACACAGGGCGGGACCCATGCCCATCGTCGACGGGTGGCCCGGACTTCAGTCCCGGGTTTCATAAGGGTTTTCACGACCAAAGTCGTGTGGTTCTGTCGGCTTTGACGGCAGGGTTTCTTGATGACAGTCTGTTATGTGGCGTTTTATTCTTTTATTTGCCATCTAACATCAATAAAACCCTATCGTACCCTGTCATCAAAGTCTACAGGGCCACCCATTGAAGCGCAAGGCCACCCAGCCGGTCGCCCGGATCGTCAACCCTTCACAGGGACATCATTCCGGCAGCGCCCGCACCATCTCCTCCCTCTATGCTCGCCGCCGCGGTGGTGTCCGCAGCGGGGGCAGAGGTCGGGGTCATCCGGCATCCGGCGCACCGGGCCGTCGACCACCCGAAGCGCCTTCCCCTCGATGAGCGCCTCGGTCATTTTCCTGTGTGCCCGATCGAGGATGCGCGCGGCCGTCTGGCGCGATACCCCCATCCGCCGGGAGATCGCCTCCTGGTAGAAGCCCTGCATGTGGGCGAGGCGCAGGGCTTCCAGCTCGTCGAGGGTCAGCTCGAGCTCTTCGAGGCGGTGGTATGGCAGCCCCACCGGCTTGAACACCAGGGCGGCGGGGCGGACCGACACCTGTCTGCGGATCGGGGGACGCGACATTCAGTGGCTCCTATCCGCCCGGATGGGCGCGCGGGTCAGTTCCGCTCTCCCGGCCCCAACTGGTGAGGAGAATGCCCATCTTCGTGCGAATGGTTGCAACATTCCCCCGTGTCGACGAGGACGCCATCCAGGTAAGCCCGGATGACCTCGTCAACCGTCTCGGAGTCCGTGATCACCATCTCGATGCCGGCCGCCCGCAGGTCGTTGTACACGCGGCGGCCCATCCCGCGCGAGACCACCAGGTCGCAGTCGCGCAGCGCGGCGAGAATCCGCCCGTGACCGCCGGGACCGTGCCCCAACCCCGCCCCGCGCATGCCCATCATGTGTGGAGAAAAGTTGTTCTCGCGGAGTTCGCGATGCAGAATCCCGCCGTTTTCCACGGTGTACACGGCGAAATAGGGAGTGCGGCCGAAGTGCTGGGCGAGCCGGGTGCCGTCCTCCGTGGCGATCGCGATACGGGTCCTCATGGTTCCTCCCCGGTTCCTGGTTAAACCTGTCCGCTCGTTCCGCCGGACTCGCCGCGTCCCAGCCTCTCGATGCGCCGGTTGACCTCGTCCAGCTCTTCCTTCAGGTCACGGGCGTAACGGGCCAGGGCTTCCCGCTCGTCCTCCTCGCTCCAGTCCCGGCGCCAGGGTTCCTGCCAGCCCGGGTAATGCCGGCCCCAGCCGCCGCGATACCAGCCTCCTCCGGGGCCGCCGCCCCAGCAGCGTCCGTACCCGCCGCCCCAGGGGATTCCACCGCGGCCGACCCCGCGGAATCCATGACCGAACCAGCCCCGGCCATACCCTCGGCCCCACCAGGGGCCCCAGTCGTCGTACAACTCACGGTAACTCATCTCCGTGTCCTCCATCTACCAGGCTGCAAGTTCAACTCGTACCTCCTCGTACGGTCGGTGAGACCACGCTTCAGCGCCCTCTCCCGCCGCCGCCGCGCCCGCCTCCGAAGCCGCCGCCGCGGCCCATGCCGCGGCCCCTGCCACCTCCAGGGCCATGACCCATACCACCGCCGGGACCGTGGCCCTGTCCACCGCCGGGACCGTGG